>DCWG01000091.1 GCA_002327525.1 Gammaproteobacteria bacterium UBA2168 | reverse complement strand
GTGATCTCGTTGCGAAATGCCTTGCCCATCTGCGCGATACCGAACGGCAGGCGGCGCGAAGTGGAATCCACCACGTGACGGAAATTGGTGAAGATGGCCTGGGCCGTTTCCGGACGCAGATAAGCGAAGCTCGAACCGTCGTCCACCGGTCCCAGGGCGGTTTTGAACATCAGATTGAACGGTCGTGGGTCGGTCAGATCGGTGCTGCCGCAGTTGGGGCACTCGCCGTCTTCGAGGTGATCGGCCCGGTGTCGGGCGTTGCACGTACGGCAATCCACCAGGGGATCGGTAAAGGTCTCCTCGTGACCCGAGTACCTGAGTGCGAGCGGGTTGGTCAGAATCGCAGCGTCCAGGCCCTCCACATCGTCACGCTCAAAGACCATGGCCCGCCACCAGGCCTGCTTGAGGTTGTTCTTCAGTTCCACGCCCAGCGGCCCGTAGTCATACAGCCCCTGCAAGCCGCCGTAAATGTCGCTCGATGGAAAAATGAAACCCCTGCGTTTGCAGAGGCTAACCAGTTCATCCATGGACCGTGCGGGCACGTGGGTCTCCGATTTCAATACGAGTTCGCGATGGGCGCGCACTATACCCGAACTGTGCCCGGGGTGCGGATCAGTCTTCCGGGTTTTCCGGTTCGTCCGGCTCGAGATTGGCGGGGGATTCGCTCTGCATGCCGAACAGGCTCCGCAGGCGCTGCCAATAGGCTCGAGCAGTAACGCCGACAACCGCGATGGCGGCGACGATGCCCTGGATGATGAGGCTGCCGGCGCCAGGATCGAGATAGGCGTGCACGGGTTGTGCAATGAGGATGGCGAAGGCAAACAGCGTTAGGGTTACAGGGTGCATGGAGATTGCGAGTAGGGATAGGGTTCCTTGGGTATAGTAGCCATGGCGCATGAGTCACACAATGGCGACAAACGGTGGGTGACGCACCTGACAGTGAGGATCGGGGGACTGGACTCGGGCATAGCCAGGGCGAGGCGGAGGTGCACGGCGCTTCTTTTCGCGACCCGGCAGGGTTCGTATTCCGCCAGGGTGGAGTGCTGTATCGGCAGGTCAACGAGGCATACCTCCCGCACTACCGCCGACTGATGTCGGGTCTGTACCAGGATCTCACATCCGCAGGTCTGCTTGTTGAGCACGAGCAGATGGAAGTTGCTGGGCCGACGGCACAAGCAGCTCTGGTGTTGCGCCCCGAAGCCATCCGCTACGTGAGTTACCCATACGAATGGAGCTTCTCCCAGCTACGTGATGCAGCGCTGCTCACGCTCGAGATTCAACAGCGCGCATTGAGCCATGGTCAGAGCCTCAAGGACGCCTCGGCTTACAACGTGCAGTATGTGGGTGCTCGGCCGATTTTCATCGACACCCTGTCCTTCGAGATGCTGGACGCGGGGAAACCATGGGTTGCCTATCGGCAGTTCTGTCAGCACTTTCTCGCGCCGCTGGCGGTCATGGCCTACACGGACGTGCGCACGGGTAACCTGCTGCGCCACTATCTCGATGGTTTGCCCCTGGATCTGGCGTGCGCGCTGTTACCGGCCCGGGCGTGGCTGCGCTATTCACTGCTCGCGCATGTTCGCCTGCACGCAGCTAGCCAGCGGCGGGCGCCGGAACCAGGCAGCGCCAGCAAGCCCGTCATGAACCTGCGCATGCACCAGGCGCTGGTGGCAAGCCTGCGCCGGGCCGTTGAAAAGATACCAACTCCAGGGGATGCGTCAGTCTGGGGGGACTACTACGACGACACCAACTATTCAGCCCCCGCCATGGCGGCAAAGGAGCGCATCGTGGGAGCGTGGCTTGCCGAGGCTGGGAGAGCGGCGGCGATGGTGGTCGATCTCGGCGCCAACACAGGTCGCTTCAGTGCTCTGGCGGCGAACTCGGGTGCGTATGTGGTGGCGCACGATCTGGACGAGGTGGCGGTCGACAGGCACTACCGCGCCCTCGCGGGCGAAGCCCGCATCCTGCCGCTGGTGCTCGACCTGACCAATCCGAGTCCTGCCGGTGGCTGGCACGGTATGGAACGGTCCTCCTTTTTCGAGCGCAGTCGTGCGGACGTGGTGTTGGCGTTGGCGCTGGTCCATCACCTGGCCATCGGCAACAACCTGCCTCTGATGCATATTGTGAATTTTCTGGCCGATTTGAGTACTACCCTGATCGTAGAGTTCGTACCGCGTGAAGACAGCCAGGTGCAGCGCATGCTCGAGACCAGGGAGGATATATTCGGCGACTACACCCGGGAGTCGTTCGAGAAGGCGTTGGGCCAGCGCTTTGAGGCGATCGAACATGCTCCCGTGGCTGATTCGCAGCGCGTGCTCTATCGGGCGCGAGCCCGCACGTGCTGACGGCTGTCTGACTTTTCGTACCGTCTGGCCGGAGTTGTAAGACGCATCTTACATGACTGGATATCGGGCGAAAATCAGCAGACATCTTATCCATACGCTGCAGAGTGTGCGTTTGTTCAAATAGGCGGTGCAAAGCAGTCCAGGTAAGCATCCATAACGGAATCGGCGCACCCGTCACCGTTGCGCATACATCCCGGCTCCACGCACTTCTTCGCTCGAAAAACGCCGGCAATGGGGCTATCGTGGCGTTCGGACACAGACGGGGAGGAAGGTGTGTCATGACCACATGGTGGTCGAAGTCGGTTTGCTGTGCCGCGGTCGCGGCAATCGTGATTCTGCCCGTATCGGCGCTCGGATACCGGTTCGATCTCTGGTCGCTGCAGCTCGGTTTCCTCGGACTCGCCATTGCGTCCGGACTCGCCGGACTCGCGTTGATTGGTGGCTTCATCGCACTGGTCGTAGTGGTGCGCAAAAAGGCAGACGGCGAGCGCAATCCCATACTGGCTGGCATGGTGATTTCGGTGATCGTGGTGTTCCTCATGGGCCGGCAGTTTCTTGCAGCGAGCGCAGTGCCGCCCATTCACAACATCAGCACAGATATCCGGAATCCTCCCGGCATCGTGCAACTTAAGGCTGTGCGCGGAAATGCCGCCAACCCGTGGGAGTACGATGCGGCGGCATTTGCCGAGCAACAGCATGGCGCCTATCCGGACATTCAGTCGTTGCCGCTGAACCGATCTCCCGCGACGGTACTCACCGAGGTTGTCGAAGTACTCGAAGCCATGGGCCTGGAGGTGGTCGCCACGCATCCGGAAATGGGGCTGGTGGAGGCCACGGATACTACCTTCTGGTTTGGGTTCAAGGACGATGTGTCCGTGCGTGTTTCCGATCAGGGTGGTTCCGGTGAACGGGCACTCGTGGATGTGCACAGCGTGTCCCGCGTCGGCCAGAGCGACCTGGGCGTCAATGCACGGCGCATAGGAGAGATTCTGAAGCGGTTGGCGGACGGCTGACTACACGCGCAGACGTCGCCGACTGACAGACTCTCGCTGGTCCTCGGGCAAGGATTGCTTCCCCAACGAGGCTGGAGCTGGATTCGCCATGGACCTGTTTCGCCGTGAGGCACTCGATTTTTCCGCCCGGCGCGTCTTTTCCAACGTAATGCTGAAGGTTGATCGTCGCATGCAGGTAGCGAGCGCGCTGCTGCTGGCGTTGTCCTGTGCCGCTGCCGTGAGTCTGGCGCTTCTGGAATACGGCGAACGGATCGCGGCAACGGGGATGGTGGAGGGTGTGAGGCAGGTAGCCATAGCGGTACCCAAAGCGGGTGTTCTGTCCGGCGTGAAGGTGAGTGAAAACCAGCACGTGCGAAGCGGACAGGTGTTGTTCGTGCTCGATCATCGTCGCCGTGTCGCCGCCGGCCAGTCGGATACGGAACTGCGTGCCCAGGGTGTCGGAGGCCTGCTGCAGCAGAACGCGATCAAGCGGCGCCAGGTGGTAGCAAGCCATGAGAGCAGATTGCGTTCGCTGGACGCTGAGGAACGTCATCTGCACTCGGTTCGTCAGGCCGCCGAAAGCGAGGCAACCGTGGTGCGCCGCCGTGCCAGCCTGCAGCGGGAGCAACTGTTGCGCCTGGATGTGTTGCGCCGCAGGGGATTGGTGTCCGAATCTGAGTATCAGCGCCAGCGTGATGCACTGCTGGTACTGACCCAGCAACTGGTTAGGCTGGGCCTGAATCGCGAACAGGCCGCGCACGCATCGTGGGAGGTGGGTGAGCGGCGCGCGCGGCTACTGCACGAGCATGACGAACGCCTGATCAATCTCGTGGCAGAGAAGATCCGCTATCAGGAGCGCCTGGACGCTTTGGCTGCCGAGGCGCGCAGCGAAATGCTCGCTCCGCATGCAGGTCGCGTCACCTTCGTCGAGGCGCGCGAAGGAGAATTCGTTACTCCCGGACGAGTACTGGCGCACGTCGTGCCCACCCGCGAGCCGACAAGGCTGGTCATCGGGGTACCGGCGCATGCGGCTGCTGATATCTCCAGGGGAACACAAGTGCGATTTACCTACCTGGGCGAAGGTGTGCGTACCGGAGTAGGCGAAGCGGTGGTGAGACAGGTGAGTCTTGCCCCGCGCATGCCGGAAAACGGTTCGCCCTGGCCCGTACGGTTCGAACCGCTGTACCGCGCCGAGGCAGCCATCGTGCGCCACCCGGAGGGAAGACATGCCCCTGTGGGAGCCGGTGTCTCAGCGTTCCTGCTAAAACAGTCGAAACCCATGTGGCTCCTGATCGGCAGCCGACTGCGCACTGTGTTCGAAAGCCTGTGATCCCTGGTTTACGCTGGCGGCGTCTGCCAGTGATCACGCAGTCTGAGCGCTTCGAATGCGGCATCGCGTGCGTGGCGATGGTCAGTGCCTACCACGGCCAGTATCTGAGTTTGTCCCAACTGCGCCAGGCAATTGGCGGTGGACGCGGCAATGACCTCGGCCAGCTCATGCGGACCGCGACACGGCTGGGTTTGCAGTGCCGAGCGCTCAGAGGCGAACCCGAAGATCTGAAACGGCTGCGCAAACCGGCCATCGTTCACTGGAACCTCGATCATTTCGTCGTCCTCGCGCGTGTCGGCAAGCGCGGAGTGGTTATTCACGATCCGGCTATCGGTCGCACTCGAGTAGGTTGGCAGGAAGTCGGGCGGCGTTTCAGTGGTGTCGTCCTCGAACTAATCCCGGGAGGGCGGTTCGAGCCGGGGCGCGCGCCGAAGGAACTGCGGCTCAAGGACCTATGGAGCGCGGCGCGGGGAACGGGTGGTTCGGCGGCGAGCATTTTCGGACTGTCACTGATGTTGCAGATCACTGCCCTCGCGGCGCCGATGCACATCCAGTGGACGGTGGACGAGGCTGTTACGCGGGGTGACACCGGGCTGATGTTGATCCTGGCGCTGGCATTTACGGCATTGCTGCTGGTGCGTCTGGCCGCACAACTGCTGCGTTCGTGGTTGATCGTGTTGCTAGGGCAGACACTCAGCTTCGGGTTCGCCTCAAGGCTGATGGAACACCTGCTTGGTCTGCCCGTGGCGTGGTTCGAAAGGCGCCACCTGGGAGACATCGTTTCTAGATTTGGTTCCCTGCGCCCCTTGCGTGAGGCTTTGTCCGGGGGCGTGGTGAGTACCGTCGTGGATGGTTTCATGGCGCTCGGGGCGCTCGGGCTGATGTTGGCGTATGCTCCGCCGCTCGCCGCCATCGTGTTTTCAGCCTGCGCCATCTACGCGGTGGTACGGGTGGCTCTGTATCCGGGCATGAAGGCGGGTATCACACGGCAGGTGAGTGCCGAGGCGCAGGAGGAAAGCCGGTTTCTGGAAACCGTGCGCGCGATGGCTTGTGTGCGCGCCTATAACCTGGAGATACCGCGGTTGCAGGCCTGGCAGGACTGTCACATCGAGTCGCTCAACGGTGCGGCGGATGTAGCGCGGCGTGAAATCATAGGCTCTGTGATCAGGGCTGCGGTATTTGGCGTCGAGACCATCGTGGTTATCTATCTCGGTGGCATCGCGGCACTCGAAGGAGCGTTGACGGTTGGTATGCTGTTTGCGTTCGTCAGCTTCAAGACTCAGTTCACCGGCAGCGTTGGGGCGTTCATCGATCAGATGCTCGGACTCAGGTTGTTGCGCGTGCATCTGGAACGGCTCGGTGAAGTGGTTTTTGCCAAACCGGAAAGGTGGCCGTCGGTGCCCGCCAGCGTGCGACCACCCATGACGGGCGTGCTGTCTCTCGAAGCCGTCAGCTTCTCCTATGGCGATGAGCAACCCGTTTTGAGAGATGTCAGTCTCACGATCCGATCTGGAGAATTCGTCGTCATCGCAGGTCCGTCCGGGGGAGGCAAGACCACGCTGATGAAGGTGCTCCTGTGTCAGCTGGCGCCAACCTCTGGGGTGGTCAGCGTGGATGGATTGAGCGGCACGGCGGCGCGGGAACAGTACCGCGACTCACTTGGCTGTGTACTGCAGGACGATGTTCTGTTTGCCGGTTCTATGCGCGAGAACATTGCACTTTTCGCGGCGGAGGCCGATGCGCAGCGATTGGAAACTGCCTGTCGGCAGGCCGCCGTGGATGAGTTCGCACAGAGGCTGCCCATGGGCCTGGACACGCCT
>DCWG01000007.1:4526-4779 GCA_002327525.1 Gammaproteobacteria bacterium UBA2168 | reverse complement strand
ATCCCTTTTATCTTTCTTATCCGTAACCGGTCCAGACCGTAGTTACTCATGGTATTCGTATCCCCTGGTTCAGCGGGTGGCGACCCAGCTCTGCAGCTCTTCCGCGATGTGTCGCGTCGCGGCGGTCGGTGCGTGCTCGGCGATGGGCGCGCGGTACTCTGCCCATGCACCGAATGCCAGAAACACCACGGCAGCCAGCGCCAGGTCCCAGATCGTGGCGCGCGGATGACTGATGCGGGAAAGTCGAATGCTG
>DCWG01000007.1:3636-4219 GCA_002327525.1 Gammaproteobacteria bacterium UBA2168 | reverse complement strand
TGATGCGGGAAAGTCGAATGCTGTTCATGTCTCTCGGTTCCTCTCATGTGCCGACCCGGTCGGCCCCTGAACCCCGGCCTGTCCGGGATTGCTTAGAGTTACTCAATAGTCGTGCCAACCCGGTAAGCGGCCCGTATCCTGCGGTTCTCGGGGCTTCACGACGTGCCGCAGCGGCGGCAATTGCCTGGTGGGTGGCGAAATTTGCTATTTTTTGGTGTTCACTTCGCGATTGCCGTCTTGCACGCTCACGGTGCGTCGACCAAGCTCCTGCGGGGATCGCGAACCCGGCTGGGTGATAGCGCGGCGGTCAAACCGCCTCAGGGAGGGCTTCTGTGAGGGGGGTTGGAGACTCAAGGCGTACACAGGCGTACAAGAGAAGGGGGATAGCATGGAATTTCACTTCGCGACTGTTTGGGAGGCGGTAGCAGACACGGTGCCCGACCGGCCGGCGGTGATCTGCCGGGATACGGTTCGGACCTGACACGAGTACGACACTCGGGCGGCGCGTATCGCGGGTGCTCTGGCGGAGCATGGGCCCGATTCCAAAGTCGGAATCTATCTGCACAACTGCAACGAGTACCTC
>DCWG01000007.1:3068-3329 GCA_002327525.1 Gammaproteobacteria bacterium UBA2168 | reverse complement strand
GCACAACTGCAACGAGTACCTCGAAGCGCAGTACGGTGTATTCAAGATCGATGGCTGTCCATCAACGTGAACTACCGCTACAAGGCGGATGAACTCGTGTACCTGCTCGACAATGCCGATGCGGAAGCCGTCGTGTACCAGGCCTGCTACGCCATGCGCATCTGGGAAATCCGCGACCGTCTGCCCAAGGTCAAGCTCTACATCCAGGTAGACGACGGGACCGAGTCGCTCCTCAGCGGCTCGCTCGACTTCGAATCCATC
>DCWG01000007.1:0-2731 GCA_002327525.1 Gammaproteobacteria bacterium UBA2168 | reverse complement strand
GGGGCGAGCCGATGCCTCGAGTCTCACGCAGTCCGGACAGCGTTTACATGCTCTATACGGGCGGCACGACCGGCATGCCGAAGGGTGTCATGTACCCGGCGGGAGAGTTCATCATGCGGACGACCGCGATCGGCGCCATGGGCCGGGGTCTGGCGCCGCCCACCGGTGTGGCGGAGGTACCGGACCTGGTGCGTGCCATCAGCGAACCGCCCGTCAGCCTGCCGGCATGCCCGCTCATGCACGGCACCGGCATGTGGCTGGGCGCCATGGTCGCGCACTCCGCCGGTGGCACCGTGGTCACGTTGCCCAAGCTGGGTCTGGATGCGGAAGCGTTGTGGACGCTGGTCGACCGCCACGGTGTCACCGACATGGTGATCGTGGGCGACGCGTTCGCGCGTCCGCTACTGGAAGCGCTGGATGCGGCCCGGAACAGCGGTACCCCCTACGATCTCTCAAGCCTGCGCAATATCAGTTCCAGCGGCGTGATGTGGAGCTCGGAGATCAAACAGGGGCTGTTGCGACATCACGACATGACGCTGACGGACATCATGGGCTCCAGCGAAGGCGGCATGGGCAACAACACCACGACCCGCGATGCGGCACCCGAGACGGCCAAGTTCGAGCTCAGCGAAGGCGTCAAGGTCTTCAACGAGCAGGATCAGGAGGTGCAGCCCAGTTCCGGGGAGATGGGTGTGCTCGCGCTGAGCGGAGGTGTACCTCTCGGCTACTACAAGGATCCGGAGAAGAGCGCAAAAATCTTCCGTGAGGTCAACGGCGTCCGCTACAGCTTTCCGGGTGACTTCGCGCTCGTGGAAGCAGATGGCTCCATTACCCTGCTGGGACGCGGCAGCGCGTGCATCAACTTCGCCGGAGAAAAAGTGTTTCCCGAAGAGGTGGAGGAGGCCGTCAAGCTACACGAGGGGGTCGTGGACTGTCTCGTGGTGGGGTTTCCCGACGAGCGCTTCGGCCAGAGCGCCGTCGCGGTCACCTCGGTCGCGGAGCAGGATGTGATCGACTTCGCTCGAGAACACCCGGCCGGTTACAAGGTGCCCAAACAGGTTGTGATCACCGATACCGTGCAGCGCGCCCCGAATGGCAAAGCGGACTACAAGTGGGCGCGTCGCGCCGCTGAGGCTGCGCTGGTCTGAGTGCTCACCGACTGCGCTAAAGCGGTGTGAGCAGAAAATGCCCCGGACCGATGGCAACCTTCGCCCCTAGCTCTAGCTCACGGCACAGCTCCCGTGATGCACTTGAACCCCGCTTTGGTGATATTGCTTGGGCAGTTAGTTGAATAGACCCTTGCTCTCTTCTCCGTCAGCTTCGCGATGATCGTTCGTGATGTGACCAAGGTGCCGTCGACGTTCGTGCTTTTTGGGCTCCAAGCGGCGTGGGTCGCGCAGTAGCTATCGATGTTGCCGTTGTTGTCCGTGGGGACGGTTTGCGCATCACAGCAGTGATTAAAAGCGCTCTCCGTAGGGTCGTCGGGAGTCGGCGAATTGCGCCAGGAATATTTGGCGCTCTGCAACCCCGCCATTAGTCCGATCTGTCCAGACAAGGCACAGTACTCCTTATGCGCTTTCGTGTGAGGAAAGTTCTTGTTCCTGTCCGCGACCGTGTCAGGCCACACGAAGAGACAGCCGGGGGTATCGATGCACGTCTGCTTAACAACTTCCGACCACGTCGCAGCCCTGTGATGATTGGTGCCAAAGCCTACCAGCTTGGCGGGTGCGGCTGAGCGCAGTGTCAGTACAGCACCACGGTGTACGCGGTAGTATTCCCCAATAGAAAAACCTTTCGGATCTTGCGATCGCTTGATCCACCCTTTCGACCCCTCGCCGCTAATAGAAAATCCTTCGACCAGTGGATGATCCTTGTAGCGAGCCGCGAAGGCACGGACGTAGTCGTAGAACGCAGCCCGAATTTCGGGATCCCAAACGGCTGCAATACAGTGGCCAACCCCAACACCTATATTCTCGTTGACAACCACTCGGTTAGCATCCCAAACCCACTGGGGCGCGCACGCTTTTCCACCGCTGGCAGGTCCCCAATCGTAGAACTGGCTCTCTGCCTCAACCTTCAGGATGAAGAACACTCGGCGATTGCCAGCTCCGCAGCGATGCTGAGCAGACTTAATGATGTTGTCCGCCATGGTCCAGTCATACTGGCCACGCTTGCGTGGTTCGAAATTGCGCCAGTGTACAAACGCCTGAATGCCCTGGTGGCTGGCATAGCCCTCGTCGGTCGTACACCACGCGCTGTTTTCGTAGTACTGGAGGGCTTTTTCGTAATGCGAGCCCCGTCGGTCCTTTTTTTCGTCCCAAACGCGGGTCATAGTCCACTTAACGTAGTGGCCTGGATTCCAGGCCATGACTTTGTCGCCACCGCTTCCGCCGCTGCCTAGCAGAACTGGCGCCTCAGGGATGCCTGCAGCAGTTGGTAGCGCTATGGCCATCGCGGTTAGCAGTGCAGGTAGAATTCGGAACACAAAGTGATTTAGCACCGAAGCCTGGCGTGATTCTTGTCTCTCGGAGATCGTCATGTTCAGGTACTCATTCCCTTATTACCTTCTGTAGGAAGATGACAGGCGGTTGCCGCGCAAGCAAAAAGATTTGTTTAAAACTAGACGTGGTTCCTGGCTAGATGGGAGCAACGCCTCACTTCTGTGCTGTGGACGAGTTCTTCAGGTCTCGTGTGCAGTCGATAGCTTCACTGTCCGTCGTCAAACAAATGG
>DCWG01000009.1:18942-36827 GCA_002327525.1 Gammaproteobacteria bacterium UBA2168 | reverse complement strand
CCGTGACAACACGCTGGCGGGATATCTGCGCGCGCGCCTCATTCCCCGTAGAGGCGACTAGCGTGTCCTGGCTGAGCGACAAATCAACTCTCGGCGCTAGCCTGCCGCGTCTGGGCGTGGGGATGATTGGCGCGGTAGGCGATATCCAACGAGGCTTACAATTGGACGAATCCGAGGCCGATCTGGTCACTGGGGTTTCGGCCAGGCGGCGTGCCCAGTTCACCACCGGCCGGCATCTCGCTCATCAGGCGCTCGATGCGCTCGGTTTGCGCCATGAGCCGCTGCTCAGTACAGAATCCGGCGCACCACGGTGGCCGGCAGGTGTCACGGGTTCGATATCGCATGCGAGATCACTGGCAGCCACAGTGGTGAGTAACACGAGCCGGTACGCCGGGGTGGGCATCGATCTCGAGCAGAGCACGCGGGTCAGCGAGCGCGTTGCAAGGCGTGTACTGACGCAAAACGAACTCGACTTGCTGCACAATCCTTCACAGGCTGCGGTTCTGTTCAGTGCAAAGGAAGCCGGTTACAAGGCGGTGAATCCCCTTAAGGGTCGCTATATCACTTTCCAGGAAGCTGAAATCGACGTGGATTGGGAACTCGGGCAATTCACGATTCGCTACCTTGGTTCGCAACCCGACAACGCCGTTCTCGAATACGGAGTGGGCGTGTTCGGCTTCGTCGGGGAGCACGTGATCACTGTATTCTGGATTCTCAACGACTGAAGCGAGGCGGACGGTAATATGCAGGGAATAGCGGGAATCCTGGTGCTAATTCTCGTGGCATGGGTATTCAGCGAAAACCGCGCGGCCATACGGTGGCGGTTGATCGCAACCGGCGTGCTGGTGCAATTCGTGCTGGCCGGACTGCTGCTGAAGGTGCCGCTCATCAGTGAGAGGCTGCTGTTGCTGAATAGCGTCGTTCACGCCATCGAGGCTGCCACCCGGGCAGGCGCTTCATTCATATTTGGTTACCTGTCCGGTGGCGAGATACCTTTCGCGGTCACGGTAGAAGATGCGATGTACCTGTTTGCTTTCCGCGTACTGCCACAGATTCTGGTCTTCAGCGTGCTGGTCGCACTGTTCTGGTACTGGAAGATCCTGCCCTGGTTCGTGCGATGGCTGGGTACCGCGCTGCGGCGCACGCTAGGAATCGGCGGCGCGGTAGGCATCGCTGCCGCCTCCAGCGTTTTCCTCGGTATGGTGGAAACCCCGCTCGTGGTACGCGCCTACCTCGCACGCATGAGTCGTTCGGAGCTGTTCACCGTCATGACATGCGGAATGTCCACGGTCGCCGGATCCATCATGGTTTTGTATGCGAGTGTGTTGACGGACGTGATCGATGGTGCCCTCGGTCACATACTCATTGCATCCGTGATCAATGTAGTGGGGGCAGTGTTCATCTCCCGCACCATGGTGCCCGGCACCAGTGACGACCTCGAAGGAGATCTGGGTGATCCGCTCGGCTACACGAGCAACATGGATGCCGTCACCCGGGGCACGATGGACGGCTTGCGTCTGGCCGTGAACGTCGGTGCTATGGTGCTGGTACTGGTGAGCCTGGTAGCGCTGGTCAATCACGTGATATCGGGGATCGACGTAGCAGATGCACCGCTCACGCTCGAGCGCATGATGGGCTGGGTGTTTGCGCCAGTGGCATGGCTGATCGGCGTACCGTGGCAGGAGGCGCAGACGGTCGGATCGCTACTCGGCAGCAAGCTGGTGCTGAATGAACTGGTCGCCTATCTGCAGCTCGCCAATCTCGATCCTGTGGCACTCGGGAGCGACAGCCGTCTGATCGTGACGTACGCGCTGTGCGGTTTTGCGAACTTTGGCAGCCTCGGCATCATGTTGGCCGGGCTCTCCACCCTGATTCCGGAACGTCGCGAGGAATTTCTGCATTTGGGGCCCAGAACGCTGATCTCGGGCACCCTAGTCACCTGCATCACCGGGGCAATCGTCGGGCTTCTCGCAAACTTCTAGCGAGTGTGATTCCAGCTGCGAATGGCACGGGCTATGTGCTGTTCGCCGGCATCGGAGACATCGAGGTGCACCACCCAGCGCGCACGCTCCGCCAGCACGCCCTGTGCGCGCATGTGTCGAAGGAAGGGTGCGAGCTGCGCTTCGGGTGCCTTGAGAAAGATCATATTGGTCTGCTGCTCGACTTGCCCGGGCCAGCGCTCGCGCAACACGCTGGCAAGACGCGCGGCGCGATCATGATCATCGGCGAGACGTCTGATGTTGTGCTCGAGCGCATACAGGCCCGCGGCGGCGATTACACCCGCCTGACGCATGCCGCCTCCGACCATCTTGCGCCATTTACGGGCCTCGCGAATGAATTCAGCCGTTCCGCCGAGTACCGATCCGACGGGTGCGCCAAGGCCTTTGGACAGACACACGCTCACGGAATCGCAGTGCTGCGCGATATCGCGCACCTCGACACCGAGCTCGATGCTTGCATTGAACAAACGCGCTCCGTCCAGATGAACGCTGAGGTGGCGGCGATCGGCCAGCGCTCTCACGCTACGGAAATAGGGCACGTCAATTGCGTGACCATCGTGTGTGTTTTCGAGGCAAATCAGTCGTGTGCGCGCGAAGTGAGGATCATCCGGCTTTATCGCGGCCTCGATTTCATCCAGCTTCAGTGAGCCATCAGTGTCGGCAATCAACGGCTGGGGCTGGATGCTGCCAAGCACTGCCGCACCGCCGCCTTCGAAACGATAGGTATGCGCCTGATGTCCGACGATGTACTCATCTCCGCGCTGACAGTGCGCCAGCAGTGCGACGAGATTAGACTGGGTACCGCTCGGCAGAAATACCGCACTTTGCGTACCGAGAAGATCTGTAATTCTCGCCTCGAGGGCATGAACGGTGGGGTCGTCCCCGAAAACGTCGTCACCCACCTCGGCATCGCTCATCGCGCGGCGCATGCCCACGCAGGGACGGGTTAGCGTATCAGAACGCAGATCGATGGCGAAGGGTGTTGTGCGCTCAGACACGACCCGACGCCTGGCTCGACTCAGCCAGCGTTCCGCGAGAAAGGCCCACAGGACGTGCCGGTTGGCGGGGGTCGTCAGTTCGAAGCGAGCGAGACGTTGTAAACCCCGGCGAGCCTCGCCGAGTCCATGACCTGAATCATGGTTTCCGTCCTTGAATCCGGGTGCGGCTGGATGATCACGGGGGCTTCGGGATTCTCCGCATGCAGGCGTTCGATGTTGGCACGAACTGAACGCAGGTCGACATCACGCTGCGCGATGACGATGCGGCCCCGATTGCTAATTCGCACCACAATACTCTTCTTGTCCGGATCGATGGTCTTCGGCTTGTCATCGTCTGGCTGATTGATGTCAAGCCCCACCTCCTTGATGAAGGTGGCGGTGACGATGAAGAAAATGAGCATGATGAACACCACGTCCAACATCGGCGTGAGGTTTATCTGCTCCTCTGATTCGTGGTCGCGACTGCTACCGAATGGCCTGCGCACGCGTATCCCCCAATTGATCCCGAAGGGCACCTATCTTACTCAGAAACACCACCCGGTGCCTACCCTGGATATAGCGCTTCCAGCGATTCGCTATATTCGCGCGGGAGGCGACGGCGTAGAATGCGCGCCGACACAAATCCACCCGGAACCCTGGCCCATGCACGACAACTCTCCTCCCGGCCCGCTGGCCAGAACACTGGCCATCGCCTGCCTGCTGACCGCTCTCGGTGGTTGTCAAAGCTATCAGACTGGGGCCGGCCGAACGCTGGGAGAATACACCGACGATCGCGCCATTCACGTGCGCATAAAGTTCGCGTTATGGGATGACGAAGAACTCGAAGGGTGGTCGATCAACGTGGATGTACACTCCGGTGTCGTGCGTCTCTATGGACCGGCACCCTCAGATGCCGCCCGTGCCCGGGCTGAGCGTATCGCCGCCTCGATAAAGGGGGTAGTGCAGGTGCACAATGCACTTGCAGTTGTTACCGAATGAAACGGGTTTTATTCACACCCCAGCAAATACAGGGTGTTCTCTGGCATACGTAACTCGCAACTTCAATTCTGCTTATAACTAATTGAAATACATGAATTATTCTTGACAAGAAGAATTTTCTACGAGAATCCTGACCGATCAGCCGCAAGTGTTCCAGTATTAATCCCCAGAGTTATCCACAGCCTGACGCGCCGCTTCATGGTTCTGCCAGCCAGTCGCGCGGCGGAAGAAACTCCGCCAACAGGCGAGCTTCCTCAGAACCTTCCTCCGGTTGACAGTCGTATCGCCAGCTGGCGGTCGGCGGCATGGAGGCGAGTACCGACTCGATACGCCGCCCGCTCTGGATGCCGTAACGGGTACCACGATCGATAGCGAGATTGAATTCAACGTAGCGCCCGCGGCGCAACCGCTGCCAGTTCCTCTCCCTGTCACCGTATGGCATGCCGATACGTCGCTCGAGGATCGGCTGGTAGGCAGGCAGGAAATGATCACCGACCGAACGCGTCAGGTCGAAACTCGCTTCAAAGCCATTCTCCGTCCAGTCGTCGAAGAAAATACCGCCCACGCCTCGGCATTCTTCGCGGTGAGAGAGATAGAAGTACTTGTCACAATCGGTCTTCATACGCTGATGGAAATCACCACTCGCCAGACGCGCTTGTTCATGCCAGTGTCTGGCGTCCTCGACGAAGCCGTAATACGGCGTGAGATCAAATCCACCGCCGAAATACCACACGGGATCATCCGCCTCGATCAGAAAAAAACGTAGATTCATGTGCGTGGTGGGGGCGTAGGGGTTGCGCGGATGGACGATCAGGGAGATGGAGGTGGCCTGAAACCCGAGACCCGCCAGGTGCGGATTGCGCTCCGTTGCAGCCGGTGGTAGCGATGTGCCTATGCTATGAGAAAACTGCACGGCTGCCTTTTCGAGGTGAGAGCCGTTCTCGAGAACGCGCGGATGGGCAAAGCCGCCGCCCGGAGTGCGGAGGCTCTCCCGTAGAAAACCTACTTCTGCGTCGACCGCTTCCAGCGAAGAACAGATGTCATCCTGCAACGACAGGAAGTAGTCTCTTACCGGCTCGATCGCTGGCTGCATGGGTACCTCGTGTAAGCGTGTGATTCGAGTCGCGCCTGACGCCACTCAGGCGGTTCGGCTACCAGCCGTGATCCGCCGCGTATCCTGTATCAATCAGGATGTCCCAGCGAGCTTTTTAAACGTTCTCTTCCTCGCTGCGTCCCTGTCGTACCAATGACCACGGGGTTTGAAATCGGCAGGTGCTACGACCAATCCACGGCACCTTCGCCCGAATCCTGCGGGTGACTCTAGAACGCCTTAGAAGCGGGCCAGCCCGTACACGGGGGTCGCCTATCGTAGTAAAGAGCAGGGCGCGGGTGCTTAGCTGCCAGCGATGCCAGGTGTTCTCGAAGCGAATGTCCGGCCATGTTTTCACTGTCGACTGGTCGACATCCCGACCATCGCGTATGAGCAGTAACAGATTCTCGAATGGAAAAACCGTCGGGAAGCAGCTGAGGTAGCCGACGCGCGGTTGGTTGATCAGGCTCGATTTGCCCTGGCCGCCCGAAGTGCGACCTCGCTCACGCGGCCATGATCCGCAGAAACCACAAAGGTCTCGGCATCGATGTTCGCGTAGCTGGGAGAACGCAGTTTGCTGACAACTCAAGATAGCATGATGCGCGCAGACGAGCACATGGGGATGCGTTCTCAGGCAACCCCTGTCTCAACCGGCTATCATCGGTGGTTTGAATCACGAGGTAACCATGGATATCTCATTCTCCGCACAAGATCGTGTCTTTCAGCAGGAAGTCCGGGCATGGCTGGATGAAGCCTGGCCGCAGGAAATGCGCGAAAAGCAGGCGCGCAGCGCCATGTCCCGACTTTCGAAGGACGACCACGTGCAATGGCAGAAGCGTCTCGCCGAGAAAGGCTGGGCTGCGACCAATTGGCCGCAGGAGCACGGCGGAGCTGGATTCACGGCGACCCAGAGCTACATCTTCGACCTCGAGCGGGCCCGCGTAGGCGCACCGGGCGTCATCCCCTTCGGCATGGCGATGGTCGCCCCCGTGATCATGAGATTCGGTACCGAGGAACAGAAACAGCGCTTTCTCCCCGACATCCTCGATACTAACGTCTGGTGGTGTCAGGGCTATTCGGAACCGGGCTCCGGCTCGGATCTCGCATCGCTGAACACCAGGGCTGAGGACAAGGGCGACCACTTTCTCGTCAATGGCGTGAAGACGTGGACGACCATGGCTCAGTATGCCGACTGGATCTTCTGCTTGGTGCGCACTAGCAACGAGGATATCCGTCAGCTGGGCATCAGCTTTCTACTCATCGACATGGCAACACCCGGAATCATCGTGAAACCCATCGTCACGCTGGACCAGCCATCCGAAGACCATCAGGAAATCAATACGGTGTATTTCGAGGACGTGGTCGTACCAAAGGAGAATCTCATCGGCGAGCAGGGCAAGGGCTGGACCTGTGCGAAGTACCTGCTGGAATTCGAGCGTGGCAATGCGTATTCGCCTGCGCTGAAGCAGGCACTCGCACACATCCGTGAAATGGCAGCCAACGAACGGAGCGGGAGTGGTGAAGTGTATCGTCAGGATGCGGGTTTTCAGGCGCGTATCCACGACATCGAAATTCAGGTGCTGGCCATGGAATTCACCGAACTGCGCATCCTGGGAGCCCTGTCCGCCGGACAGAATGTCGGCCCGGAATCCTCGATGTTGAAAACGCGCGGTACCGAGCTGCAGCAGGCAGTGACTGAACTGGCGATGGACGTATGCGGCCACTACGCGTTGCCGCTGGATCAATCGTCGCCGGAACCTGGAGACAACTTTCAGCCTGTGGGTCCGGCTCATGCGAATGGCGCGACCCAGGACTACTTCAACACACGCAAGGTGAGTATCTACGCCGGGAGCAACGAGATACAGCGCAACATCATGTCCAAACTGGTGCTCGGCCTCTGACCGCGGCAGGCACAGAAAAGGTCGCCGGAATCCTCCTCGCCGCGGGTGAGGGTGCGCGCTTTGGTGGCCACAAGCAGTTTCAACGCCTGGGCGGTGAACGGCTCGCAGATCGAGCGCTGAGGCTCATCAGGCCGCACTGTGCTGAGATAGTAGTAGCGCTGCCAGGCGCCGTGCAGTGGGATGGAGCAGAGATGATGGTGACGGGAGGTAAGAGCCGCCTGGAATCACTGCGGCTGGCTATGGCCGCGGTGTCAGATGAGGCATCCATCGTGGTGGTTCAGGACTGTATACGCCCGCTCACGCGCGACGACGTAGTCGATGATCTGCTGCGCGCCGTCAGAAACGGTGCGGATGCGGCCATTCCCGCCTTCACACCTTCTGACGTGATCAAGTGCCGCTCGCCGGACGGCAGCCTGGCACATGTGGGTCGTGAGGAACTGGTCGTCGCGCAGAGTCCGAATGCCTGCCGGGCTTTGATTCTGCATCAGGCGCTCGAGCAAACCAGCCCGGATGCGTTCATAGAAGAAACGCAGGCTATCGAAGCCATTGGCGGACGTGTGGTCGCCGTGGAGGGTGATCCGTGGGCGCACCACATCATCGACGATATCGATCTGGCGGCCACAAAACGGTTGGTGTAACTCACAGATGCGGGCGCGAAGGGATCAGCCCCGCGCCAGCGCGCGAGCCTGATCGAACGCCGCACCGCAAAGTTCGGCGGTCTGGTGGCGCTCGGCCCGCGACAGTCTGCTGGCCTTGTGGAGGCTGTTGGTGTTGATGCTGCCCGCGATGTCAGGATCGTGACCGAGTCCGACAAACTCGCAGATTCGAGCTAGCTCAGATTCCTTGTTCTGCACCAGCCGTTCGTACTCGATGATGTGCATGGCATCCTCTGACAGCCGCGCCCGCAGTTCGGCCATCTGCTCGACCTTGGCGACGTAGGCGGCGCAGGCGCGCGTCACCATGCGCACGCCCATTCTCCCCCAGCGCTCGTATCGGTCGCGGTACACCCCGGTGAGTTGTCCGGAACCGCAGGCGTCAAACAGCTCGTTGAGCGCGAACCGGCTCCAATTGCTGACCATGGAGTACACAACTGAATAGGGATTTCTCACCAGCCACACCAGCTTGAACGCCTTCTCCTGCTCGAAGTACTCCGGATAGCACTCATTGAGATAGGTGGTCTGAAATACCCAGCGACCCGCGGGTACGTCACGTTCCACACCCGACAGGATCAGTCCCGCGTGTAGTTCCGCATCCCGAAACCAGTCAAATTCGACCATCTCGGTATGCCGCGACAGTGCGTGTGCAAGCATCGTACCGCCGGAACGCTGGCATCCGGATATGAGTATCGGATCCTCGAAATCCGACAGATTGGACAGCAAGGTGCCTCGGGAACGTACCTGCCGTGCAAACTGTTTCCAATTAGTGATCTTCATTTACACAGTGACTCAAACAGATCGAGGTAGCGTTCGGCGATGGCTTGCCACGTGAACGGTTCCACCGTTTGGCGTGCCATGCCGGCAAAACGCTCACGGTCATGCGCGTTCGTGCACATCTCGACCATGGCGTCTGCGAGTGAGGTGGCGTTGCCGGGTTCGACGAGCAGCCCGTTGACTCGATTGTCGATGATATCAACGTTCCCGGATACGCGTGTCGCGATGGGGCAGACGCCAGCCGACATGGCCTCGAGGAGGGCGAGTGACAAGCCTTCTGTTCCTTGTGCCATGCTCGAGGAGACGTAAGCGGTTGTCGATTGCAGCAACGCGCTCAGGACGTCGGGTTCGTCCTCCTGGCCCGGTAGTGGAAACTCGAGCAAGCCCGTGTAGCGCACATAGTCAGTCATACCGTCGCGCGTGATCTTCTCCTCCAAAATGTCTGACTTGCGCCCCACTATCGCAAGACGCATGTCCGGTATGCGTTCGCGTGCCAGCCGCAGCGCATCGACCAGCACTTCGTGGCCCTTGCGTGGGTGGTAGTTGCCGATACTCACTATCAAAGGTGCTTCGGGAGGAATGTCCAGATACGCGTGGATGTCGAATGTCTGGATCCTCGCAAACCGCTCGACGTCGACACCATTGGGTATAGCACAAATCTTGGCCGCATCGACTCCGGTATCGAGAATGGAGTCTTCCACCGCCTTGGATATGGCGGTAACCGACTCGGCACGCTCCAGCGCATAGCGAATCTTCTCATCCAATTCGGGATCCAGTCGATGGCCGAATCCGATCTCCGGAACCTTGTGTATGTCGGCCCCATGGGGCGTGATCACCAACGGACGCCGATGCCAGCCTTTCATCAACGCTGCCACGTAGCCATTCGGGTAGGTCGTGTGGGCATGAATGACATCGAATCGAAAACGCAGACGTTCGATCACGAAATGTACGCGCCAGTCCCGCGGATGACGAAGCCCGGGGATACGCGGCCATCGGTGAATGGGATAGTCGAAAGTGAAACCCCGGTCTATCCAGAACCCTCCTGGACCGGCCAGCACCACCTCGTGCCCTTTCGCGACATAGCAACGCGCAAGGTGATGCACCACGATTTCCTTGCCCCCGATCGATGGCAGGTGATTGTTGTTGTACAGCAGTATCTTCATGAACGAAGCCCATTTCGCAGGTCGATTATACGCGCTGGAGGAGCGTGGGAATCACGGGAAACCGAGAACTCGTTCCCACTCATATGCAAGTAGACACGCCGAGCAACACGTTCTATCTGGAACGCCGCACTGGCCATACAGATTCATACACGGTCTGCGTGCGGGCGGCTATTCCCGGCCAGGCCAGTGTTTCGGCCTGCGCGCGGCTGGCTGCGCCCATCGCGGCCAGATCCAACCGACCCTCCACCGCGTCGAGCGTAGCATCGGTAAGTGCGTCGCTGTCCCGTACCGCAACCAGACGAGACGAATCAGCGCGAGTATAGTCCCGAACCCCCTGAATGTCGGTCGAGAACACTGGCAATCCGCATGCCATTGCTTCGAGCAGCGCATTGTTCGCCGTGGCGTCGCGCAGCGGTAGCATCAGGCAATCGGAACTCCGGTAGAGGTGCAGCAGTTCCGCATCACTGAGGTTGGTGCGGCACTGGACGTTCGAGAGCCCCTCGAGCGGTCCCACGCGATCAGGCCAGGCAACCACGACGAATTCCACCTGAGGGTGACTGTGGGCCAGATTATTCGCCACCAGCGCGAGCGTTTCGAAGTCTCGAAGGTGATGTCCCACGGTGACGAAGCGAAACCGATCCGGCTCCCGCTCATGTTCACCAGGGCTGAAAAAGACGGTATCGATTCCGTGCGGGACGAAATGAACCCTGTCCGCGCCGACGTGCTGGCTGAAGTGTTCAAGCTGGCTGTTGGACATGACGATGACGGCATCGAGAGAGTCGAGATGGGATTGGTTGCGGACCACTTCAAGGGTGCGCCAGGCCGGTGTGTGAAAGGTGGCGATGAGTGTGTTGTCTCTGCGCCAGCGCTTGAGCGTCCCTGCGTAACGATACGAGTTTTCTCCATACAGGAAGTGAAACAGACGTCCGCGTCCGGTCAGCCACCGGCGAGCAACCTCCATCTCGGCGAGCAGGCTGTCTCTCTCGTACCATTGTGAATCCGAGGTGCGTATCCAGCGGCGCCCGAGTCGAGCCAATACCCGGCCAAGAGTACCAAACGTAACCGAGTCCACACGTTCGCCTGGCATGAAGTCCGCCAGTCGGTGATAGCCCGACGGTCCGGCATGATGCCCCATGGCCGGAGCGATTAGATGCAATTCAGCCCCGGGGATCACGAGTTCTGCCTGCTATGGGACACATCGCGTGCTGCGCTCATCTCTCTCACCCTTCCTCGATGCATAAAATCTGGTCAGCCGCGACATGGTTGAGCATCTGCACCCCTCCCGAAGGCCAGGATACCGTTACCTCGTCAACCCGTTCGTTTGGCCCGAGCCCGAAATGCAGGCGCTGATGGTCCTGAGAGAAAGCGTGCACACTGCCACCTGCGAGCCGCCTCTGGAGGGTCTTCCCTGTCCGAACGATCACTGTTGCTCCCAGGCCGTGTGGATTTGAAACTCCGCCCACCAAGTCGATCTCCAGCCAATGGTTGGAATTACCCACGTTCCTGAGAAGCTGGTGACGACCCTGATTGGCGAATGGAGGTTGACCACCCCCGTTGGTGACGAACAGGTCGAGAAACCCGTCCTGGTCGTAGTCGGCCGCGCTGACCTGGTTTGCCCTCCCGTTCTCGCCGCCACCGGAACTGCGCCGGGGTGTAAAGTGGCCACGGCCGTCGTTGACGAGCAACATGTTCCCCGCATTCCCGGTTGGCGTTGCGCAAACCATGTACAAGTCGAGATCCCCGTCGTTGTCAAAATCACCTGCAGTGATCGAGTGGCAGGGAGTTGGCTGCTCGAGAAGCGGCACGGCGCGGAATTCACCACCATTCGCAGTCAACAAGAAGTCTTGCAGCGCTCCGTGCGAGGACTTGAATCCACTCGTCTGCACTTCGGTGATGTCAACCGTGGAGGTTACAACGATTCCGAGTGCCGTCACGGTACTGTCGAAGTGCCAGCGCTGTTTCGCAGCATCAAACCAGACGCCGAACCACTCTCTGGCATCTGTTGGCCCGTCTGCAGGTTCATGCAGCGTAGAGTCCGACGCATGCAACACCACGGATCGACCATCGAGAGCTGTCTGGCGCCTGCCAAGTTGCAGTACGGGAAAGAGGGTGCGTTCCGGGTCGGAAGGATCTATCCAGACACGATGCAGATTCAGCGTCAGATCCCCGCTGGTGCTCAGGCTGAAGGAGGCGGACGTGCCGTCTTTTCTGGCATTGATTCGTGCACGCACCTCGGCGGGTCCCGTTTGCCGAACCTCCTGTGCGTAGGGCCTCGCACGTGCCAGCAGCCAGTCAGTATCGCCGTCACCGTCGAAATCCACCCAGGCAGCACCGTAATAATCGGGAACCGCACCGGCAGCCAGATGGGGCAATCTGGCCATCACTACATCTTCGAAGGTAGCATCACCGCGATTCAGATAGAGACTCGGTATTTCCCCGTGGTGATTGCTCACCCAGAGATCCGGCCAGCCATTCGCGTTGACATCGCCCCACGCGGATGCAGCGGTGGGAGCCTTACGATGTACGCCGGCTCGCAGCGAGACATCCTCGAACTCGAGCGCGTATGTCAACATACTTGAGCAAACCAGCGAGATCATCGGAACCACCCGGTAGGTGATTTGACGCAAATGTGACGTAGCACCGGCCATGAGCTTACTCACCAGATGCTAAACTGTCCGTGCCCTATGGCTTCCGGACAACAGGCTTTTTGACTACAGGGAAAGATGGTGGACTCCAAGCAAGGACAACAGGAGCAGGCGACGGTTCTGGGGGTGGGAGTTGGTGACGAGATGTATCGGCTCATCGAGGAACTATACCCAATCTGTAGAAGCATAACCGGTAACGGCGTCAGAGAAACTCTGCGGGCCGTACATCGTCTGCTGCCCATCGAAGTCTACGAGGTTGCATCGGGTACTCAGGTATTCGATTGGACGGTTCCGAAAGAGTGGAACATACGTGAAGCCTACATCGAGACGCTTCAGGGTGAGCGTATCGTGGATTTCGCACACCACAATCTGCACGTGTTGAACTACAGTACGCCCATCGACCGTGACGTGGGGCTCGAAGAGCTCAAGGGACACCTGTTCTCCCTGCCGGACCATCCAGACTGGATTCCGTACCGCACCTCCTACTATAACGAGAACTGGGGTTTCTGCCTCACCGACAATCAGCTTCGCACACTAAACGACGATGCGTACCACGTACGTATCGATTCTGACCTCAGCGACGGTTCGCTCACGTATGCCGAATACCTGATTCCTGGAGAATCTGCCGAGGAAGTGCTGATTTCCTGCCATATCTGCCATCCGTCACTGTGCAATGACAATCTGTCCGGAATCGCACTGGCAACCTATCTCGCCCGCGAACTGGAACAGCGCACGAACCGCTATTCGTATCGGTTCGTATTCATTCCGGGCACGATCGGCTCCATCACCTGGTTGTGCAGAAACCAGGCACGTGCACGCAACATCGTCCACGGGTTGGTGGTCGTGTGCGTCGGGGACGACGGGCCGTTCTCCTACAAGAAGAGCCGGCAGGGTGATGCCGAAATCGATCGCATGGTGCTGAACGTCCTGAGCCACCGAGACCAACCCTTCAAGGAAATTGATTTCTATCCATATGGCTACGACGAAAGGCAATACTGCTCACCCGGATTCAACCTGGCGGTGGGTAGCCTCTCGCGCAGCAGCCACGGAGACTTTCCGCAATACCACACCTCGGCCGACGATCTGACTCTTGTCAGCGCCAGCAACCTGCAGGCGTCTCTCGATGCCTATCTGGAAGTCGCGGAAGGCCTCGAGGGCAACCGAACCTACGTCAATCTAGCTCCCAACTGCGAGCCGCAACTCGGAAAACGCGGCTTGTACGGGGCCGTTGGCGCACAGGGCGAGCCCCTGGATACGATGACCATCCTGTGGGTGTTGAACCTCTCAGACGGCAGCCACAGCGTGCTGGACATAGCAGAGAGGGCAGGGCTCGCCGTCGCGGAAGTACAGGCGGCCGCGCGGGCCCTGTGTGAATCGGGTTTGCTTGCCGAGCATTCGGCATGAAGCGATTCCGTGGTCAGACAGTGGTGGTGACTGGTGCATCGAGCGGTATTGGCCGGGCTGTCGCACTCGCATTGCAGGAGGAGGAGGCCAGTCTCATCCTCATCGGACGAGACGAGAACAGGCTCAGCGAGGTCGCTGCTGCGTGCCGCCCGGATACGAGCGTCGTGTCCTGCAAATTAGACCTGGCACGATCCTTCGAAGAGCTCCCACCCTCCCTGCGCGACCGGGGCGTGGACATATTGGTCCACTGTGCCGGTAGGCTCGTGATCGACGAAATGATCTCTGCCCGGCTGGACGATTTCGACCTGCAAATGGGAGTCAACGTACGCGGCCCGTGGATGCTCAGCCGGCTCCTGCTGCCGCAACTGATCGAGGCGAGGGGTCAGATCGTGTTCGTCAATTCCTCCATCGCACAACACAGTGCCCGAGCGGGGCATGGAGCATACGCCGCCAGCAAGGTTGCGCTCAGGGCCATCGCGGACAGCCTGCGTGAGGAGGTGAACGCGCTCGGAGTGCGTGTAACGAGCGTCTATCCGGGTCGCACGGCAACCAGCATGCAGGAGAACCTGCACGCTCAGGAAGGCAGAGATTACCGTCCGGAACGCCTCCTGCAACCCGAGGATCTGGCCTCCATCATCCTGCACGTGCTGACGCTGCCGGAGACTGCGGAGGTGCGCGATGTCTCCGTACGGCCGTTTATGAAAACATGAGACGGTTCATGGGCACAGGTCCCGATTTTCTGATCATCGGTGCGAAAAAAAGGCGGAACGACCACGTTACACCGCTATCTCGAGGCCCATCCGGATATCCTGCCTGCATCGGCCAAAGAGCTTGGATTCTTCAGTGACAACTACCAACTCGGTATGGAGTGGTACCTGCGGCAGTTTCCTTCGCGATACAAGCGCGTGCACCGGGATTTTCCTGATGCAAAGCTGATCGTCATGCTGCGCAATCCGGTCGACCGGGCGTTCTCGCGCTATCGCTATCACCTGATGTTCGGTGAAGGGACACTGTCGTTCGAAGAGGCCGTCGATGCGGAGGAGAAACGTCTGGCGGGTGAGTTCGAGCGCCTGGCCCACGATCCTGGCTACGCTGCCGTGAATCTGCGCAACTATTCGTACTTGCGACGTGGAATGTATGCCGAGCAACTGCAGCGTTGGCTGGGCCTGTTTGAGCGCTCACGCCTGTTCATTATGCAAAGTGAGGACTTTTTCGACGATCCGAAAGGCCTTTACGGCGAGGTGCAGGACTTCCTCGGCATCCATCAGCATACACGGGATCGCTATGATCGTTTCAATCCAGGGCAGAATGACGTGCTAAGCCCGGGACTGAGGGCAAGGCTGGTCGACTACTTCGCACCTCACAACGAACGTCTTTACGCACTCCTCAGACGCGACTTCGGCTGGGATTGACCGCTGCCGCCGCATTGTAGGTGATCGTAACCACCTTGCTGACCTTGTTCGCCGATGACACATCCACACTCGCGGGGGCCGCGCTGCCGTCACTCAATGTATTGGCGTCTTCCGCCTGCAGGGAAAACAACTTCGCGCCGCGGTCGGGAAACAGGCGCGGCGTGAACGATACGTCATCGAAAACGATGTAGCCGGTAAGATTATCGAGCCAGGTGCGGAAACCGCAATCGACCTTGTGCGCATCTCCTGCATCGAATGGAGTCTGTCCGTGCGGACCCCCGATCACACCGTATTCCCGACTTGCGTCCCGCGTGCGCCAACAAAAACGACATACACCGGAGTCGTTCCGTACGCCCACATAAGCCCTGTTTGGGAATGCTTGAAACGGAAGTGATAAGCGCCAGTGACTTTACCATTTATTAGCGAACAAGGATCAAGCGGAAAGCACCTTTTTTTACAAAACAGATTCAAACCTCTGCAAAGGGAGTTATCTTTGCCCCCAATTCCCATCACACCGGGCTATCATTACCTCGTGGTGGCCAGACAGGCGGCTGGCCGCGTTCATGCCGGAACGCGTTATTTGCCAACTGGATCACCCACGATGTTCGACCATGTGGCACTATTCCGGGCGGCGCTTCACGTTGGGTTCGAAATCGAGGCGTACCTGTGCCCGTGAGGGTGTTCAGCAAGGAGGCAGTAAGTGAAGGTCGTCATCCTGGCCGGCGGATTCGGCACCAGGTTGTCGGAGGAAACCACCATCCGGCCGAAGCCAATGGTCGAGATCGGCACCATGCCGATTCTCTGGCACATCATGAAGATCTATTCAGCGCACGGACTCAACGATTTCATCGTTTGCCTTGGCTACAAGGGCGAAGTCATCAAAGAGTTCTTCGCAAATTACGCCATGCACCACTCGGACATCGTCTTCGATCTCGCCAATAACACCATGGAATTACTGCCGAGCGATGCCGAGCCCTGGCGTGTAACGTGCGTGGACACAGGTTCTGAGAGCCTCACTGGTGGTCGCCTGAAGCGGGTTGGGCACCTCCTCGACGACACCTTCTGTCTGACCTACGGGGACGGCGTAGGCGATATCGACATCAAGGCGGCTATCGGATTCCACCGCGCGCACGGGAAGCTCGCGACGCTGACGGCAGTGCAGCCAGGCGGACGCTTTGGTGCTTTTCAACTCGCCGCCGGCGGCACGCAGGTGCGCAATTTTCACGAGAAGCCCAAGAACGACGGCGCCTGGGTGAACGGCGGCTATTTCGTGCTCGAACCCGGCGTTCTGGAATACATCGACGGTGACAGAACCGTCTGGGAACGCGACCCCATGGAACGCCTGTCCAGGGAGGGAGAGTTGCTGGCCTGGCGCCACGCGGGCTTCTGGCAACCCATGGACACGCTTCGCGACAAACAGGTTCTGGAGGAACTGTGGCAAACGGATCCGCCCTGGAAAATATGGAGTTAGACGGATGTCAGTAGCAACCATCGCACGGAAAGCCGATGTGGACACGATGCAGGACGCCAACAGGAGCTGCCGTTTCTGCAGCGCGGCACTGACGCGCAGCTTCGCTGACCTCGGCATGTCTCCGCTGGCCAACTCATACGTCCCGGCCGAGAAGGCCAGCAGCATGGAACCGTTTTTCCCGCTACAAGCCTATGTGTGTACGAGTTGCTGGCTGGTGCAACTCGAAGCATACGAAAACTCAGAGAACATCTTCGGCGACTACGCTTATTTCTCTTCGTTCTCTTCTTCCTGGCTAGAGCATGCCAAGCGCTATACGCAGACAATGCGCGAGCGTTTCAAACTTGATCGCGAGTCGCTTGCGGTGGAGATCGCGAGTAACGACGGCTACCTGCTGCAATATTTCCTGGAGGAAGGCGTGCAGGTACTCGGGGTGGAGCCTGCCGCAAACGTGGCGAAGACCGCGATTGAGAAGGGCATTCCCACCGAAGTACGCTTTTTCGGCGAGAAGACGGCAGCTACGCTGGTGGAGGCGGGTATCCGCCCTGACCTGCTGCTGGGCAACAACGTGCTCGCGCATGTCCCGGATCTGAACGATTTCGTCGCGGGAATGAAGCTCCTGCTCAAACCGGGCGGCGTGATAACCATGGAGTTTCCACACCTGCAGCAATTGGTCGAACATTGTCAGTTCGATACCATATATCACGAACACTTCTCCTATTTCAGTTTCTGCTCGGTGGAACGGGTATTCGCCCATCACGGCCTAAGCTTGTTCGATGTGGACGAGATCCCGACGCACGGCGGCTCCTTGCGTATCTATGCATGCCACACGGAAGACGACAGGCACCGGGTAACTGAGCAGGTATTGTGTCTGCGCAGGCGCGAACAGGGTCTTGGTTATGAAGACACACGACTCTACGACCAGTTCGCCGAGACCGTGCGCGAAACCAAGCGCGCGCTGCTCGAGTTCCTCATTGACGTGAAACGCGATGGCAAGTCGGTGGTGGCTTACGGTGCCCCGGCCAAGGGCAATACACTTCTGAACTACTGTGGGGTGGGTCCAGATTTCATCGATTACACGGTCGATCTGAGTCCGCACAAGCAGGATCACCTGTTGCCGGGCACGCGCATCCCCATTCACGCTCCGGATGTGATCAGAAGCACGCGACCCGATTACATCCTGATCCTACCCTGGAACCTGAAAGACGAAATCATGCAGCAGATGTCGGATGTCACCAGTTGGGGCGGCCGTTTCGTCGTACCCATACCGCGCGTCCAGGTACTCTGAGAAGAATCGGCATGGCCAGCGCAAACTGGGCGGAGCAAACAATGCACACGGGGCACGATCGTTCTTTGGAACAAAGGGTAGTGTTTATCGGCGGTTCGCCCCGTTCCT
>DCWG01000009.1:0-18627 GCA_002327525.1 Gammaproteobacteria bacterium UBA2168 | reverse complement strand
CGGTTCGCCCCGTTCCGGGACGACGCTGGTGCAGAATATCCTGGATTGCCACCCGTCCATTCTCGGCGGCCCCGAGTTCCTGCATCTGCCTGATATCTTCAAACTGCGCAAGAAACTGCTTGAATCGATCGCCAAGGAATGGATCAGCCTGATCTGCTCGCGGGAGGATGTCGACACCCAGATTCGTGGCATGATCGGAAACTTTCTACTGGCTTTCGCGGATCGTCACGACGCCGGGCTACTGAGCGAAAAGACACCAGAAAATGTCCTGGTGTTTCCAGACCTGGTAGATCTGCTGCCTGAAGCGAAACTCATTCATGTGGTTCGGGATCCGCGCGCTATAGTGGCGTCACTGCTCGGCGTAAGCCGTCGCGCCCGTGAAATGGGTGAAACACCCGCACCCTTCACGGCGAACATCGATGCGGCGGTGGAACATGTGAGGCGCTGCATGAAATCGGGTTTTGCCACATCACAACAGGCGCCGGATCAGGTGTTCACAGTGGTCTATGAGCAACTCGTCTCTCAGCCGGAACAGATCGGACGTCGGCTGTGCGATTTTCTCGGCATCGAGTGGCATCCAGCGATGTCCACTCCAGGCGAGCAGAAACACCTGGGTGAAGCCGCTATCACGGCCAACTCCAAGGAAATCTGGTACGACGCGAAAACCTACTATTCCAATCCCAACACAGACAGTCTCGACAAGTGGCGGCGACAACTATCCGGCGCGGATCAGATGATCATAGCCCGGGGCTTCGCTTCGATGCCGCAACTGCAGGCCCTGGGTTACGACCTGACACCCGGACACCTCAGTGCAGCGGATAGAGCCAGGGCGGGCGCGACCTTTATGGCCCGGCGGGTGGGTACGGCACTCATCCGTGGATTGCAGCGCATCACGAGCTGAGGGGGATGTGTGAGCGTTTCGCGGTGGCTGGGTTGCACGTACATGTGGTTGTGCTGCGTGTCGAGCGCTAGCGCCGAAGTGCGATTCACCGATTGTACTGAACTTGCAGGTCTCAGGGGGCAGGGTGCAACCTATGGCGCATCCTGGAGAGATTTCAACGGTGACGATCTGGCAGATCTGTGGGTTGGCAATCACAATCGGGCACCTAATCTGTATCTCAATCTCGGTGGTGGTCGATTCGAGGACATCATAGAGCAGGTGTGGTTGGCCGATTCGACGGCGGACACGCACGGTGCTGCCTGGGCTGATATCGACAACGATGGATTCGTGGATCTGTTCGTATCCAATGGATCGGATCCAACGTCTCCGATCGTCGAGAGCGGGCCTCACCAACTGCTGTGTAACGACGGCAACGAAAACAGATGGCTGGAGATCGACCTCGAAGGTACCCGCTCGAATCGTGATGCATACGGTGCGATCGTGACCCTCGATATGGGAGGTCGACATCAAACTCGGGTAGCCGGTGGCGGCATGCATCGCTTTACCCAGCATCATGAACGCCTGCACTCTGGTCTCGGCAATCTTAAAGTGGTGCCGAAACTGACCGTGCGCTGGCCGAGTGGGACGGAACAGACACTTGAGAATGTGGCGTCCAATCAACTACTGAGAATCAAGGAAATCCATGATCCGTCTTGAGCCAAAGTCACCTGCTGTCGCTTCGACTCGCACCAAACCTGGTACCCCACGTGTCTGAGATGCCACTGGTCAGCGTCCTCACTCCGGTCTACAACGGAGCCAGATACCTGCGCGATGCGATCGACAGCGTACTGGATCAGACCTATGCGAACATCGAGTACATCGTCATCGACAACTGCAGTGACGATGACACGCCGGCAATCCTCGCCGAGTACGTGGGGCGTGACAGCCACATGAAGGTGGTACGCAACGACACATTGCTCGACGTCATCGAGAATCACAACGTAGCATTTCGCACGATGAGTGCGGCGAGTGTGTACTGCAAAGTGCTGCACGCCGATGACTGTCTCGAGCCGGGTTGTGTGGAAAAGATGGTCGCTCTCGGTGAACGGCACCCCAGCACCACGATAATCGGATCATACTCCTATTGGGAGAGCGGCCGTTTCCCGGAGACGATTCCGTCCAACAGGTTCTTTTTTGCAGGCAGGGAAGTGTGTCGTGCAGCGTTGCTCGGGGAGTACTTCGCGTTTCTTTCACCTTCGAGCCTCATGATACGCAGCAGCGTGATCAGAGACCGGGATCCTTTTTATCAGGGCGGTGAACTACACGCCGATCTCGACGCGTACTACAGCGTTCTCGAAAACACAGACTATGGCTTCGTTCCCGAACTGCTCACCTCTATTCGCACACATGATGACTCGGTGACGAGTTCTGAGGCGAATCCACTTAGAAAGCTGCAGGCCGCTCAGCTGCGGATGCTGGTGCGCTATGGCCCTGTCTATTTGAGCAGCGCCGAGTATGACGAAAGTCTGACCAACCAACTTCAGCATTACTACCGCTTTCTGGCGCGCGCAATTCTCGAAGGCAGGGGGCCTGAATTCTGGGACTTGCACAAAGCCACACTCGCGACTACGGGACATCCTTTGAACCGAATTCGCCTTATCGGCGCATTGTTGAGAAGATTCATGCAGTTTCCCAGAAGCTGCATGCAAATCCTGATGACCAGCCATGGAGGAAAAAAAATTGCTAGGAAGAGTTAGACGGCGATGGCGCCGCGCATGGATGCGACGAGTCAGTCCGGGGCCGTCTGGTCGGTTTGCCGCGCGTATGGCGGGCCTGGGGTTGCCGCCAGCCTACGGAAAACTACCGCTGGTGCAAACCGGCTATGCGTACCTTTCTCCGCAAGCGCGAATCGCGCACAATCAGTTCACGTTTGAACCGCGTTGTTTCGTCAGCAGCGGCGTTCTCGTCTACGAAGAGCCGGACAGCGGTACGGTACATCTCGAGGCGGACGTGCACCTGCACGAATTCGTGACCATTCAGACAGGCCACGAAGGGTCCGTGCGGATTGGCGAGCGAACTCATGTCCAGCCGCGTTGCCAGTTCTCTGCCTACCGCGGCTCCATCGACATTGGGGCCCGTGTGGAAATCGCGCCCAATTGCGCCTTCTATCCCTACAACCATGGCATGGACGCCTCCATCGGCATGCAGCAACAACCCACCTATACGCGAGGCGGTATCGTAATTGAAGATGAGGCCTGGCTCGGGTTCGGCGTGATAGTCCTCGATGGCGTGAAGGTCGGGCGTGGTGCGGTCATCGCCGCTGGTGCCGTGGTCAACACCGACATACCAGAGTTCGCCATCGCGGCTGGAGTGCCTGCCAAGGTGGTGGGATCCCGTCTCGACGAGAAGTGGCGCGGGTCGGCCCAGGCGTAAACGATCCGAGCACGCGTGGCACAACGCTCTATGTTCGACGTGCAGGTCAGCAATGCTCAGAACGCGCTCGCTGCCGGCGATTCGCAATGGGACGCACTTGCTTTGAGCGCGGGCCCCGCCGCGCCGTTCATCACGAGCGGCTGGCTGTCGGCGTGGTTCAAAACCTACGGCAGGAATCAGACGGGTCACATCGTTCGCGTCAATTCCGGTAATCGACTGATCGCAGCAGCCGCGTTCTCCAAATACGGAAATACACTCCGCTTTGCAGGTCAAGGACCATCCGACTACACAGACGTGTTGTTGTCGCAGGACCTGGACGACAGCGCGGCCACCAGCGCTGCTCGCTCGATACTGGAGGCCTGTGCCACGCTGGACAGCGGCCACCGGACGCTGAGACTTGTCCGCTTCCATCCTGAGAGTCGCACACTCGACTTGCTGCACAGATACGAACATGGATTACGCGTGATCGATCGCGTGGACGTTCAGGCACCAGCATTGGATCTGTCCGAAGTCGACTCACGCCTCCGGAAGCGCAGTGTGCGGCGTCATTTCAACACACTGCGTCGGCAGGGAGATCTGGTGTGTTACACGTACCGGGATGAGAAGGATGTGCTGGAACAGTTGGGCAATCTATTTGATCTCCACGTTGCCCGATGGCAGAGAACGAATACGCCAAGTCTATTCAGCGACCCTGTGAGCCGTGATTTTTACAGGAGAATCACACCGGTGTTGGCCAGTCTCGAGATGCTGCGATTCACCACACTGAAACTCGACGATCACATCGTTGCATGTCACTTCGGTATGGCAAGCGGTGACCGTTTCTACTGGTACAAACCCGCTTTCGATCCTGAATACGCCCGGTTTTCTCCTGGCGAGGTACTACTGAAGTTTCTGCTGGAACAGGCTCGCGACGAACACCTGAGAGTATTCGATTTCACCATTGGGGCCGAACCGTTCAAGCTACGCTTCGCCAGCGAGATTCACAGGACTCATCGGGTGTTGTTGACGCGCTCTAAGCCTCGCTACCTGTTCGAATGGGCCAAGGCGCGCGTGATGTCGGGTGTAGACCGGATTACCGGCGCTTAGCGCCGGACGGGGTGGCGGGCTAGCTCAGGTTTCGTGCGTGTACTTCAGATTCGGCTCCTGACTCCATCTCCCACTCGAGCTTGGGACGCACAACGCCAGGCATGTTGCCGAGAAACGAACCTCGAGCGCTTCCTTCTGCAGACTCCATTACATGGAAGGCAATCGCACTCCGGATGTGACACTGCAGTTTCTGCATTGGCTCCCAGACCCAAAGTATCGCGTCCACAGAATATGTGTCCACCTGCAGGAGATTACCCGGTACCCACATACGCAACACGTGCCGTCCGGGTACCCAGGACTGCTTGGACCACGTTGGGTTCTCGGTATCGATTGCACAGAATGCGTGGACACCATCGCTGTTCGTCAACAGGTTGTTGAGTACTATGCCATGACCAGACTCGTGCACCTCGATTTCCATTTCGATGCAAAAACGCTCGCGGACGTCTACCTTCTTGCTCACCTCGCCTTGCGAATTACGTATTGCCATCCTCTGCATCGTGGCAATCTCACCACCCGGAGGATCTTCATCCCACACGCGCTCACCCGTCTCCCCAATCCCTTCACCGAGGTACTCCGTGACCACCTCATCCACCGGACCGTCTTTGCGCACCTTACCATCTTCGAGCCAGATGGCGCGCTCGCACATGCTGGTGATTGCCTGAGCGTTATGTGAGACAACCAGAACGGTACCACCGTTCGTGCCAACCTCCTGCATTTTTTCCATGCACTTCTTTCTGAAGCGAACATCGCCCACGGTCAGCACCTCGTCGACGATGAGAATCTCCGGTTGAACGTGGGCGGCAACGGAAAAGGCCAGACGGACTCGCATACCGCTGGAATAGTGTTTAACGGGGGTATCGATGAACTTACCCACTTCGCTGAATTCGATGATCTCGTCGAAATTGGCGCGTACTTCCTCCCGCGTCATGCCGAGGATGGAACCATTGAGGTAAACGTTTTCCCGACCGGTGAGTTCCGAGTGAAATCCAGTACCGACCTCGAGCAGGGAACCCACCCGGCCCCGGATCACCGCACGACCACTGGTGGGTTCAGTGATTCTCGACAAAACCTTCAGCAGTGTGCTCTTGCCCGCGCCGTTGGGCCCGATGATACCGACGACTTCGCCACGATTGATGGTGAAGGAGACATCGCGTAGTGCCCAGAAACTCTCATGCAGGTTGGCCGCTGCGGTCGCGTGTCCGCGCAGCAGACCAAGAACACGACGGAAAGGAGCGGTCATTCCGCGGGAGATTCTTTGCTGCAGGGTCAGGTTCTGGTCCTGCAGGCTCCCGATATAGTATTGCTTGGACAGGCCTTCGGACTCAATCGCCACGTCCACTGTCGGCTCTTCTGTTTCCATTTGTCGCTCAAGGCTCCTACATCACGTCCGCAAATGTGCGCTCCATGCGCTTGAAATAGTACAGACCAAAAACGAACAGGACTACGGCCATCGCCGCAGATATCAGGATGTATTCTCCGGGGGCCGTCTGCGTGCCCAGTAGAGCCCAGCGAAAGCCCTCTACCACACCCACCATGGGATTGAGCGCGTAAACCAACTTCCAGAGCGGGTCCTCGATGACACTCAGAGGGTAGACCACTGGTGTTGCGTACATCCAGGCCTGTATCAGAAAACCGATCGCATGTTTAACGTCCCTGAATTGTACGTTCATGGCCGTGAGTACCAGGGAAACGCCAAGTGCGGTGATCACGGTGAGCAGCAACAATGCTGGCAGCCAGATCACGTTGAGGGTAGGCACGATACCGTAGTACATCATCATCACTACGAGCACCGAAAAAGCCAGCACGAAATCGACGGCACCACTCATCATGGACGACAGTGGGATCGCGAGTCTCGGAAAGTAGATTTGCTTCACCATGCCACCCCCGCCAACCAGGCTGTTGGAAGCTTTGGTGACGGAGCTGGCGAAAAATGTCCACGGCAGCAGGGCGGCATAGCTGAATATGGGGTAGGGGATACCGTCCGAGGGTATCTTGGCCACACGGCCGAAGATGATGGAGAAAATGACCATCGTCAGCAACGGCTGCATAATGGCCCACGAAGCCCCGAATATGGTCTGCTTGTAGCGTACTTTGACATCCCTCCAGGTCAGATAGAAGATCACTTCCCGGTACGCCCACAGCTCCGCGAACGAAATAGGCGCCATCCCTTTGGTGGACTGAATGTGCACCACGGGATGCTTGTGCGTTTCTCGATTGGTTGTCGTCCCTGACATCAATTCAATCCTTTGCTGCTAGTCTTGGCCTCATGGGCCTGTGCTTCGTCTGAGGAGAGATAAGGAAAACGAGCATCCTTTTCAGAGATCAGGCGCACCGGCTCCGGCCAGCGAATGCCGATGGCGGGGTCATCGTAGCGCAAGCCCGCGCCTGCTTGCGGAACGTAGTACTTGGATATCTGATAAAACACTTCCGTGTCGTCGGCCAACGTCTGGAATCCGTGCGCGAGGCCCCTGGGCACGAACAAGGTATGTCGGTTCTCCGCACTCAATTCGAAGCTCTCCCACCCCAGGTAGGTGGGTGATTGAGGCCTGAGATCCACGATGACGTCATAAATCGCACCATTCGTACACCGAACCAGTTTGTCCTCTTCATGAGGTGCGAGCTGATAGTGCATGCCGCGTAGCGTGCCCCTGCGCCGGTTGAACGAAACACTTGCCTGCGCCGTATGAGCGGATACTCCGAAGGCTTCCATTTCACGCTCGCACCACACCCGCGCAAAAAAACCGCGCTCATCGACCATAGGCTCAGGTTCGATGAGATACGCACCCTCGAACTTGGTGGGATGAACGTTCACTGCTTCTTCAGCCTCAGCGCGGCACGCTCGATCGTCGATAGCTTGCGTGCACGTTTTTGTAGCACAGATGTTGCCTCGGCATCTCCAGGAACGGGCAACTCTTCGATCACATGTTCCGACGGGTGCACCAACTCTGGTGTTTCTGCCGCGGGTGGACCGAGAGGAGAGAGCGAGCGCTCCTTGTCTTTGATGACCTGTTCGACCAGGTCCGAGCCGATGGACCTCCGCTCTTCGCCGTAACCGTAAACCAGGGCGGTGTCGCACACGAGGTTGATCAGACGCGGGACGCCGTGAGTGGCCTTGAAGATCAGATCGAACGTACCAGGTTCGAACAGATCCATGTTGCCGCCAGCCTCGGAAATACGATGCAGAATATAGTCGCGAGTAATCTCGGCGCTGTCGAGCGGTGAGAGAAAATAGTCGTACGAGATGCGTTGGGCGAACTGTTGCATTTCCGGCTTACGCAGGAGGTCCCAGAGCTCCGGCTGACCCACCAGTATCGTCTGCAGAATCTGACCCCGCTCGGTATTCACATTCGAGAGCATGCGCAGCTGTTCCAGATACTCAGCCCCGAGATGCTGGGCTTCGTCGATGATCAGCGTTACCGGCCGCCCTTTCTCAAAACGTTCGATGAGATATCCGACAAGGGTGTCGTACAGTTCCACCTTGTCCTTATTTCGGTACTCGAGATCGAATGCCAGTAATACCCATTTCAGAAACTCTTCGAAGGAATCGCACTGCGTGTTGCTGACCAGGCCGACTTCCACTTGCTGATCGAGGTTCTGCAGTACGGATCTCACCAGCGTGGTCTTGCCGGCGCCGACATTACCGGTGACCACACAGAATCCAGCCCTCACCATCAGTGCATAACGCAGAACCGAGAGCGCTCGCTGGTGCTGTGGGCTCATGAACAGACAGTCCGGATCCGGAATGTTGGAAAAGGGTGGTCTGTCAAACTGGTAAAACGACTCGTACATTTTCTGAGCAGCCTGCGCGACTTACTCCGGCGCACCGGATTGGTAGTAGCCCCCGAAGGTATGGCCGCGTGCCTCGGATTTGTTCAGCACCGTACCAAGGAGATTGTGTTCCGCGAGTATGCCGACGGCTTCTGAGAGTTCATCGATCTTGGTGCTCGTTCCGTCGATCAGCAACAAAAAGCAATCGAGCAGTGGAGCGAGAGAAATGACGTCATCACCAACAAATACCGGCGGCAGATCCACGACGACGATGGTCGACTCGGATTGGTCACGCAACGTCACTATCAGCTCGGCCATACGGGTCGAGTTGAGCAACTCGGGCGTAGTGGCACTCTCTCCGACGCGGCGTCCAGGAAAGAGCTTGAGATTCGGTGTGCGTGTGTGCTGTAAAAGCACATCCTCAGGAATGAGTTCATCCGAAGCCAGATAGTCGACGATACCATGCTGCACGGGCACACCCAGATCGCTGGCGAGCGAGGAGTTGCGCAGATCGGCATCCAGAAGAATGACGTCATTGGACGAATCAACTACCAGCGACATACACAGATTGATGGAAGTCAGGGTCTTGCCCGCGCTCGCCCCTGGACTGGTGACACCGAGCGTCTTCCAGTGATTCTGGCGCATCAGTTGCAACACACGGGTTCTCAGCACCCGATAGCGGTCGCGCACGACCAGATCATCCAGCTTGTCTCCACACAAAATGTGGTGGTTGCGTAAAACCTCGGAATCGAAATCCACCGTCTCGATGGAAGATTCTTCCAGTCGCGGGCTTTGCTCCTCCTCTACATTGTCAGCGGGCCGGGTAGGGCGTACCCAATCGCGAGCGCTCGGTTTCTCCGACTGAGCGCGCTCGAGCGCTTTGCTGATTGGATCCATCGTCATCGTCCTTGCGTCGTTGCCCGGGTGGCCTTACCACTCATCTGCGGTATCACCACCAGCGGTGGTGCTCCCAGCGTCGCCATCACCACGCGCGCGTTGCGAACGGTCTTATCGAAGTATTCGGCGATCACCACGGCGACCAATGCAAATCCCAGCGAAAACAGGGCGCCGAGCAGCATGATGCCGAGGCGATTGGGACTCTCCGGAAAGTTCGGCAGGAAGGCCGAACTCACCAGGGCCCAGCGTTCGGCATTTTCACCCGACTCGAGTTGTTCCGCCATGCGCGCCTGCATTTGCTTTTCCGTCAGTTCGCGATACTTGCTTGCCGCGTTGTCATAGTCACGCGCGAGCGATTTGTAATCGCGTTCGACCACAGGCGTGTCGAACAGTCGCTTTTCGTACTCGGCCAGTTTTTCGTTCAGGACAATCAGGCGCTGGCGTTCGTCCGCTATGTTGCCGAGCGTGACCTCCTCCTGTGTTTTGAGCGCCACGTAGCGGGGATTGTCGGGTGCGACGATTTCCGGGTCGCGGTCACTCGAAATGATCGCCGTCTCGAAACCGCGCTGCAGCGCCGCCACCGAACGCTCCAGCCGCTGCACTTCCGGGTGCTCCTCGTTGTACTTCTGACGCGCTCCACGCAGTTGTTCCTGCAGCTTGACGAGTTCGTTCATGAGCTCGTCGGCCCGCGCAGCGGTACCAGTCTGTTCCGCGAGAATTCGTATCTCACGACGCAAACGGATGACGTCGGGATGCTTGGCCGAGTAACGGGAGGTTGCCTGGAGATAGTTTGAGGTCAGTACGCTGAGACGCTCCTCGGCGGACAACAACACCGCCCCCGACTCCGTACGTACCTTTTCATACGCGGGAGTGAGGGAGAGTTCGGCGCGAAGCGCCTCCAGTCGATCGCTGAGTGTGCGCACGCGCTGCTCGGTCGCTTCTATATGCTGTTCGGTCTTCTCGAACAGGCGCAGGTTGGTATTCAGCAACTCCGGGAGCTGCCTCAGTTCCTTCTGTTTAAAATCAGCGAGCTTCTTCTCGAGCTCCGCTATTTCGGTCCTTAACCGATTCGCTTCCTCGCCGAGAAACTCGGAGACCTCGGCTGCCTGCGCCTCCCTGGCACGCTTGTGTTCATCGAGGAAACGCTGTGTCAACTCGTTGGTGATGTCGCGCGACACCACGGCGGATTCCGAACCGAAAGAGACGTTGAACGCGATCGTCGCCACCCTCATGCCCGCCACATCCGGGTCGGAGGCCTTCACGTTCTCCATTTCCACCTCGAAGCTCTGGCGCATGGCCAGTACCACGGAAGCCGGATCTGATTCGATCTCTGCTGGATACAGGTAGTACTTCTCTGCAATCTCGAGCAGGTTTTCGCGTGTGGCAATACGTTCACGGGTCAGAGCGATCTGCTCCTGAACGTATCCCGTCACGGTACTGGCGACCAGTTTCCGAGGTATCGACTGACGCTCGATGAGAATGGTGGACTGTGAACGAAATTCCGCCGGAAGGAGGAATGCCAGCAGGAGCGACAGGACAAACAGCAACCCGAACACGGAAATGAATAGCCACTTGCGTCGCACGACGAACTGCCAGTAGTCGTAAAGCTCCAGGGTTTGCTCGAATGGATTCATACTTTCGTTTCTATACTCGGTTGCATGCCACTACTCCTAAGGACTCTGTCACTGCCTATAGGAAACAGAGAGGCCAATGGAGTTACGGGATGTGCTGTGGGCATTGGATTTTCGATCCACCCAGGTGTAGCCGTAGTTGAGGCCGAGCTTGACCCCCGGGTAGAGGTTGTACTGCGCCGAAACTTTCGCGCGCGCGAAATCTTGATGGCGCAGGCTGTTGGTGCCCACCGACGATTCCGTGGACATGGCATACACAGACGTACGTAAGCTCCAGCGCTCGGAAAGCTGTTGCCGATAACGCAGAAAAACGCGATCCGTTTCCACGATCTCTCCGAAAGAACTCGGATAGAGCGAGCGTTCCAGTCTTGCCGACAGGCTGCCCGAATTCAGGCGGCGCTTGACAGATGCGCGATACAGCATGCCCGTTTCTTCATCGATATTGCTGCCCACACGTCTTGCACCGATACCAAACTCGACAGTGGTGACCTCGGACAGGAGCCGGGTCCAGCCGGTCTGCACTTCGACGATATCGGATTCCACCCGGTTGTCCGGATCGAACTCCGTTGCCTGCACCGAAACACCCAGAGTGTCCACGGGGCTGAACTGGTGCCGCACATCAGCCGTGATGGCCTGAGTCGTGGAGTCTCTGACTGCGACGAACCCTGGCTGCGCGCCCTTGTGTTGCCGTTCGCTGTAGGTGTAGCCAAAGGTGCCGCTGGTGCGCTCACTGAACCGGTAGGTCCAAGATGGACTCACCTGGTAGTGTATACGCCGGATCTGTTGCCGGGACTGCCCTTCATCCACATCAACGGGATCATCCGTTCCCGGCGGTACGTCGTCGGGATCGTCTATGTCGGGTACGAAACGCACGCTGCGCATCAGCGTGTCGCGCGTGTAGGCACCGCGCAGGCTGATTCTGGATCGTTCTCCGCTGCGACGACCGGCGGCGAGGTTTAGGAACTGCGAGTCTTTGTCTTCCATGTTGTCCACGCCAGAATACCAGCGATAGTTAACCCCGGCGTCGGCCGCAACCCCGGAACGTTCGGTGGTATTGCTGACCCGCACCTGTGCGGTGGTGACCGTTACCGTCCCGTCGTCCTCGTTGTGCTCATTCAGGCGTACGTTGTCTTCGTATGTGGTCGAAAGTGTGAAAGTGGGGGCAATCCGCCAGGCGGCCTGAGCACCGCTCGCCGTGAGGAGGGTGGCGAAAATGGCCAGCACTTTCAGGTTCCGGTCACCCTGACCAGTGACTACTCCAAATGATGGCCGCTTCATGGTACGACGACCACGTCATCGGTATGCAGCACGATGTTCTGGCTGAGATTCTCGCCGTTCTCCACCTCGTTGTAGTCAAACTGATACACCGCCTCTACATCACCCTCACGGCGGATGACGCGGATGTCGTTGGCGTCGGCGAAGGTCGTGAGACCACCGGCCATGGTCAGTGCCTGCAGTACGTCGACGTACCGCCCGACCACATACTGACCAGGGCTCCTGACCTTGCCGGTCACGTAGATGCGCAGGCCTTTGATTTCGACAACGGAGACCGTGACCACGGCCTCGGGAATATACTCCCGCAACTTCTCGGTGATGTTCGCTTCGAGTTCTATCGGTGTCAGACCTGCGGCCCGCATGTCTCCGGCCAGGGGGAAGGACAAACCACCATCGGGGCGGACAACCACCTTGCGCTGCAAATCTGGTTCTTTCCAGACTGATATCTCCAGTACGTCTTCCGGACTGATGCGGTAGCCATCCGCAGTAGACTCGGCCGCGCTCAGCCCAATGGAGGAAGTGAGTAGCAGCATACCTAGTATCCAACCGGTTGCGTTGCGCAATCCGGCCACGGGAAATACCTGTCCCATTGTGAGCACTTTTCTTCTCGATTTGTCCATATGTTGAACCTTTGTATCGGAGCGTCTGTGATGAAGCCCTCATTCCTCAAATCCACTCGCACCTTAGCTGAGGCGTGCTGGTGAGCGACCGGTTGAGCGGCCAGTCTGGCGAAACAAGTCGACAGGCCTGTTCAATCGCGGCGTATGTTCACATTGTAAGCCTAAAAACGCTTGCTTTATAAGGGGTTAAGCGACCTTGCTGACCTCGTCTAAACCTTTTGGTTGCACCCACCGCAGCCGCTCATCCAGCAGGCCTCGTTCCCGATATCCGGATATGACTTTCAGCCGCATGTACTGTGAATCGCGGAAGGACGCATCGGCAAACGCCATGCGCTCGAATCCCTCGATCAGACCGCGCACGCTGGCGCGCAGGTCGTAGCGCGGCAGATGCCCTGGAGCGAGCGCTCCATAGAGCCCGAATTCCACCTGATAAGAACGCTTGTCTGGCGGTGCATCCTGGTTGATGTCGATACCCACACCGGGCAGTTCGGAGGCCACCATCTCCGCCAGGTCCCGCACCTGGTGGTTGCACGAATTGGTGCCTACATTGATGGCGAGGAAGTCCTCACCCAGCGTACGGTTCGAGGCCCACTCGATGGCGAGCGCCATGTCGTTGGTATCGATCAGCGGCCGCCAGGGTGTCCCGTCGCTGAGAATCTCAATTTGCTTGCTCACCATGGCGGCGGCAACGAAGTCGTTCAGCACCAGATCGAGCCGCAATCGGTCGCTCATCCCGCAAGCGGTGGGAAAGCGCAGGCAGGTGACTCGAAAGTCCGAATCCGCAATGGGCTGCAGTGCCACCTCCGTCTCAATTTTCGAACGCGCATAGGCTGTCAGAGGATTGAGCGGGTCGCTTTCGGAGCGTGCACCACCTTCGGCGAAGCCGTACACGCTGCAACTGGAGGCAAAGACGAACGCGCGCGCGCCGCGCGCTCTGGCACGCTCGGCGAGGCGTACCGCGGCCGCGTTGTTTATTTCCATGGTGGGTGCCTCGTAGGTCTTGCCCATCGGATCGTTGGAAACAGCCGCGAGATTGACGACGACATCCACGCCGTCGAGAACACTGTCCGGCACATCGCGTACATCCAGATAGAGCTGCTCATCGAGCATCGTCTCCGGGAGCGTCTCAGCCCCTGTCAGACAGTGGGCGAAAAAGCCAAGATCCAGTCCGGTCAGGCGTGCGCCGGGAAAGACGCTGCGCAGATGACGCACGACGGCGGGGCCGACATAGCCCATGTTTCCGGTGATCAGTACGTGAAGGCTCAAAAACCAGTCTCCTTCCCGGTATCGAATTGGGTTGGTCCCCATCCCGCACGTTCGAGGTCGATTACCGAGGAGTGTCGCCCGTGCACGCGTGAGCTCTTTGAACAGGGCATATGCTACTCGCCGCGAAGGACGCGGCATAGCGTGAGAATGTAACTTTGGGACGGTTTCACGCTTGGGTCAGAATTCTTCCCCAAAACTGCGAAAGGGTTCAGGTTTCTTACATATCCAGGCTCCGCATCGGACCCCAAAAGCCGCTAAACTGGGCAGTGCCCCGTTTGCCTAGCGGGGGCGGAACCACACCAACATGGTCAAGCAAGATGCGGATAGCCAAGGCAACCCACTTAAAAAGACTGCTGCAGACACAGGATGTCGTGCTGAGCACTCTCGCGTTCGCCGCAACGGTGGACTTGCTCTGGTTGTCGGGCTTCATCAGCCTGGACCTCGCGATGAAGCACGTGCTGCTGATTCCACTGGTGGCTTTCTTCAGTCTGATAGCGTCCGTGACCGGCTCACCCGGACTGCACAATCGGACCGGCGAGGCCGCCGTCGTCTATGTACTTCGCTATACGCTGTTCGTACTCACCGGGATTCTGATGGTGACCTATTTCGGCCGTTTCGAGTTCGTCGACCGTGCTATCGTGGCGAGCTTCACCGCAGTCCTGACAGTGGGTTTAATATTAGATCGTATCTTTTTGAAATGGTGGTACTTTTACGGTCGAAAAGAACACCCGGCAAACTACCTCAAGGTGCTCATCATCGGAACGGGCAGTCGTGCACGTGAGTTGATCCGTACCTACCAGGCGCACTCGGAGTGGGGTGTGGACATCGTCGGTATGCTCGATCCCGAGTACGATCCGCAGCACGACACGGTGGATGGTGTACGGGTTCTCGGTGATGTGGAGAGCATTCAGGCGCTCCTCTCCATCCAGGTCGTGGACGAGGTGATCGTGTGCCTTCCCCGCAGCCTGATCAACAATATTCAGTCGATTGTCGAAGCCTGCGAAGAGCAGGCGGTTTGCCTGAAATTCATGGCCGACGTCTACGACATCGCGACCTACGTCGTACACCTGGAACACATCGGTGATTTCCCGATACTCAACTTCGAACCAGTCTCCCACGACGAGGGCAAACTCGTCGTCAAGCGCATCATCGATCTGGCCGGAGCGATGGTCGGAATTCTGCTGCTTGCGCCGCTCTTCCTGCTGGCCGCGCTCGCGATCAAGCTCGACTCGCGGGGCCCCGTGTTCTTTCGCCAGGAGCGGGTAGGGCTCAACAAACGCCCCTTCATGATGATGAAGTTTCGGAGCATGTACGAGAATGCCGAAGCACGCCTGGCCGAAATCGAGCATCTGAACGAAGCGCAAGGCCCGATATTCAAAATGGCCAGGGATCCCCGTGTCACGAGGGTAGGGCGAGTGTTGCGTTTCACCAGCGTCGATGAACTCCCGCAGCTGTTCAACGTGCTGTTCGGACACATGAGTATCATCGGCCCGCGGCCCATGTCGATTCGCGACTATAACCTGTTTAGCCTCGGCATTCAGCGCAAGCGTTTCAGCGTACGTCCCGGGCTCGCGTGTCTGCGGGAGATCTCGGGGCGCAGCAAGCTATCGTTCAATCGCTGGTTGGAACTGGATCTTCAGTACATCGATGAATGGTCGCTCATGCTCGATTTCAAGATCATGCTGAGGATCATCCCCGTGGTGCTCAAAGGCGAAGGTGCATCGTAGTGGGCATTGCCCGGAAACGCGCCCGAGCCATGGATGTGCGTCTCGCGATGCTCGATGACGGCGCCCGGTTGACCGTTCACGTGATCGTCGCGCTGGCGGCTGTGGCCGCGATCGTGGCCATCGTGTGCTGGCACACGTTCGACCTGTTCGTGCCGCTGTGGCTGCACCCGCGTGGATTCTACAGCCATGGATTCCTACTGCTCGCCATGGTTGTGTTGTTGTTGCGGGAACGGCGCTTCGAACTGTTCGAGCCCGGCAAACGAACCTCGATCCTGTTCGTGCCGCTGCTCGCGGCAGCGGGGCTCGGCTGGAGTGTCGGCTGGCTCGGGAGCGTGCAAACACTGGAACTGGTGTCGTTCTTCTTCATCTGCGTATTCTCGGCCGGCCTGTTGCTGCCACGTCACGCGCTGGTGGCGTTCGTCGCACCTTTCTCATTGCTGCTGTTTTCGCTACCAGTGTGGCACGGGCTCATGCCCGTGCTGGTGTCTATGGCCACCACCGTCGTCGGTTCCGCTTTCGCCGCCGCGGGCCTGACCGTTTTCATCGAAGGCAGCCTGATCAGCGTCCCTAGCGGAAACTTCTTGATTGCCAGCAGTTGCAGTGGTCTCGGATTCCTTCTGGTATCTCTCAGCATCTCCGGCTACCTGGCATTGAGCAATCGCTGCACGCCCGGCCGTACCTTGGCTATTGCGCTGTTGGCGGTGGCTATGGGCGCGCTCATCAACTGGATTCGTATCTTCTTGATCGTCCTGGCCGGCTACTACGGCGGGATGGACCACATCCTCGTGCACGAGCACGTCTGGTTCGGCTGGGTGGTGTTTGCCATCTTGTACCTTCCTTACATGTGGCTGCTGATGAGAAAGGTGGGCGAAAGACGCACTCCAACGCAATCCGGCGTGTTCCGCGGCAGAGTCTCCCTGTCACGCCTGGCGATCGCGCTGCTCGCCGCCATCGGCATACCCCTCATCGCACATGCGATAACGTGGCGGGGTGAGGACCTGCCGGTGCATGACATCGTCCTTCCCGAAAAGGTCGGCGAATATCACAAGCACGACAGCGCGAAGATCGTATGGTCACCCTGGTTTCGGAAGGCGGATCACCGCGAATGGACCGGGTACCGGTCCGATTCGCACACCCTGTACGCCTACACGGCCACCTACCAGCGCCAGGGAGAACCCGGTGAAGTGATAAACAGTGTCAACAGACTGTACGGTCGTAAATGGCGTCAGATCGGTGAAAGCAGAGTGCTCACAGATCCGCCTACAACCGAGATACTGCTATCGCATCGGTCGACGTCACGGCCCATGCTGCTGTGGTACTGGTACCTGATAGGCGATCGGCGTGTCGCGCTTGACTGGGAAGCGAAGCTCGAGCAGATGCGGCAAATGCTACTCGGCAGACGAGACGCACGGGTCGTGGTGCTGGCCAGTCCCTGCGAGCAGCTTACGCAAAGCGCCGAGCCGAGCTGTCAACAGGCACGCACCCGCATCGAGATTCTCAGCCAGGCCATCATCGAGTAGCGCAGGCCACCAGCTTATCGAACCCCGAACCCGCCTCCTGAACGCCGTCCCTGGCTGATCTGATATGCGCATAATATATATTATGTTAAATAATATATTTCTCAGCCGTGAAAGCGGGTGTTGGCCTTCCCCGCCCACAGGCACGTTTTCTCGCCTGCGCTATCTGATACAGAATCCCCGGTAGCCATGGCTTGAAACATCGACGAGCTCACTCCTGAAATTCACCGCACTACGCGAAGCTGTCCGTTCAAACCACCAGTTCGAGCAAGCTGTTCAGGGATAAAAGTTTTGTTGATGCGTATTGTCCTTTTTCGGTCGCCTTCCAAAAAAAAAAAGGCCACGACACGCCAATTGGGGTCATATTCAGCCACTCGCTAGGATTCGAGAAGTGACCGTGGACGGCATTATGTTGAATTGACGCTTCCAACCGACCTGCTCGCGCCGAGAACACGGCACCACGTCCTCACATCTCGCTGACCAATATTCGCGGCCTCACCCTCTATAATGTTCGCCACATGGGCAGCGCACTGTGCGTGCCCGAAACTGGATTCAGGAACACTCGAACCGTGCCCTACGTCAGGATCCTCAGGCATTACATACACACGCCTTACCTGTTCATGGCGCTCAGTGATCTCATCGCCGTGGCGGGCGCAGCCTATCTCGGCTACTTCACCCAGTTCTTTTCGTTTCCGCCGTTGCTCGAATACGCACCATCGGCGTTCGCCTTTGCCGTGTTCATCGTGGTGGCGATGGCCGCCATGGGAGTTTACGGGGCGCGTATTCGCGAGGGATTGTCCAGTGTGCTGCTGCGCACGGCTGTGTCCATTTTCCTGCTGGGCACGCTGGCCACGGCCGCGGTCTCCTATGTGGCGCCCTTCACCGCGCTCGAGAGCCGCAGCGTTCTGCTGTTTTCATCCATCGAGGCATTCGTTCTCGTCGCCGGGTTGCGCATATTCACATCTACCCTGATCAGCGAAGATGCCATGAAAAAGCGCGTACTGGTGCTGGGTACCGGTGCGCGCGCCGCCAAGATCGCCTCGCGCATGCGGCGCAAATCAGACCGACGCGGTTTCGTCCTGCTCGGTTTTCTGAAACTCGGGGAATACGATTCGGTCAGCGAATACGGGGCGCGTGTGGCGCAGGCCAACGAACCGCTGAAGGACTACTGCCTGCAGCACAAGGTGGATGAGATCGTGGTCGCCATGGACGATCGCCGCCGGCACGACGACGAGACGCAAGCCGGCGGCCTGCCGCTCGAGGAACTGCTGGAATGCCGTCTGTCCGGTATCGAGGTATGTGAAGTACAGGAGTTCGTCGAGCGTGAAGCATCCCGCCTCGATGTCGATTTGCTGCAGCCATACTGGCTGGTATTCCAGGACGGTTTCGTGAACAGTGCTGGGCGTGCGATCACCAAGCGCAGCTTCGATGTCGTCGCCGCCGCCAGCCTCATCGCGCTGACCTGGCCCATCGCCGGTTTCGCAGTGATCGTGCTGACGTTCATGCGTCTGCGCGGCAAGGGTTCCG
>DCWG01000055.1 GCA_002327525.1 Gammaproteobacteria bacterium UBA2168 | reverse complement strand
CATATGGGCTGACGACGTACACCAGATCAACTTCGTTAACAGAAAACCTACCGAAAATTTTGAAGCCGGGATTACCGCTGGTTACAGCAGCTACCGCACGGTGGACCTTGAAGGATTCGTGAGCGGATCGATGAGCGATGATGTTCGTGGCCGCGTTGCGATAAGAAGTGTAACTTCAAGTGAAGGATGGCAAGAAAGCCTTACCCGTAGCGACGAGCTTGGGGAGTTGGATACATTTGCCGTTCGAGCCATGTTGGATATCGACCTCAGTGAGGACGTCAACCTTTTACTGAACGTCCACTATGTTGATGATCAGTCGGAAAACCTGGCTTCAACCGCCTATGACGGGGCGCTCCACGGTGGCGATACATTTGTCAGCCCCTACACGCCGCTTGAGGATTACTTTTTTGTTGGTGAGACGCCGCCCTGGTACTCAACGGGTGACGCTGAGGATGCGGACTGGACAAACAGCTACACCAGTCCACAAACCGGACGGACCTTCTCCCTTCGTCCCGAACGCGATAATCAACTCTTCGGAGCATCAGCGACGCTCGAATGGCAGATAGGCGATATGACGCTGACTTCAATCACGGCGTTTAACCAGTTCGATCGGGCCGAAGCTAATGACTGGGACGGTGGCTCTTTCAACGATTCGGCCAACATCAATACCACTGATCTGTCAGTGTTTTCTCAGGAAGTGAGGTTGGCGGGCGGTGACGATGATTTGAATTGGATCATCGGCGGGTATTACTCCAGTGACGAAATGGATGAGTACTATCACTACTTTATGTCGGATTCGGTTTATGGTTTTGGATCTATACCGTGGGGTGTTGGCTTGTTTGCTGCCACGCCGATCCTCGAGCTCGACACGAAACAAAAACAAGAAACAGACTCGTTGGCTGTTTTTGGTCATGTGGAGTGGCGTTTCGCCGACGCGTGGCGTCTTACGGTGGGCGCACGGTATACCAGTGAAGAACGCGATTGGTCTGGCTGTACCTTCGTTGCAGATGATGGAACGTTGGCCGCATTTCTGAACGCGAATTTTGGTTCCTCGCTTGGTGTAGGAGATTGTGGAACGATTGATGATGATCCGAATTCCCCTGCCTTTATATTCGCGGTCATCGGCACGCCGAATGTAAATGATGCGTTCCATGTCTATTCAGACACGATCGACACTGACCGTTTAATGGGTAAGGTTACACTCGACTATGCAGTGAATGATGACGTTCTGCTTTACGGAACCGTCTCGAACGGATTTAAGTCCGGCGGCTTTAATGGGGCCAACTCCAATACAACTTTGCAGCTTCACCCGATAGAAGAAGAAGTTTTGACTGCTTATGAGGTCGGGGTTAAGGCCACGCTGCTGGATAATACGATGCAGCTAAATGCCGCGACATTTTTCTACGATTATCAGGATAAGCAAGAGACGGATGCCCATGTCGCATTTGTCGGTAATATTTCCGGGCTGACCAACGCGCCGGAGTCAGAAATCAAGGGCATTGAGCTGGATATGCTGTGGTTGCCAGGTAATGGATGGGACGTACGCTTCAATATTGCGTGGCTAGATTCTGAAGTGACGGAATGGATGGCGGTTGATACAGCAGCCAGTGCCTGGCCAAATATCGTCTATTACGATGCTTCTGGTAACAAACTGGCCATGTCGCCGGACATTTCCTACACAGCATCCGTGAGCAAAGGATGGCAAATGGACAATGGGGCAGTGATAGACATTACGTTAGACCACACGTACACGGACTCAACCACCGGCGCGACAGACCCTTTTCAGATTGGTGGCGAAGACTATCGTTATACCAACATGAGAGTAGGTTATGGTCCTGCTGATGGTAAATGGCGGCTGGTATTGTGGGGTCGGAACATCACAGATGAGTATTACTGGCCCATGGCTTACCTCGGCGGTAATGGTCCGTTTGTGCGGATGGCTGGCATGCCGAGAACCTACGGTTTATCCGTCGACTTAAAATTCGGGAGTTAGTGCCCCTGATAGCCATCTTCCACTAATTTGACGGTGCATCCTGTGCACCGTCTTACGCGCCAAAGACGGCGAGACACCATTTAGGGGGAATGCATGAATTACCGAATACTGCTGCCTGTCACTTTGTTATGCCTGGGCGCTTGTTCGCAACCGGCACAACGATCAGCAGATACGGTCTATACCAATGCCCGTATCTATACCCTGGATTCGCAGCACAACTGGGCTGAGGCGATGGCCGTGACGGACGGCAAGATCGTCGCCATCGGGCGCGCAGATGATGTTGGGGCACATACGGGTGAGACCACCATCGTTCATGATCTACAGGGGCGCATGGTCATCCCGGGTATTCACGACACGCATATACATCCGTCTGATACAGGCATTCAAAAACAATTGCAGTGCAGTTTTCTTGAAAATCAGCTCGATGCAGCACTGGCCGCGCTAAAGGATTGTTTGGCGGGGTTGGAAGAGGGTGAGTGGTTACGCGGTGGTCAGTGGAACGAGGGTTTATTTATCGGCGCCGAAGAAATGCCGAAGGAAATTCTTGATGAGATAGCACCAAATAATCCGGTATTCCTGATGGACTGGTCAGTCCATAACGGATGGGTCAATTCCGCAGCCTTAGAAATATTTGGCATTGACGATGACACACCGGATCCAAGCGGTGGTGTGATTGTGCGGGATCTGGAGACTGGCGAAGCAACGGGCATCCTATACGACAACGCGGCGTATGAAGTGCGTAACAAGTTGCCAGAATACGAGCTTGAGGATAGGGCCAAGGCGCTGGCCTGGAGCATCAATGAGATCATGCAATACGGTGTGACGACGATAAAAGATGCACTCGCGGCAACCGCCGACATGGAGGCCTATGCGTTACTGGATGCAAATAATGCGCTGCCTATCAATATCAAAACATCTCTCAGCTGGAAAAGTGCATGGGCCAAGACCCATGAAGATGAAATTGCCTTAATCGATGCCCGCGATGATTTAGCCAGTGATCGCATCGATACTGATTTTGCAAAGATTATGCTGGATGGAATCCCTCCGACTTACACCGGGGCAACTCTGGAGCCCTACGAACCCAGTGAGGCCTTTGGCGATCAGTGGCGGGGTAAGTTGATGCTTGATCCAGATGAGCTGGCAGCGGATGTGGTGGCGCTCGATGCTAAAGGTCTCACCATCAAAATCCATGCGACCGCTGATCGTTCTGTGCGGGTGGCGCTGGATGCTTTTGAGGCTGCACGAGGAGCGAATGGTGACAGCGGCTTAATTCATGAGGTGTCCCACGCGGAGCTGATTCATCCTGACGACATACCACGCTTTGCTGAGCTCAATGTGGCCGCGGAGATGTGCCCGATGCTTTGGTATCCCATTTCGGGCCTTGATTGGGAGGTCTGGCTTGGGCCGGATCGCAAGCCCTGGCCAATCAAAGCACTGGTAGAGTCGGGAGCGCTCGTTATTTATGGATCTGACTGGAATGTCGTGCCCACGCCAAACCCCTGGCCGGCGATTGAATCGATGGTGACGCGAGCTGACCCTTTCAGCAACGGTGAGAAGACACTTTGGCCCGAGCAAGCAATTGATCTTGCAACCGCCATCAAATTTTTTACGCACAACGGTGCCATTGCCAACAAGGTTGGTGACTCTTCAGGTTCACTTGAATTGGACAAAGATGCCGATTTTATTGTGCTGGACAGGCAGATTTTTGACATACCCATTACAGAAGTGGGTGAGACAGTCGTACTTATGTCTGTCGTCGGTGGTCAGGAAATTATCAACAAACTCTGATCAAGCGCGATGAACTGCTCGCAAAGGGTGTTCGAGTGAGCGCCTTCGTGGAACACGGGCCTGGGAAGTCATTCTATGTGAAGGACCCGAATCAAATTCAACTCGAGTTTACGGCTACGATGCGTGAACTGGATTCAAATGACGCGTCAGGTTCATTCGCGATTAGCAGGGCCATGCTGGATCCAGAGGACTGACCTGCCGCATACGCTTAATCTGTCGCTTGGGTTTCGATTTCATGCATCACAAGCCATGATAAAGAAAGAAATGTATAAGTTTGGGTTGGCATTGATTGAATCGGAGGGCCTGGCGATGACTCAGTGTACTAGGAGCAAAATTGTGTCTGGGGTCATGCCTGTTTTTGTGTTGTCGGCGCTATTCCTGTTGCCGTCTACTGGTGCAACGAATGAAAGTTGTGAGGCAACTAACGACTATGAATTCATCTGCAATATTCCAAGTGCCGAAGACCTGCTGAGAATTGGAGACTCAGATTTCGTGATTACTGGTGGAATGGGCCGACCCGATTGGTCTCACGGTGGCTTTAGCATCGTTAATGTCACGACGCGTGCGCACTATGAAGCATCCCCGGATTTCGCCTCTGAAGCCATCGATCTGTATCGAAGTTGCCCGGGTGCCCCCGACCCGAGCGCATTTTCGGTACATGGTATCAGCCTTAGGCAGGACGATCAGACTGACTACACCGTTTACGCTGTTAACCATGGGGGGCGTGAATCTGTTGAAGTATTCAACCTGAGTCTAAAAGGGGGGCGGCCTTCATTGAGATGGCAAGGATGTGTCATCTTGCCTGGAGGACTTGCGGCCAATTCCGTCACATATTTAGCAGATAACGCACTGGCAGTTACGGCAAATCCCCAGTTAAACGAGTCGTTTGAATCTGAAGCGCTGTCGAGTGCGTCTCAAGCCGCTGACACGGGGGGTGTATACGAGTGGCGTCTGACTGATGGATGGAAAATGGTTCCCAATAGTGAGGTTTCGGTTGCCAATGGAATCCTCGCCTCTGCCGATAATGAGTGGCTGTATGTGGTGGGGTGGGCTAATGGCGTCATCAGAAAGATCAATCGCTTTAAACCATCAACGCCGACGTCAGAAACAAAGACCCGTTTTTTAGTTGATAACCTTCGATACCTGTCTGATGGCCGAATCCTTGCAACCGGGTGTACGTCGTCAGCCCATATGGGCTGACGTCATACACCAGCGCGGGGAGGGTGAGGCGCGACATGCTGCGCGCCATGCGCAGGCTGCTGTCGCGCGCGCCGCCGCCGAGATCGCCGGTGAACAGCAGTAGATCGTAGTCGCAGTCGCTGAGTTGCATCGCGTCCACGTCGTCCCAGTGCGCGTGCAGGTCGCCAACGATGCCGATACGGATCGTGTTCACGCGCGCGGGTCCCTGACCCGCGTCACGGGTAGCCTCTCATCGCATCCTCCCCAATGCGCCGCCAGTGTATCCCAGCGCGGGGACGGCGCGTCCGGTGCGCACACGATGGGTATGCGCGCAGCAGACCTACCGTAGTCCACGGCCGGAAGCACGCGTTGGCACGTCTTCAAGACCTGGTCACGGTTCGTAGCCCGTTCAGTCTCAGGGCAACGCGTAAGCGATCACGCGCCCACCGCCGTCCTGCGCCGCGGCCGTCTGTGGCTGCTCCATCTCCTCGACGGTGGTCGGTCTGCGATAATCGCCCGGGACCGTGACCAGCACGTACTGGCGGCCGGTGGCGGGGCTGACGTAGCTCATCGGCGTGGCGTCGGACGGCCGGTCGAGCGCTTCCTGCCAGAGCACCTCGCCGGTTAGCGTGTCGATGGCGCGGAACTGCGCGTCCAGCACGCCGCCGTTGAAGATGAGCCTGCCGGCGGTGACGATCGAGCCTGCCTGATACGGAAAACCCATCTGCCAGAAACCCATGCCGCGGCGCCAGACCACTTCTTGTGTGGCGAGATCGACGACGGAGATCTCGCCGTAGGGCGGCCTGAGGCACGGAACGAACAGCGGCGAGAAGAACGGCGCCGTGATCGCGGCGTAGGGCGTGCCGCGCTGCGGGCCTCCGACCCCGTAGCCGGGTTCGAATCCGCCTTCGCCTTCGCCCTTGGTGGCGAACGTGTCCTCGTCCCGCGGCACCATCTGCACAGTGAACGGCAGCTGCATGGCGTTCACCACCATCAGTTGCCGTGCTTCGTCGACCGCAACGCTCCCCCAGTTCATGCCGCCCCCGGGCCCCGGGTAGAACAGCGTGCCCTCCTTCGAGGGCGGCGTCATCAGCCCTTCCCAGCGCAGTTCCAGGAAGCGCTTGCGGCAGGCCATCTGATCGAACGGGGTGAACCCGAACATGTCCCGCTCGTCGACGTCGGGATACGCGAACGACGGCATGCCGGTGGAGAACGGCTGCGTCGCGCTGGTACGCTCCTCGGGGAGGTCGGTCTGCGGCACCGGCCGTTCGACCACCTCGGTGAGGGGTTCACCGGTCGCGCGATCGAGGAAGAACAGCTCGCCGCGCTTGGTCGGCACGATCACGGCGCGACGCTCACCGCCGTCGAGGGTCAGGTCCAGCAGGGTCGGCTGCGACGGCACGTCGTAGTCCCAGATGTCGTTGTGGGCGGTCTGGAAGTGCCAGCGGGTGAGCCCGGTGCGCGCGTCGATGGCGACCACGGAACTCGCGTAGCGGTTCATCGCCTCGGTGCGGTGACCGCCGAAGTAGTCCGGCGTCGCGTTGCCGGTGGGTACGTACACGAGTCCGAGCTCGTCGTCGGCGGAGGTCAGGCTCCAGACGTTCGGCGTGCCCCGCGTGTAGTAGCCGCCCTCGGGCGGCATCTCGGTCTCGCCCTCGCGGCCGATGTCCCAGGCCCACAACAGGCGGCCCGTGACCGCATCGTACGATCGCACCACCCCCGAGGGTTCCTCGATCTCCTGGTTGTCGAGCACCAGTCCGCCGACCACGAGTCCCCCGCTCGCCACGGTGGGGGGCGAGGTGACCATGTAGTAGAGGGGTTTGACCTCCCCCATGCCGGCCAGCAGCGACACCTGCCCGCCGGTGCCGAAGTCCTCGCACGGGCTGCCCGTCGTGCGGTCCAGTGCGATCAGGCGCGAGTCGGTGGTGGCGGTGTAGATCCGCTCTGCGCAGCGCTCACCGATGGGCTCGTCCGGTACGCGGTAGTAGGTGACCCCGCGGCAGTTGCCGAAGATGTTGTAAGGCGGGGTCTCGTTCTGCGGATCGAAACGCCACCGCTCCGCACCCGTGTCGCCATCCAGCGCGATCACGACGTTCTGGGCCGTGCACAGGTACAACGTGTCGCCCACCTGGATGGGCGTGCCGCTGAAGCGCCCGATACGCCCGGTGTTCACTTCCCAGGCCGGTTCGAGGTCCGACACGTTGGTGGCGTTGATCTGGTCGTGCGGCGCATACCGCGTGCCGCTCCGGCCGCTGCCGTACGCGCGCCACTCGTCGGGCGCCAGCACCGTGCCCTGGCGATCGCCCGGCACCTCGAGTACGTCGTCGGTGACCAGCTCGACGGTCATCGCGGCGAGCGTCGCGAAGCTCGCGAGTGCACCGACCTGCACGGTGCGCAGGCTGAACAGCGCTGGGCAATCGTCGCCCCAGATCTGGCGCCGCACGACGGGCGTGCACAGCCAGATCGACAGCAGGCCGATCAGCCAGATGCGCGACCCCACCAGCCAGAAGCTGTTGCCGGCCTCGTATACCGCCCAGCCGAGCGTCAGCAACAGCACGGCGGCGAACACGAAGAAGCCGATCGAGCGGGCCCGCCACAACGCCACGGCGCTTGCCGCCATCAACACGCCGGCGGACAGGTAGTAGGGTGTGCCGCCCGCGATGGCGAGTTGCGCGCCGTACCAGGCCATGGGCAGGCCGAGAATGCCGATCAGTGCGGCGGTGACTCTGAGCGTCACTTTGTATCGTCCGGTCAAAACTGCTCCCTTTCATTGTCGATTGGGGTTGCGTCGGGTGGCCTAACCCGTCGGCCGGGCTCGGACCACCAGCCATTCTGGCACACCTCGGGCGGGCGCCGGAGACGGTCAGGATCAGCCCGGAAACATGGCCT
>DCWG01000093.1:29375-41110 GCA_002327525.1 Gammaproteobacteria bacterium UBA2168 | reverse complement strand
AAAGCTCATGCGCCTTGGTGGCACCGAGAATTCTCGGCAGCAGCCACGGGCCGGCCATGTCCCCCGAGATGGCAACACCCATGAACGCCGTGTTGAACGTAGCACTCGCCTTCGCATAGCGCAGATCACAGGCACAAGCCCATCCGAATCCAGCTCCGGCGCAGGCCCCGTTGATGGCAGCAACCGTCACTTTCGGCATCTCGTGCAACATCGCAGTGATGTTGAAATACTCCTTGCGGTTGGGTTCCTGTTTTTCACCGCTACTGTACGCCTTGAGATCCGCGCCCGGACAAAACCCCTTGCCAGCTCCCGTGAGAACGACGACCCGCACGTCATTGTCGAACGCCACTTCACCAACGCACTCGTAAAGTTCTCTCATCATGGTGTTGGTGATGCCGTTGAGGTTGTCGGGCCGATTAAACGTGATGGTGGCGCGACTACCTTCTACCGCGTAAATAATAGTTTCGTATCTGGACATAAGTGAGACACCGCAGTTGACCTGGAACGAAAATACACCGTGACGCGCGCCCGTACCATCACCAATACAACCAATGCGCATTCAGCGCGGCCCTAATCAACCTCCTGACGTCTTCCGCATACTTCGCGACGCCATCATACTGTCGCGCAAACGGATCGTATTGAACGTCTTGTCAGCGAGCAGGCTTGCCAATCCCTCGTCCCTACTCAAGCCGCTTGCGAAAACGGAAGGTCGCAACCGTCATGCCCACGATGAAGAACGCTGCCAGAGGCCAGATGTCGGGTGTCAGCATGGAGAGCTCTGCATCGCGGAGCACGATTCCCCGAACGATGCGCAGAAAGTGAGTCAGTGGAAAAACCTCGGCCAACCACTGTGCCGCTTTCGGCATGCCCTCGAATGGGAACATGAAGCCGGACAGCAACAACTGCGGCAGGAAGGACATAAAGGTCATCTGAAAAGCCTGAAACTGCGTATTGGCGGCGGTAGATATGAACAGCCCTAGCGTCAGAACGCTTACAACAAAGATACCAACGCCGGTGTAGAGTTCGGCCAGCGAGCCCCGAATCGGCATATCGAACAAGTAGTAACCGAGCATCAGTATCAGCGATACCTGGACATAACCGATGAAGGTGTAGGGCACGATTTTGCCGATCATCAGCTCGAGTGATAGCACCGGCGTGGTGATTAGGAGTTCGAGATTGCCCCGCTCGCGCTCACGTACGATGGCGATCGACGTAAAAAGCACCATCGTCAGGGTCAGAATTACGCCGCACAAGCCAGGCACGATGAACAACGCCGACCGACGCTCCGGGTTGTACAACGCGCGCACTTCGAAGGTTGCGCTTGGAGTACGTTGGTCAGATGTGGTTGCCGGTAGCAGCGCTAGTGCGCGCGCCGCGCTCAGTATGACGGGATCACTGTCGTCTATGAGCAGCTGCCCCAGAGGCCTCTTGCCCTTCGCCAGCCGTTCTTCGAAATCTGCGGGCACGACAATACCAACCGATATCTCACCTGCCGCGATGCGCCGCTGTAGTTCCATTGGGCTACCCGCACTGCCCACAATTCTCACTACCTGTGTCGCACCCGCATCGGCGAGCAAGGCCCGTGATGCACGAGTATCCGCTTCATCCACGGTTGCGGCTTCCAGGTTGCGCACATCGTTGTTGATGGCATATCCGAAGAGCAGCGTCATCACGATCGGTATGCCGACCACCATGCCCCCGGTCAGATGATCCCGACGCAGGTGATTAAACTCCTTACGCGTGATCGCCAGCACCCGGGTGATCGAGAACTGCATGAACCATCGCTGCTTCACTTGCCAACTCGTCCCAGTGTCGCCATCACGAAAACGTCCTCGAGACTCGGGCTGATCAGTTTCGACTCGGCGGATAAACCGTTCGCATCGATCGCCTCGGCAACGAAGTCTGCCGAACGCTCTTCTCGCGGATCCACCAACACGTGCAGCCGAGAACCGAGCTGAGCGACGTCTATCACTGCTTCGTTGACGATCAGCACCTCCCTCACCTGGCGCAGATTCTCTCCTTCAACCTCGACCACCGATGCGAGCATGTCCGCCATCAGCTGCTTGGGCGCGCCGTCCGCGACCAGCACGCCTCGATCGAGAATCGCAAGCGCGTGGCACCTTTCCGCCTCATCCATGAAATGGGTCGTCACCAGCACCGTGGTGCCGTGATCAACCAGATCGAAGAGAAACTCCCAGAATTCTCGTCTGCTCTCGGGATCCACCGCACTGGTGGGTTCGTCGAGGAACAACAAATCCGGCTCGTGCTGTGTCACTGCGGCGAGCGCGAGCCGCTGGCGCTGTCCCCCACTCATCGTGCCAGTGAGTTGATCTCTCCCCTCTCCCAGGCCAAAGCGCTCTATCTGGCGTTCGACGGCAGTCCTCCGGGCGGACCTCGGTATGCCATAGATCTCGGCCATGAACTGCAGGTTTTCGCCGACCGTGAGATCCTCATAGTGAGAGAAGCGCTGCGTCATATAACCTATGCGCCTGCGCAAGGCTTCGGGATCCTCGCGCACATCGACACCGAGTACCGAAACCTCACCGGCAGTGGGTACCAGCAAACCGCACAGCATGCGAATCGTGGTGGATTTGCCACTGCCATTCGGTCCCAGAAAACCATAGATGCGGCCCCTGGGTACCGTCATGCTGACGTTGTCCACCGCTACCAGTTCGCCAAACGTCTTGGTCAGTTCCTGAGTTTCGATAACGACATCACCCGACATGACAGGCAACTCCAGGTTACTCCGATTGAATCTCCGGAAAGCGCACTTCAACCGGAACACCTATCGGCAGGCCCACAGCATCAGAATCAGTGAGATCGACTTCCGCCACATAGCTCAGCCGGCCACGGTCGTGCCGAGACAGCGCGTAGTAGGGCGTGAAGGCGGCATCGGCCGAAACCCAGCGAAGTCGTCCCGCGAATGCTTGCGCATAGCCATCGATGACGACTTCCGCTCGAGAGTCTGTGCTCAGATGGACCCTCAGGGAGTGGGGGATGTGCACGCGCGCATAAACAGGGTGGGCGGCCAGCAACACCACGACACTCGCCCCGGCAGGCGGACGCTCCCCCACTTCGAAAGGCACCGCATCGACGCGACCGGCGATGGGTGCGGTGACTGTGGCGCGCTCATATGCCAGCTCAACGTCTTCGAGCACTGCCCGAGCGGCAGCAAACCGACTGCGCGCCTGATCGATAGCCTCGCTTCTCGTCCCTTCCAACAATTCATCGAGCGCAGCACTCGCGCCGGCCTCGTGCGCTAGGGCTTCATCGTATCGGCCCTGCAGAATGTCAACCAGATTCTGTGAAGCATACTGTAGCTCCACCAGAGAAATCTGGCGCTCTAGTTCGTGCTTCGCCGTATTCGCCGCACTACTGGCAGCCTCCAGACGAGCCCTGCCCTGTTCTATCTCCTGCAGGCGAGGCCCTTCCTCCGCCTGCGCCAGCACCGCGCGTGCGGCGTCTTCTTCCGCCCGCGCACCTGCCAGCCGGGCACGGGCGCGGCGGTCGTCCTGCCGGAACAATACATCACCCTCGCTTACCTCCAGTCCTTCAACTGCGAGCATCGCCACGATGGGTTCATTGCTATCGGCAACCAGGTCGACCCTGTCCCGTTCCAGGGTACCGAGCGCGACCATTTCACCGGGTTCGGATTCACAACCAGCCAGCAACAACAGCCATACGCAGCCCGCGACGACATATGCGGCCATCCAGCCGCTTTCCCGCTCAGCGTACATGAGGCAACCCCAGACTCAACAACACAGACTCGGTGGTTTCCTCGTGTATCGCCCGCAGTTCTTCCTCACTATAGTCATCTACCTCCAGGCGCCGTTGCAGAATCGTGCGGCCGACATGGAATATCACCATCTGCCCCACCACGGCGTGCGTACGCACTACCGTGCTAGGTTCGTGGGGATCTCGCCCAAGCACCCAACCCACCAGTTCGGTCAGCAGGGTGTGCACCTTTCTGAAGACGGCCTCATACAGGCGATTGAAGTGGGGGCCTGGCACGGTCAGTTCACGCAACACAAGGGGCATGAACGCCCTGATCTCCGGCTTGCCAAGAAAGGTCGTGAGAATCGCGTCGATCACCCGTGCGAGCATGGCCGCCTGCCGGTGCGGATCATCACCCGCTATGTTGCGAGTCTCGCCGGCAAGCTCGGTCACCAGATTCAGCCTGGGCGTGATGGTGGCAACAATGTAATCGATCGCCCCCAGGTAGAGCTCGTCCTTGCTCCCGAAGTAGTATTTGATGGCCGCAACGTTTACCCCGGCGCTATCAGCGAGCATGCGGGTTGAAACACCATCGTAACCGCGCTGACCAAACAGCTCAATCGCGGTCATCAACAGGGCTTTTTGAGTCCTGGATTGAGACATGGTCATGATTTAAACATGCTGGCATAGATATTTAAACAAACGTTTGAATCGGTCTCGTAAGCACGAAGTTTGTATCATGTCTGCGCGACCAGCGACCAACCGGCCGAAATCCACACACGGGGGGAATGCGTGCCGATACCAATCACTCCGCTCGACGAGGCGGATCTGCCCAACCGGGAAAGAAGTTTCTGGCAACTCACCGGGCCGGGAACCGTCATGATCGGCCTCGCCATCGGCTCCGGCGAGATGATTCTCTAGCCCTGGGTCACCGCCAAGTTCGGCATCACCATGGTGTGGGCGGCGGCACTCGGGGTTTTCGTGCAGCTCCGGATCAATCTCGAGATTGGCCGCTGGGTGGCAACCCGTCATGGAGGGTATGAGACCCCTCGCCTTTGCCTTCAACGCACGGGCCGCCTCGAATCGCGACGAAGACTGCCTTTATCTCAACGTGGGGACCCCCAGACCCACGATGAAGCGGCCGCCGGACAACTCGGCGAGGCTCACGGCCGTCAAGGCGTTCATAGCGGGGGTGCGAGCCGGCATCTACATGATGGCGGTGCCCACCTTTACCCTATCGGTCTGCGCCAGTATCCAGGCTGCGGGCGTGATGGCGTCGGACCCGTAGGCTTCCGAGGTCCAGATCGAATCAAAGCCGAGATCCTCGGCAAACTTGACCTGTTCGATGGGAATACTGAGCTTGCGACCCGAATAGCCAAAAAGCAGTCCTAGTTTCACCGGTGAATGCTCTAGTTATTGGCGGCGAACCCGCCCCAGGGTCCGTCCGGTGGGAGGGATGGGCTACACGCGAGCGGCGTCCGGCGCCTCGTCTCGAGTTTCGGCCAGATAGCGCATGATGTCCGCCGACTCGTACATCCAGCGCACGCCGTCTCCGGCATCTTCGATACGCAGGCAGGGTACGGTTTGCCGACCGCCGCCCTCGATCAGTTCATGCAAGGCGCCGTGATCGGTAAGGATGTCACGCAGCGGCATCTCGATACCCAGCTCCTGCAAAAAGCGCTGCACGCGGGCACAGAACCCGCAGCCCCGGTACATGTATAGGTGATAGCGTTCCATGTATACGGCTGTGACGAACAAGCGGCGCAGTATACACGTGATACACGCACTTCAGCTCGAAGGTAACCGACAGTAGAATTTCGCAGGCCTCTTCAAGCCTGGAAGACCGATGAACAAACGCAGCGACTCTCACCTCAAACACGTACGCACCGGCATCATCGTATTCATCGCCGTGCTGATCGCCGTTGTCCTGGGATACGGAACCCTGTACAGCACCGGAGTCACCCAGGGCGATTTTGTCGAAGGTGAACACTACGAGCTGATCGAAGAACCCGAGCGCCAGCGCGCCGATGCGCCCATCTCCGTCACAGAATTCTTCTCGTATGGTTGCGTGCACTGCAAGAGCTTCGATCCTCTGATCGATGACTGGCGCAGCGAACAGGGCCCCGATGTGGCATTTCGTCGCGACCCGGTGGCCTTCAGCGCCCAATCGGGTCTGCTGGCGGCGACTTATCGCGCGCTCGAACAAACCGATGCGCTGGAACACAATCACGAGCGTATATTCCGTGCCATCCACGACAACGGGCGAGTGTTCGACACGCCGGACGCCATCGGCGACTACGTCGATGGCTACGGGATCACCAAGAACGACTTCCTGCACACGCTCAACTCACCCGACGTGCGCCAGGCACTGCGTGAGGACGACAGACGCCAGCGCACGTTCAAGATCGACTCCACACCCTCCATCGTCGTGGCGGGAAAGTACCTGGTCAGCATGGACCACGGGCGGAAGATGGCACTCGACATCGTCGACCATCTCATTGGCCTGGAACGAAGTGCCCGCGCAAACACCGGTGGTTAGGCCGAACGCGCGCTAGAGATCGATGGATATGGAGACACCGAACTGACGCGGTTCGCCGAGCTGTGTGTAGCCATGAAATACATAGCCGTCGCGCGGGTCGTTGCCAAATCCGAAACCGCGCACGAAGTAGTCCTCATCGCCCAGGTTCCGGCCCCAGACCCTCGCATTCCAGCGATCCGCCTCGTAGCCGACGACCGCGTTGATCAACTCGTAGCGCTGCGAGTGAGTCTGGTGGCTGTTGGAGAAATAGAACTCGTCCTTGCCCTCCACCTCGAGGCGCGCAAACCATCGGTCGGTGATATCGAATTCAATCCCGGCAAAAAACGTGTAGCCCGGAGCATGAGCCTGATCGCGGCCATCCAGATCCTCTCCTGAGCCGTTGATGTAGTCCTCCAGCTCCGCCTCCAGCAGACCAACACTCGCAAACAGCCGCGTACGATCACCAGGGGCATACTCAAGTTCCAGCTCCGCGCCATAGTTGAGCCCTTCGGCCGCGTTGTCCTGATATTCAACGAACTCCACCGCACCCGGTACTCCCGGAATGGGAACCGTGTGCGAGGTATCGATCTGCATGTCGTCGCGCAGCATCACGAACACCGCGGCGCGCCCAACGAGCCGGTCGTCCACCCAGCTGCCCTTGTACCCGGCTTCGAAGTTCCACGTGTTCTCAGGATCGAATAACTGCCTCGTGGGTTCCAGCGTCCCATCGGTATTGAATCCCCCAGCTTTGTAGCCCCGGGTCACGCCTCCATACACGAGATGCCCGGCACTCGTATCCCATTCCAAGACCAGCCGACCGCCGTAAAGATCATCGTCCGGATCGAAACTCACCGTCTCTCCTGTCGCGGAGCGCGAGTCGAACTCCGAGCTGTGCCGCTCCGCACGCAGGCCCACGATCAGTCGAGCGCTTTCAAACACCGGGATCGTGAGTTGCCCGTATGCGGCAATGCGCGTCATCTCGAATTCGCTGTCGTAGTCGGCGGCGTAGGTGTAACGGCGCGAGAGATCCACATCCTGTCGCAAGGCAAAAACACCCGCCACCCACTCGGTGTCTCCGCCAAAGATGCCCCGACCCGGTTCCGACAGCCAACGCACATCCAGCGTGGTCGTGTCGCGCTCACGCAGGTAGCGGTCGGTGGACGAGTACTCCCACGGATGAAATCCGACGAATGTCCAGTCCTCGTCGTATCCATAGTCGATATCGGAAGTCGCCCAGGCCAGACTACCCTCGAAACGTACGGCCCGGGAGAAGCCCCAGTCGAGTTTCACGCTGGCGTAGGTGGTCTCCTGGACGTCCGAACCCGGCTGATCCGAGCGCGTCTTGCGGTTGTTGTCCAGCGAGAATGCATCGTAGCCGTTGTCGATATCGACATGGCCCGCGAAGATCGACCACAACGCGGAACCTCCCGCCTCCCAGTCCAGACGCCCACGCACCGTCAGTTCGTCGTGATCATTCGTATCGTCGCGACCAAGGTGAATGTTGTCCATGAATCCGTCGTCCTGGTAGAGCTGCGCACCCAGACGAAACCGCACCTGCTCGCTCAGCGGGCCCGACACCACCGCGCCCAACCCGCGCGCACCGTAATCACCCGCATCCAGCTGAATGCTAGCCTCGAACTCGGTGGTTGGTGCATTGCTCACCACGTTGATGAGCCCCGCCAGCGCATTGGCGCCGTACAGTGTGCCCTGCGGTCCACGGAACACCTCGACTTGCGCCACATCGAACATCGTCGCTGCCGTACCGATGCCGCTCATGTCCACGCCATCGAGCAACAGCCCCACCGAGGAATTCAGGGGTTCGACAAACTGGCCGCGCTCCCCGATTCCGCGAATCTGGAAAAAGCGCGCGCGCGAGGCGCCGCTCGCGTAGTTGACATTGGGCGCCCAGCCGAGCACCTGTTCTATCTGCTGTACGGCTGTCTGGCGCCGATCTCCCGGCTGCAGGACGGAGACGCTGGAAGGGGTGCTGGCAAGTGCGGATTCCCGCAATTCGCCCGTCACCACTATTTCTTCGATGATGGTGTCTGCTTGCGCGAGGACGCTATGCGCAAAAAGTACCAGCGACAGGCTGACGATTGTTGCGGTTGGGTAAAGGCGGTTGTTCATGTTCACTCCGGTTCTGGCTCTGCTTCTGGCCGTTCTGGCTCCAGTGCCCGGAGTGAGGATGCGGATCTCGATCCGCGTCAAAATCCTATGTATCCCACCTATCCCTACGCCGGCGTTACCCGGATCAGGTTCAAAGGGTCCACCGCAACCGTGATACGTCGGCGTCGGTATCTCAGGAAAACCACCCCTAAGGCCGGTTAATTCTCGCCGTCTTGCAGCGCGAACACAACCACCGCCAGGCAACAACCTTCACCCTCCCTGTCGGACAAGCCTTCAGAATTCTTCGTGAATCACTCCAGCATGCGCATGCTATGCTCGCGCGCCCCGACTCGTAGTGACCTCAGTGGCCAAATCCAATACCCGTACCCGCAGCAAGCGGTCGTCAACGGCCAGACGAAAGCCTGCCAAACCGGCCCGACGTGTACGCAGGCGTAAACGTAGCTGGTGGTCCCGCCTGATCCGCACCACCGGTTACCTGGTACTGTTTGCCGCTCTCGGGCTTGCCGGCTATCTGCTGTATCTGGATCGCACCATCACGACGACGTTCGAAGGCCGGCGCTGGTCTATACCCGCCGTCGTATATGCACAACCGCTAGAGCTCTACACAGGTGCGCCCCTCTCGCTCAACGAGATGGTGGTCGAACTCGAGCGTGTCGGATACAGCGCCAGCGCCAATCCCGAAGCTCCGGGGTCGTACAAACGCACAGGCAATCGACTGACGGTCATGCTGCACGCTTTTCGCTTCATCGACGGGCGACGTCCCGCCGGCAAGCTGGCGCTGACCTTCACCGGTGCCGAGATATCCACCATCACGTTCGATGGTTTGCGCCGCGCCGTCCTGCGCCTCGACCCACCTTCCATCGGCAGCTTTTTTGCAAGCCACGGCGAGGATCGAATCATCCTGTCGCCCGAGCAGGCGCCCACGCTGCTCGAAGAAGGGCTGAAGGCGGTCGAGGACCGCAATTTCGACCGGCATCCCGGTTTTGACGTAATCGGTATCGCCCGGGCGATGTGGGCAAACCTTCAAGCCGGGGAGATTACCCAGGGCGGCAGCACCCTAACGCAGCAACTGGTCAGGAGCTATTTCCTGGACAACAGCCGCACCCTGTCCCGCAAACTGCGAGAGGTGGCCATGGCCATTATTCTCGACGCACGTTTCACGAAGGCCGACCTCCTGAACGCCTACATCAATGAGATCTTCCTGGGCCAGGAGGGTAGCCGCGCCATCCACGGTTTTGGTCTCGGCGCGCAGTTCTACTTCGCGAAACACCTGGGCAAATTGACCCATGCCGAGATCGCGACGCTGCTGACGATTATCCGGGGCCCGTCCTACTACAACCCTTTCCGCTACCCTGAACGCGTGACCGAACGCCGCAACCGGATTCTCGACATCCTGCACACCGACGGTTTGCTCGATGCCACGGCACTTCGCATCGCCAAACGCACACCGCTGGTGGTCACCCGCGCCGCACGACGCGGTGGCACCTATTACCCTGCCTTCATGGATCTTGTGCGCGAGAACCTGCGTGCCTACTACGACCAGGACGAGCTCGGTTCCGGGGGTCTCACCGTCTTCACGACGCTCAATCCCCGCCTGCAGGAAAGCACGGCCAATGCCGTCAAGGATGCGCTGGACAGACTCGAGCGCAGCCGCCGCATCGAAACCGGCAAGTTGCAGGCGGCAAGCGTCATCACCCAGACCCAGACCGGCGAGGTGCTGGCCCTCATCGGCGGCCGTGAAGCCGGTGTGAACGGCTTCAACCGTGCACTGAACGCCGTGAGGCCAGCCGGCTCCCTGCTGAAACCGGTCGTCTATCTCACTGCTCTGGAGCAAGGGCAACATCTGGCGAGCATCGTGGAAGATGCACCGGTGGAGATCGATGCGCGCGGACCAACACCTTGGTCACCCAGGAACTTTGATGGTGAGGTGCATGGCCCGGTGCCGCTGATCCGGGCTCTCGGTGACTCGCTGAATCTCGCCACCGTGAATCTCGGCATGGACATCGGAGTAAATCTCGTCGCCGAACGCATTGCCGATCTCGGCGGAAAAAGTCCGTCAAACCACTACCCATCGCTGCTGTTGGGTGCGGAATCTCTGAGTCCGTTGGACATCACACGCCTGTACGGCAACTTCGCCAGCGGTGGATTCTTCACACCACCCAAGGCGGTGATCGCCGTGCAGGCAGAAAATGGCGAGTCCCTGTCCCACCACCCATTCAAACCCGCACTGACCATCGATCCCGGCCATGCCTCGACTCTCAGCCGCGCGCTCGAGTTGGTCATGCGCGAGGGGACGGGCAAGCACTCGCGCTTTGCCCGCGCTGGAGTCGCTGGCAAAACTGGAACGTCCGACGATTTCAGGGACAGCTGGTTTGCAGGATACGATGCGGACAAACTCACGGTGGTCTGGGTTGGCGCAGACGACAATTCGCCCATCAATCTCACCGGAGCGTCCGGCGCCATGCGGGTGTGGGACGAGATCATGTTGAGTAACACCGTCGTACCTCTCATCCACCCGAGTGTGCACCCCGGCGCCGCCGACCTGGTCGAAATCGACTACATGACCGGCATGCTGGCAAAACCGGGTTGCGCGGAAAGGCTCGTAAGAGTCAGTGTGCCGATAGGGACGTCTTTGCACGTTACACCCGGCTGTGATATCTCCCGGCAGAAGACACTGACAGACAGGATTCGTTCTTGGTTTCAAAACGACTGAACCCAATCCCAGGGTCGACCGCGCCGCGTATCCTGCTCATGTCTGCAGCTCTCATCGCGATCGCTGCCTGCACCAGTGCGCCTCCGCCACCGGTGGTTGATGCATCGAGGCCGGCGGCGGGTCGCGGCACCGGCGATCAGCAGGACGAAAAAACGACCCTACTGGGCCGACCGGCACCTCCACAAAACACTGCCACCCTTGCGCTGCTCGACGAAAGCGCTGCCGCCGGAGAGGCAGGAGACCACCAGCGCGCGGTCGGCTACCTCGAGCGAGCCATCCGCCTCGAGCCGAGAGACGCACGCCTGTGGATCGCACTCGCGGAGCAACATATCAAACTGGGACAGTGGCAGATCGGCAAGCAGCACGCGCAGAAAGCCATCGCGCTGGCTGGTTCCCGCATCGACTGGGTGCGCGAAGCCTGGCTGGTCGTGGCCGATGCCGAGGAAGGGCTCGGGAACAATGCCGCTGCGCGGCGTATTCGCCGCGAGTGGCGCACCCGGCGGGGTTGACCGCGGGTAGGCCCGAATCAGGATGCGCCGGTCAGGCGTCGCGTTTTATCTTCGAATAGATCCGCGTATCTCGCAGACCACCCGTATTGTTGCGGCAATTCGCCCGCGACAGACCCTCGAACTCGAATCCCAGCCACTCAGCCACTCAGCCACT
>DCWG01000093.1:0-29058 GCA_002327525.1 Gammaproteobacteria bacterium UBA2168 | reverse complement strand
TCAGCCACTCAGCCACTCAGCCACGCGATAGCTTCTCGTATTGAGATCGTCTATACGCAGGTAGACGCGTGCCGCTCCGAACCTTGAGAAGGCGAGATCGGTCAGCGTCCGGGTTGCCTAGCTGGCATACCCCCCTTGCCCACCTCACTGGTGCATACCCAATAGCCGATTTCGAAACTCGGCACACTCCAGTCGATGTTCGGATATCCAGACGCGCCCGCGATCACGCCATCACCGTCGATCATCAGCACCGGCCATTCCTCGTCTTTTCGCCAAACCACCTGTGCATGCTCCACGAACTCGGCGGTAGCGCTCCGTGATACCGGCTCCACCGCCCACTCCATCCACCTCTGCAGTTCGGGAAACGATGCCATCACAGCTTCGTCGAGCGGCAGCACATCGGCGGCTTCGGGAACTCGCAGCGTGAGCCGCCCGCTCGTCACCGAGCGTGGCAGGCGCGGCGATGCAACCAACTCGCCGCTCACTCAAACGACCTGAACAGCCGCTCACGATCGCCCCGGTAGCGCCTGCCGGCCCAGAAGAACAGCGGAGCGGCAGTCAGGCTGATGAGCGTGAAACTGAACAACGTCCACGTGTAGGGTTCTTCCACACCGCGCGCCATCAGCATATCGATGACGATGCCACCGCACGTGATGCCGATGCCCAGACCGATCAAATTGAGCAGCAGGATGTAGAAAGCGACCACCGTGGCGCGTATCTGCGGCGGCACCAGTTCCTGCACCGTCGAAAAAGTCGGGCCATAGAAGCAGCCGAGCTGGAAGAAACCCATGAAAATACCCACCCAGAACCAGATGCTGTCGCCGTCCACCAGACGGTAAGCGATGTTGAACGGAGCGAGCAGCAGGATCACCCAGAACAGGAACATCGGCCTGCCGACACCCGTGCGGGTCAGGAAGCGATCACTACCGATACCGCCAAAGAGATTGCCGAGCACGCCGCCAGTGAGACCGATCCAGCCGGTCCACTGCGCGATCTCCGCCCGGTCGAAGCCGCGTTCCTGGACGTACCAGAGCTGATCGAACGTGGCCGCACCCAGGATGAAGTGCATGGCCACGCCTCCCGCAATCGTCAACCCAAGCGCCGGGCTCTTCCTGAGCGCCCGGCCCAGCACGGCCACGATCTCCCCGAAGGTCAGCTTCTCCTGCTGCGCGTTTTCCACCACATGACGCCGTGGTGTCTCCTTCATGAACAGCATGACGATCGCCAGCACCACGCCGATACCACCCAGCAGATAGAAGCAATTTCGCCATCCGATGGCAGGACCCAGATAGCCGACGATCAACAGGCTCACACCCACGCCGATCGGCACACCCATGTAGTAGCACCCGGAAGCGAAGCCGAGGCGTTGCGGCGGGAAACGGTCGGCCAGCAGGGACATGGAGGTAGGTGTCATGATGGATTCACCCACGCCAATCAACATGCGGGGTGCCGCAAGACTCCAGAAACCGCGTGCGGCACCTGACAGCGCGGTGAGGATGCTCCAGGCCGCGAGGCCCGCCGCGATGAGCCGGGTACGATTGACCATGTCCGCCAACGCCCCCATAAACAGTCCCATCGCGGAATAGAACACGATGAACACGAGCCCCGTCAGGAGCCCGAACTGGGTGTTGGTCAGCTCGAGTTCCGGCACGATGAAGTTGGCGAAGCTGCCGAGCAGTTGCCGGTCTACGAAATTCATGACGTTGAGCAACGTCAGAAAACCCAGAAACGCATAGTGACGGCCAGCTATGGACTCCTCCCCCCCGCTCGCCATCTGGCCAGGCTCTGCAGCCATCTCTCCCCCTGTATAGTGTTTGTCTAGTTCTTCCTTGTTTTGCGGCGCTAGCGCAGCAGCTCTATCCAATGCATCACCGGCACGTTCGTCCCGGCACCGAGATGCGTCTGACAGCCGACATTCGCCGTGGCGATCACGTGCGGTCGCGCTGCGGTCAGCCGGCGTAGCTTCTCGGATCTCAGAGTGCGCGCCATCCCGCTGTGCAATAGTGAATACGTACCCGCGGATCCGCAACACAGATGCGCATCGGCAACCGCAACGAGTTCGTAACCTGCTCCTCGTAGAATATCCTCTACCACCCCTGTTATCGCCTGCCCATGCTGCAGCGAGCACGGCGGCTGAAATGCTACCCGATCTACGTCCGTACGCTTGTCAAACTGGAATTCACGCAAATACTCGGCGACATCGCGCGTGGCTTCTGCGACGACCTTCGCCTCACCGGCGCGCTCGTGCCCAGCCAGGTGCCGGTCGTACTCCTTGACGGTCACGCCACAACCGCTGGCGGTCGATAGAATGGCCTCGACATCCGGCACCATCGCCGCGAGAGCGACGACATTACGCGTCATCGTCTCCTGTGCCCGATCCTGATCCGCCAAGTGCAGCGCCAGTGCCCCGCAACAGCTTTCGTCCTCTACCCGCACGGCTTCGATACCCTTGCGATCGAGCAGGCTCGCAAGCTGTGCATTCACCTGAGGCGTCAACGCATCCTGTACACAACCCTGCAATAGCGCCACCCGTCGCTGACGCGCCACAGGCACGGGCCACCGGGTGTTCACCCCAGCCGGCAGGTGACTGGTGAGCACCCCGGGTAACATCCAACGAAAGCTGCGCCCAAGCCCGGCGAGCACCCGGAATAGACGTCGTCGCGGCAGCACGAAGGTGAGCAGTCGACGCAACAGGCGCGCGCCCAAGCCGCGGTGCGTACCATCTTCCACCCGCATTCGGCCAATTTCGAGAAGCTCGGCGTAGCGCACACCCGATGGACAGGTGGTCTCACAGGCGCGACAGGTCAGGCAACGGTCGAGATGTGTGCGCGCAATGCGAACGGACTCCGGCTCATCCGGGTATTCGAGCAGCCCCTTGATGAGGTAGATACGTCCCCTCGGTCCGTCGAGTTCATCACCCAGCTGCTGATACGTGGGGCAGGTGGCGTTGCAGAAACCGCAGTGCACACAAGCACGCAGGATCTCGTCGGCACGCCGGCCCTCGGGAGTCGCGAGCAGTGACGGCGCCAGTTCAGTGCGCATCGCTCGCCTCACCATCACCGGTGTGCGCGTTGAGTGACGCATTCAGCACGCCCTGTGGATCGAAGGCCTTCTTGATGCGCGCGCTATAGGTTCCACCCGGCAGCTGGCCCGGTGCGTCCGCGCGCCGCATCCAACCCCGCTGTGCCCGCACATGCTCGCTCACATCGCTCCGATACCAACGTTGCGCCCCGCCCCACTCCATGGCGCACTCATCGCCCTGCAACGGCGCTGCCGGGGGGTAGGACGCACGCCACAACACCGGCCCGCCAAAGAGCCTGTGCCCGCGATCGCGCAGCTGATCCCACAGGCTCAGATCATCGCTGCACTCGCCACCCAGTTCTGCCACCGCGCCAGCCACGCCCGCATGGCTACCCGACAGACGTACACTCAGCGTCTGTCGCTCGTGCAAGGTGGCGCTCACCGGCCACGGCAGCCGCGCCCAATCACGCATCGTTGCGAGCGCTTCGGGGGCATCCTGCTCGAAATGCAGCGTGCGCTCGCATTCCGGTGAGGGCTGCACGCGCACACTCACCGACAACAGCACACCCAACGTACCATATGCCCCGGCCTGCAAACGTGAGACGTCGTAGCCAGCGACGTTCTTCATCACCTGGCCGCCGAAAGCCAGCATCTCGCCGTAACCGTTGATCATGGTCACACCCAGCACCGCGTCACGTACCGATCCGCGCCACGGTCGCCCAGGACCCGAGAGGCCCGCCGCGACGGCTCCGCCCAGCGTTCCACCGCCGCCGATGCGCGGCGGCTCGAATGCCAGATGCTGACCGTTTTCTGCGAGCACCGCTTCGATCTCGTCAAGCGCAGTGCCCGCCCGCGCTGTCAACACCAGTTCCTCGGGGCGGTAGTCCATGACACCGGTGTGACCGGCAACGGACAATACTTCGCCCTCGCAGGTTGCGGTTAACCACGGCTTGCTGCCGCTACCGCGAACGACGAGCCGTTGTCCCGATTCGGCCGCGTCGCGGATGCTCGCTGCCAACTCGTCACCACGATCAGCCATCAGAACCGGTCCAGGTTACGAAACGGCAACTCACCCCGATGTACATGCATGCCGCCGAGTTCCGCGCAACGCGAGAGTGTGGGGATAGCTTTGCCGGGATTCAGCACCCCGGCGGGATCGAACACCGCTTTCAGTCGTTCGAACTGACGGAGCTCCGCTTCCGTGAACTGCACACACATCTGATCCAGCTTCTCGACGCCAACGCCATGTTCGCCGGTTACCGTACCGCCCACCTCCACGCAGCGTTCGAGAATGCGCCCGCCCATTTCCTCTACACGCGCGAGCTCACCGGGGACGTTGGCATCGTAGAGAATCAGCGGATGCAAATTGCCGTCACCGGCGTGAAAGACGTTGGCAACCTCCAGCCCATACTCACGGGACAGCAGGTTGATCTCACCGAGCACTTCACCGAGTCTGCGTCTTGGGATGGTACCGTCCATACAGTAATAGTCGGGCGCGATACGCCCAACTGCTGGAAACGCCGACTTGCGACCCTTCCACATAATGGCCTGCTGCTGCGCATCGCGCGCCACGTCGACGCTGAACGCACCCGCGGCCCTGACCACCGCCGTCACCTCGGCTTCCAACGCCGCCAGTTCCGCTGCCGTGCCATCGAGTTCGATGAGCAGAATCGCGCCCGCACCGCGCGGGTATCCCGCATGTGCAAAATCTTCTGCTGCCTGCACCGCGAGGCGGTCCATCATCTCCATACCCGCCGGGATCACGCCTGCTTTAATGGTCTCGTTGACCGCTGCCGAGGCGAGTTCCGTGTCTGCAAACGCTGCGAGCATCACCAGTCTGGCAGCCGGATCCGGCAACAGGCGCACCACCACCTCGGTGACGATACCGAGCATACCCTCGGAGCCGCACAGGACCGCCAGCAGGTCATAGCCGGGCGCATCCAGCCCCTTGCCACCCAGTTCGAGCACTTCTCCCTCGACGGTCAGCAATTTCAGACCCACCACATTGTGCACGGTCAGACCGTACTTCAGGCAGTGCACGCCGCCCGCGTTCTCGGCCACGTTGCCCCCGATGCTGCACGCAATCTGCGATGAGGGGTCCGGAGCGTAGTACAGCCCATACTCGGCGGCGGCCTCGGTAACGGCCAGATTGCGCACACCGGGCTGCAACCGGGCAACGCAGTTATCGATATCGATTTCCAGAATGCGGTTCATTTTGGACAGTCCCAGCACGACACCGTCACTCACCGGGCGGGCTCCACCGGAGAGTCCGGTACCCGCACCACGAGCCACTACCGGCACCTCGCATGCGGCACAAATACGCAGCACTTGTGCCACCTGTGCCTCTGTCTCCGGCAGCACCACCACCCACGGTTGCTCTCGAAGTGCGGTCAGACCATCGGTTTCATACGGACGTTTGGCAGCGGCGTCGGTTATGAGCGATGCCGGGGGCAGAATGGATTTCAGTTGCTGAAGAACGAGAGAGCGGCTCATAGCCGCTCATTATGCTAGGTCAGGATCTAAAAGTGGTAGTTGAGTGCCGCGTACGGTCCCTTGATGTAGATGACGGCTAAATCGATGTCATCAAACGCCTCCAGCTCTATCCGGTAACTGCGCCAGCCGGCCTCGAAGCCAAGGCCAAACGGCGACTCCCAACCGAGCTGGGCGGAGCAGGCCACCTCGAGATGTCCATCCAAAAAAAACGCACCGATACGCCGAGATCCAGCGACACCCAGTTATCGAGAATTTAGTAGTAGAGCACCGCCTCGCCCTGTCGCAGACGCAGGCTCGTGACGAAACCGCTTGCGGCGAAACTGACATCGCGCACCAGGCGTGCCCCGGCGTCGGCCCCGAAATGCATGTAGGCAGCTCGCACGTTCGGCAACAGCGGCAACGGATGCTCCACCGCGATGTAGAAAACGTTGTTCACTTCATCATCGAGCGTGAGGTCGTCCTCGACGTCGATACCGGCGCCGCCGCCCCCCGCAGCGCAAACCATCAGCAGCAGGGTAAGAGCATGAGTGAGTACAACCGCAGAACGTGCGATCATGTTCTTTCTCTCATTCACACCCGTGGTGAATGGGAGAAAGGGAATCGCGCGTGCTCCGTGACGCCATGCACACACACACTGTGGCCACCGACGGGATGGCTGTCGCGGTAAGCTGGCTAGTCTCGGATCAACTGTCGTTTGCTCGGTTCTTTTCGTGCTCGCCAGTACAAGGCGCACTGATCGGAGATTCCCTGGAAGCCAACCGGAAGGATGCATGGCAGAAATAGAACAACGCTTGCAGGACCTCGGCATCACACTGCCGCAGCCAATGAACACAGCCAGCCTACCGTTCGAGCTGAGCCGCACCGTGGGAGACCGGGCCATCCTGTCAGGACACGTACCCATCGCCACCGATGGCAGCATTGCAAAGCCCCTCGGCAAGGTGGGTGGTCAACTCACTCCCGAACAGGGCTACGAGGCTGCCCGCCAGGTGGGCCTCGGTCTGATCGCCACTCTGAAAGCGAGTCTCGGCGATCTCGACCGCATCGTCGAATGGGTCAGACTGTTCGGAATGGTGAACGCGGCCCCTGGTTTCAACGCGCTGCCCGGTGTGATCAACGGCTGCTCCGATCTCATCCTCGAAGTGTTCGGGTCCGAAATCGGCGCCCACGCCCGTTCTGCGGTCGGCATGGCGGCTCTGCCCTTCGACGTGCCCGTGGAGATAGAAGCGGAAGTCAGGATTCACACGTGAGCAGTGTCCGCATCGTCAATGCGCGCCTCGTCAACGAGGGAACCATCGTCGAGGGCGATCTGCTGGTTCGCGACGGACGCATCGCGGCGGTCGGCACCGTACCGGCGGGCAGCACGCCGGAGTACGACGCAGCGGGCGCGTACCTGCTTCCCGGGATGATCGACGATCAGGTGCATTTCCGCGAACCCGGTTTCGAGCACAAGGGCACCATCGCGACGGAATCGCGCGCTGCCATTGCCGGGGGCATCACCAGTTACATGGAAATGCCGAACTGCAACCCACTCACCATCAATCAGGCGGCGCTGGACGACAAACGCGCACGCGCATCAAAGGCTTCGCAGGCCAACTTCGCCTTCTACCTGGGTGCGACCAACGACAACCTGGAAGAGATTAAGTCCGTCGATCCCACCTCGACCTGCGGCATCAAGGTGTTCATGGGTGCAAGTACCGGCAACATGCTGGTCGATAACGAAGAAACGCTCGACGGCATCTTCGCCTCCACACCGCTGGTCATCGCGACACACTGCGAGGATACGCCCACCATACTGGCCAACGAGGCGGCAGCACGCCGGCAGTACGGAGAAGACATACCCTTCACCGAGCACCCCAACATCCGCTCGGCGGAAGCCTGCTACGCATCTTCCTCACTCGCCGTGGAACTGGCCAGGCGGCACCGTGCCCGCCTGCACGTGCTGCACCTCACCACCGCCCGCGAAATGGCGCTGTTTACCGCCGGCCCGCTGCAGGACAAGCGCATTACCGCCGAGGCCTGCGTACATCACCTGTACTTCGACGCCGACTGGTACGCCGACAAGGGAGCGGATATCAAATGCAATCCAGCCATCAAGTTGCCGCAAGACCGCGCCGCCCTCATCAGTGCGGTCACTGAAGATCGGATCGACGTCATCGCCACGGACCACGCACCACACACCAAGGAAGAGAAGGCGGGTCCCTACGGCCAGGTGCCAGCCGGATTACCGTTGGTGCAACACGCGCTGATCAGCCTGTTCGAACAACCAAGGTTCGACGCCGCCACCATCGCCCGCAAGACGGCACATGCGCCCGCGGAACTGTTCGCGGTCGCAGACCGGGGCTACCTGCGAGAGGGCTACCACGCCGATCTCGTGCTGATCGACGACCAGGGTATCGATGGCGGCGCGGACGTATTGTCAAAGTGCGGCTGGAGCCCCTTTGCCGGTGTTCGTTTCACACATCGAGTACGCGCCACGTGGGTAAACGGCCACTTGCGCTATGGTGACGGACAGCTCATCGATGGTCCCATGGGTGAAGCTCTGACATTTCATCGCGCCTGACATGCGGAGTGGAAAATGAAGAAGTTTCTTATCATCACGGGTGTCATCGCGGCGGTGCTGCTGGTGCTGGGCATCGTGTTTCGCGACATGCTGCAGTTCGCCGTCATGGCATACACGCTGAAACCCGGCACGGAATTCGCCGAGACCACCCCGCCATCCGCACCCGACTACGCCAACGCCGAGCACTGGGCAGCACTACCGGATCGTGACGACAAGGCCGACGTCACCCCCGGCGAGGTGGTGGACAACCAGGCAACCGCCGCCGTGGACGTTTTCTTCATACACCCCACTACCTACTACTCCGGCGACGGCTGGAATCAGCCACTGGACAACGCTCAGGCCAATGCAATCACCGACGATGGAGTGCTGCGCAACCAGGCGAGTGTGTTCAACAGTTGCTGCCGCGTGTATGCACCCCGTTATCGCCAGGCGACGTTGTATTCCTTCTTTGATCAACCCGGCGGCGGCAAGGGGGCGCTGGAGCTTGCTTATTCCGATGTCGAAGACTCTTTCGACTATTACCTCCAGCACTACAACCGGAACCGCCCATTCATCCTCGCCGCACACAGCCAGGGCGCCTTGCACCTCGATACACTGTTGCGTAACCGAATCAACGGCTCGCTGCTGGCACAGCGCATGATCGCCGCGTACCCCATCGGCTACTATCTCGATGGCAGCAATGGCATTCCGGTTTGCACTTCACCCGTCGATACCGGCTGCCAGGTGACCTGGAACAGCCTCGCACCCGACGCACCCGTCATGGCGAAGGGCACCGGGCATATCTGCGTGAACCCGCTTACCTGGCTGAACGACGACAGCCGCGCCGACTTCGATCTCAACAAGGGCGCGGTCAGTTTCGATTTCGCCATGGCTGATTCACAGCAACCCGGCAAGGTCGAATCGGGCATTGCCGATGCGCAATGCAAGGACGGGCGCCTGATCGTCTCTGAGATCCGCTCACCCAACTATCCTTCCATCATGTTCGGGGAAGGCAACTACCACGTGTACGACTACAGCCTGTTTCACATGAACATCCGGGAGAATGCCCAGATGCGCACGCAGGCTTACTTGTCTGCTAACTAGTCCTTGTCCAGATTCCTCCAGAATCAGGGAGGCGGGGCTTGAGAGGCTGTCGTAACACCAACATCTGGACACATCAGGCCTGAACCACAGTGTTTCTAGTGGAGCAGCGTTGTATCCACGTTTCGCTTTCCGAACAGAAGTACAAACCTCGTTGGGGTCTGCACACTCAAATGGCGTAACGCCCCGAGCCGGACACGCCTGCAGTGGTTCCCGTCGACGACAACATGAAAGTCAGGTCAGACAAGGTATTGCAAGAACGGCTGACGCGACGCTGGTCGCAGGAAGAGCTGGCCATCGCAGCGGGCTTGAGTCAGCGCACGATTCAGCGTATCGAGCGCGAGGCGGTGGCCTCGATGCAATCGGCCAAGGCGCTGGCCGCGGTTTTCGGAAGCAGCATGGATGACCTGGAACGCGAGGAGGTACCACGCATGACGACATTCGAGTACAAGAGCGTCGAGCTCAGGTACAGGGCTGTGCTCAAGACATCACGGCCCAAACCGGACGAGATAGTCACCATACTTATCGCCGAAGGCACCGAAGGCTGGCAGGTGTCACACATCCAGTATCCGCACGCGCGGCACTGGACTGCTCTGTCGTTGTGATCTACCTCATGAGACAAAAACTGGTCTGACCTCATGAGCCCAGATAGCGCTGTGACAGCGCGCCGATTTCCTCGAAGAACTGCTCGCGCACCTCGGCGATTATCTCCGCCACCGCCTTGATCGTATCGATGCGCCCGGCCACCTGACCGGTCAAGGCGATGCTCGCCTCCATGTCGCCGCCGAAGTAGAGATCGAGCGCGGTGCCGAATTCGGTCATCGCATTGGTTTCGGGATTATTTTCGAGGCGCGACGTCTTGTCGGTGCGCAGTGCGCGCAGGGCTGGTGAATGCATGCGATTGAGAAACACCGTATCGGTTTCTTTCGCCGCGACGATGGCGTTCTTCCAGTTTTCGTGCACCGGCGACTCGGCAGCCGACACCATGCGGGTGCCCATCTGGATGCCTTCTGCCCCCAATGCAAAGGCCGCCGCCATGGAACGGCCGTCCACGAAACCGCCCGCGGCGATGATCGGAACGTCCACCTGCGAGCGTACCAGCGGTAGCAGCACCATGGTCGAAACTTCTTTCGGGTTCTTGAAACCGCCGCCCTCGCCACCCTCCACGACGAGGCCATCCACGCCGCACGCCACCGCCTTGAGTGCAGCCTCGAGACTAGGCACAACATGAAAGACGTTGAGTCCTGCCGACTTCAACTGCTCTGTGTAGCGTTCCGGGTTACCTGCGGAAGTGGTGACGAATTTGACTCCCTGTTCGATGACGAAACGCACGATGTCGGGATCGCGCACGAACGCCTGCGCGATATTCACACCGAAAGGCCTGTCGGTGAGATCGCGCATCTTGACGATTTCGCCGCGGATGGCATCCAGATCACCGGACGATGTCTCGATGATGCCAAACGCGCCCGCGTTGGATACGGCCGAGGCCAGTTGCGAGCGCGCTATCCAGCCCATGGGTGCCTGCACGATGGGTGTTTCCACACCCAGCAGTTCGGTGATTCGGTTGTTGAATTGCATTGGTTGTTCCTGACGCAGTTGTGCGAATGAATCGAGCCCGGTTCGGCCTAGAGAGGTACCGGCAGCTCCAGATAGTCGTCGTAGATGCGGCGCTGATGCGCTTTTAGCGCTTCGCTGAGGTGGCCTAGTAACTCCTCATCGTAGCAAGTGTATGCATCCCGAATGAATGGAATTGCCGGGAGATCAGATTCCGGCAGGGGTACCATCAGATTGGCGAACACGGCCCAGTAGATGTCTACCGCCGTGAGCGCCTCGCCCACGAAAAACTGACCGTCGGCGAGACGTGCGGACAGAAGGTCGAGCACATCAATCACCCGGTCGCGCGCCCGGCGGGCATGCACGGGATTGAACCCGTATTTGGTCCCGAGGTGATTGGCAATCTGCGGTGGGAAGGCGGGACCTTCCTCGCCGTGCGAAAGACTCTCCTGAATCATCAGCAATCGATATGCCCAGCCAAACCCCATTTCGCCACATATCTCGTGAGCAAGACCGAACATGTCCGCGCGCGCGGCCGGTGCCGCCGGAATCAACACCGGTTCATCAGACAGCCGTTCGGCGAGGATCAGGATCTCCGCCCAACCCGTGCGGGGCGTCTCAACCTCGTTCAACACCACCGGAACGCCGCTATCGCCATACCAATCGAGCAGCGCATTGTCCGGATCTTCCTCGCTCTGCGCGCCGTAAACACAGGTGAGCCCCTTGACGCGAAATATGCCCTTCGCGGCCTCGGTCCACGGGCTCGGTACGCCGCGCAGGCAGGCCATGCGCAATCCGGTCGATGCACGTATCTGTGTGAGACTCTGAAATCTGTCGCCGCTCATTGTTCTCCTGCCTCGACGTTCTTGTCCGCTGATGAGTATTCGAGCCTATCGCACCCGATGGATCCGCTCCAGCCACGATGCGCTCCGCGCATCTCCGGTAACATAGCGCACACTTGAACCACACACCCGCACATCTCACTCATAGCGCACCCCACCGCTGGTCGCTACTGTTCGGTGTCTGGCTGCTGTACATGGCGTTCGGACTGGTCGCAACATCACTCGCGCCGCTGGTGCTCGCCATCGAGAACGACCTCGAACTGAGCCACGCGGCGATGGGCAGCGTGATGGGTGCCTGGCAGCTCGTTTACATCTTCTCGGCGGTACCCTGTGGAGCATTGCTGGATCACATTGGCGCGCGTCGGGCACTCACCATCGGTGCACTCATCATCGCGCTGTCCGCACTCGGAAGGGGATTCGCCGACGGCTATGTCGCTCTGCTGCTTGGGGTGATGCTATTCGGGCTCGGTGGGCCCATCATCTCCGTGGGCGCACCCAAGGTCGTCACGCAGTTTTTCGCGGGGAGTGATCGCGGTTTTGCCATGGGCATCTACATGACCGGCCCCGCCATCGGCGGTGTGGTGTCGCTGACGATGACACACTCCACGCTGCTGCCGGCGTTCGATGGGGACTGGCGCGCCGTGTTGTATCTCTGGGGCGCCTTCGGCATGTTGTCCGCTCTGATCTGGTGGCTGGTATCCCGCCCTCTGCGCACCGATGCACAGACTCCCCGGATTGCGGCCGTCGCCAGGCCTGCACAGCGCAGATATCTTGGCACGCTGCTGCGCGAGCCCGCTGTTCAGCTCGTTTTGATGATGAGTGTCGGGGTGTTCCTCATCAACCACGGCCTCAACAACTGGCTTCCGGAGCTGTTGCGCCTCGGTGGTATGAGCATCATCGAGGCCGGCTACTGGGCATCGATTCCCACGGTGATCGGTATCTTCGGTTCCCTGCTCATACCGCGCCTCGCCACACCTGAGCGCAGGTATCACATCCTGGTCGCACTTTGTCTGGCAGCAGCACTGGCCACCTTACTGCTGCAATACACTCACCCCGGCACAATGTTCACCGGGCTATTACTGCAGGGTATCGCGCGTTCGTCGCTTATGACGGTATTAGTGCTGACTCTGGTCGAGTTGCCGGCCATCGGCGAGCGTCATGCTGGTACTGCGTCGGGCCTGTTCTTTTCCGCGGCCGAGGTGGGTGGCGTGCTCGGACCACTCGGGCTCGGCTTGATGCTTGACCTGACCGGCGGCTTTTCCGCCGGGCTGGTCGTTCTCACGCTCATCGCACTGGCACTCGCCATCTCCGCCTGGTACATACGAACCCTGGTCGCTCGCTCAACAAGCCTCGAATAGCCCTGCCGCACCCATGCCCTTGCCGATGCACATCGATACGATGCCTAGCTTCTTCTCGCGCCGCTTCATCTCACGCAGCAGACTACCCGTGAGGCGCGCGCCGGTCATGCCGAACGGATGTCCGATCGCAATGGAACCGCCGTTGACGTTGTAGATTTCAGGATCGATACCCAGCCTGTCACGGCAGTAGAGACACTGCGAGGCAAACGCCTCGTTCAGTTCCACCAGATCAATGTCCGCTAAGCTCAGACCCTTGTAGTCCAGAAGCTTGGGAATGGCGAATACCGGACCGATGCCCATTTCATCGGGCTCGCACCCGGCCACGGTGAATCCCCCGAAATAACCCATGGGCTCCAGATCGAGTTGCTGTGCACGCTCCTCGGTCATGAGAATCGCCATGGACGCGCCATCGGAGAGCTGAGATGCGTTGCCCGCGGTGACGGTGCCATCCTCCTCGAACGCTGGCGATAGTTTGGACAGCCCTTCCAGAGTGGTGGTGGGACGATTGCATTCGTCGTGGTCGACGATACCTTCCACGATTTCGGTGGCCCCGCTGTCCTTGTCAACCACCTTGCGCCAATCCACCGTCATCGGTGCGATCTCCTCCGCCATGTACCCTGCTTCCACGGCTGCCACATAACGTTGCTGGCTTTGCAGTGAGTACGCATCCTGCGCCTCCCGCGACACCTGATAACGTCTCGCGACGACCTCTGCGGTGTTGCCCATCGCCATGAAGATATCGGGTTTCTCCTCCATGAGCCGCGGGTTTTCCTCGAACTGCGCCGGGCTGCCCCGGTCGAGCCCGGTGATCGATTCCACACCCCCGGCCATCATCACTTCGGCGCAGCCATTGGCAAGCTGATTGGCCGCAAAGGCTATGGAATTGAGCCCTGACGAACAGGCCCTGCTGATGGTGGTCGCGGGTACCGTGATCGGCAGTTGTGACAGAACCACCGCATGACGCGCCACGTTCCCCGACTGTTCACCCACCTGCCGACCACAGCCGAGAATCACGTCGTCCACTTCTTCAGCCGCAAGCTCCGGGTTACGCTCTAGCAGAAAATCTATGCAGTGCGCGACGAGATCGTCGGAACGCGTGAGATTGAAAGTGCCCCGATGTGCCTTGGCGAGGCCCGTTCGGATGCTGTCTACTACCACTACCTGACTCATGGGTCATTCCCCTTCGAATACACTGAAACCATGTTACTCAAGGCATGGCGGGATGACATAGGTGTACCGAAACCGCACACGCCAGCATGCGCCCGCCGGTCCTCGAATCGGAATCGCGGCGCGTCAGCGCGGAGTGTACGTAAACTTCTGTCCGCCCACGCTCGCCTCGGCCATCAGACCGCCTCGGGCAATGGTGTACACGGCCATGCCGCGGTAGAACGCCCCGGAAGCCGTGGCGTCGTTCTTGCCCGCACTGGCGCCCGAATGCGTACCCGTGGTGGTGGCACCAGCTGACACACCAGCCGTGATGGCGGTCGCCGAGACCTGCGCGTTGAACTCGAAGTTACCACTGGTGAACTCGTTGAAGGCACGTTTGTCCTGGAAGAAGATGATCATGGCGAATCCCTGGGCTCCGATCTGCAATCCCACCGTCGCCTGAGTTATGGACGTATCGCCGACATATTCTCCGAGCTTGTATACCCTGCCTTTGCCGTAAGCGCCGCCTACCCAGAATCCCGCTTTCCCGACGGTCGGGAAAATCGCGTACCCATATGATTGATCGAACATCCCGCCACTCTCGGCACGTTGGAATATGTCCGTGGTTTCCTGGTATTCATCAGCCAGCGTTACGCTTGGAACGACGAATAAGACAAGCACAACGATGCGAACGAGGACAGAGGGGGAGGAGAAAGGCTGAGGCATGAGGTGCTCCGTGATCTGGTTGCGCGAAGGATGCGCACACCTCGAACACGAGTCAAGCCGACGCCCAATTTAGGTAAAATTCCATCGCTTATTGTCGGACCGCCGGGCCGGATCAGTCGGTAGAAAGACGAACCAGATAACCGCCCGAACGCTCGTCCATTTCCAATGTCAGGAGCCCACGCGCTTCCGCTTCTTCCAGCAGGTCGGAAAACGAGCGCAAGCCGTAGAAGCTCTCGTTGAAGCCCGGGCGTCTGCGCTTGAGGGTTTGTTTGATCATCGAACCCCACAGCTTCTCCCGGTCGCCTCGCTCCGCCTGCAGCGCTTCCGCGGTGTCCACTACCAGCGCCACGGCCTCATCCACCGGATCCTCTTTCTTCTGGTTGGTCTTGCGACCTGCGCCGTTCTTCTTGGGCGCTGGTTTCTTCCTGCGTTTCGCCGTCGTCAGCTGATCGCGCACGAGGTCATCGTAGACGATGAACTCATCACAGTTACTCAGGAGCAGGTTCGAGGTCGAGTTCATCACTCCGACACCGACCACCGTTTTGTCGTTCTCACGCAGCTTGCTCACCAGCGGTGAGAAATCCGAGTCGCCGCTGATGATGACGAAGGTATCGATGTGCTCCTTTGTGTAGCACAGGTCCAGGGCATCCACAACCATGCGGATGTCAGCCGAGTTCTTTCCCGATTGCCGGGTATGCGGAATCTCGATGAGCTCGAATGCCGCTTCGTGCATCGGCGCCTTGAATTCCTTATAGCGTTCCCAGTCGCAGTAGGCTTTCTTGGCCACGATACTGCCTTTGAGCAACAGCTTCTCGAGAACCAGCTGTATGTCGAATGCCGCGTACTTCGCATCCCTCACACCGAGGGCGACGTTTTCGAAGTCACAAAATAGTGCCAGATTCAGATTTTCGTTGTCGGCTACCATGGGCTGATTCCCAGCTGTTGTCAGTATTTGGAGCGGCGAGCGAGCAGCGCCGCGAAAAGATCGAACGATTGCTCATCATCAAACATGCAGAATACCGCATCGACGCCGGAACGTTGGTAAACGTCGAGCTGTCTTTCGAGGGTATTCGTATCTCCAACCAGATTCGCCCGTGCACCCTTCAGCTTCGCCTTCTCGCGTGCCTGGTCCGGTGATGAGGCCGCCACCACCCTGGTCAGCAGCGTGACACGGCAACGCCGCGGCGAACCAGCGGCCGTATGGTATTCCGATAAGCGGACAATCCGTCGTTGAAGGGCATCCTCGTCCAGCATGGCAAAGTTGCAGAGATCCGCGTGCCGAGCCGCAATCTCGAGTGTGGTGTCAGCGTTTCCCGCGACGAGTATCTTCGGAACAGGCACCGGCAGCGGCCTCGGCGTGTCCGCCTTTTCGCTCCATTGCCCGCGTAGGTGTCGCAATGTCGCTTCGAGCAGTAGCGCCCGCTCAGCGCGGGATGGCCGAGCAACACCAGCCGCTACGTAGTCCGGAGCGTATCCTCCGGACCCGAGGCCGAGTATGAAGCGACCCGAACTCAGCTCACTGAGCGTTGCCGCCCATTTGGCGATATGTGCCGGATGGCGCAGCGATGTATTGATCACGAGGCTCGCGAGCAGAATACCCTCGGTCGCCACCGCAGCAGCGCCGAGAACCGCGAAGGGGTCCGGCACCGACTCCGTGGCTGGCCGGTGCGCCGGAAACGGGACGAGATGATCCTGCACCGAGAAGATCCCAAATCCCGCCGCTTCCGCGCGGCGTGCTGCTTCCAGCGCGCTGCTGAGGCCCAAAGCCGGTTGGAAGCTGGTGAAGATCCCCGGCGAATGGAAGTGAAAACCGAACTGAATGATGGCTCCTCGCGGACCTGAGCGCGGCTGACGTGCCGCGCAGGGTACCGGCTACCACGGGAAATGCACGACATTTTCGAAACGATTTTTCGCTAACAAACGCCTTTGAATTATCAGCGTCTCAGAGACAGGCTATGTTGCCATGCATCCGAAACTTGACTGGGGGAAGGGTTTGGGAGACCGGGAAGGAAGCTTCGAGAAGGAAGAAGCGTCGCTGAAAAGTCGCGCTCAACAACAGAACAAGTACCACTTCGAATGCCATCGCGACAGAGAAAAACTCTCGTTGGGCACGCCATCTTACGATCCCCGGAGTATTTCTCGAAGTTCGACGGACAAACCTCCAATGCCCCGGGGCTGATACTGGTGCTTGCCCGATGAGCGACCTGCGCCCGCACCAGCTTCGCACCAACTACTCGAAGGCAGCACCGGTCTCGAAGCGGCCGCGCTCATGGCTGGTTACCCATGCTGCGGCTGAACTCGCCACGTGCCAGGTCATCAACCTCGGCGCACCCATCGGCGGCTCGATTGCGCGCACTGGCATCCTGACCGCCTACCGCTCGGGCAACCCCAGTGCCGACGGCGTCAGCATGGCGGGACCCTTCCCGGAGGCCATGCACGAACCTCCTCCCGCAATCCCCAGCACGGCGATCTACAGCCGAACCGACGGCAAGGTTCCGTGGCAGATGGCCATGGAATTCGACCGACGCCTCACTGACAACATAGAGGTCTACGCGAGTCACATGGGACTTGGTGTCAATCCCACCGTGCTATATGCCGTCGCCGACCGTCTCGCCCAACCCCGCAATCACTGGAAGCCGTTCCACCGCTCCGGCTGGAAGCTCGCAGCGCCCGGACCCGCGACGGCTCATGGAGCAAACATTGGATCGAAGCGCTCATCGACAACAGATCGAGCAAGCGTCCCCGCGCGCCTGCCGCACTCGGCAGTGACAACCACCTGGTTATCGAGGCCGCACCAGGTAACTATGTCACGCAAAAATAGCAAATTACTTCAGGATTGCCAGTTCGGGTGAGCGGCCTCGTTACCGTGCTCGAGCACACGGTCGTGCACGGTCTTCATCGCCTTGAAGATACGCGCCGTCGCCTCCGGCACCTCGGTACCCTCTTCGAAGTAGATGGGATCGAGCACATGGGCCGCGACCGGGCCCGGCACCACTTCTTTCGTGCCCGGCGGCCGGATCTTTCTGAGCCCGGCCATGTATATCGGCACCACTGGAACCTTCTTGTCGAGAGCCAGCAGCGACACGCCATGCTTGAATTTCGACAAGTTGCGTCCTCGCGAGCGCGTCCCTTCAGGGAACAGCATCAGGTTCGCACCCTGGTCGAGCAACCACTTGGGGTAGTCCAACGTGTTCGATCCACCACCCCGGTGTATAGGATACAATCCGCCCACGAGCGATGCATACCACGCTCTCAGCGTGATTTCCTTGCGCCCCTTAAGAAACCATCGATCCGCCGCCGCGCCGAAGAACAGGTTGGAGCGGATCCGCCATGGAATGGCTTTCATCAAGCAGTATTGGTCGAAGTGACTGGCATGGTTGGATATCACGATGCATGGTGTGCTGATGTCGTCGAACTTCTCCTTCCCCGTGATTACGTGTTCAGTAAAATTCTTCCGCGCCCAGCGGCCGAACTGATAGTCGTACATGACAAGTCGCGCAACACGCGCCCACCATCGTATCTGCCACTCATGGGGCCCATCCGTTTCCACGGACTGGGACATCAGGCGCTGAAAGAGCGGCAGGTCGATTGCCGGCAGGATTTCCGTCTCTGCGGTGACGCTCATCTCCTGGGCGAGGGCTGCGCGGTAGGCCTTAAAATTATCTGGCGCATCTACGATGAGGCAGTGATCCCAGATGCCCATCGTGTTGTAACTGGCCAGCACTTTGGCTTCCCAGCGCTCCATGGCATCCTGAATTCCGATCAGGAACCTGGGATCGTCGCGGGCGGCCTTGAGGCCTTCCGAGTGGTACCGCATCAGAAGAACATAGTGGGGCATACCGGTGCCCTGATCCGAAACTAGTTAGAGTCCGACGACCCCCCGCCCGACAACATGTCGACAAACTGGTCTATGGCCATAGCGGGTAGTGTCGTGACTTTGATGGTCCCCCGAGCACCCAGTTCCATGGAGATGCGTGCCATGACCTCGTTGCTGGGTGCTTCGATGACGTTTACGAAATCGTATCCGCCAAGCACCGCGTACTGCGCGCTGACCCGCGCGCCCATCGATTCAACTTCCTTATTAACCTGATTGATACGCTCCGGCCGCTCCTTGAGCGTCTTGCGACCTTCGTCGGTGAGCATACTCAGCATGATGTAGGTAGCCACGTGTTCCCCCTCGCATACTTCCGTGAATTCGGATAGTCCACCATCAACTCCGTGGCTTCAAGGCTCCGGTTCATGGCACTACGGTGAGTTCCAGGGGGCGGGTTGCTCGAACGTTCGCGGATGCACAACCAAACGTGGGCAATGCGCCGCGAGAGTCCGAGAAAAGCTCACAACGCCCTACATTCGCGCACGAAAATCAACATTGACGCCTCGAAGCCGCTCCGCGAGACTCCATACACCGTTCTTGCGAGGAGCGCAGTTTGTCTGGGACGCTGGAGGTTTCCACCGAGCATCAACCGCCCGCGATGCTGAATTTTGCCGCAGAATTACCGCGAACACTGGCCGAAGCTGCCAGCCTGCCCCTGACATGGATGAGCCTTCTGTGGCAGGCACCGCGCGGAGATGGCCACCCCGTGATGGTACTGCCGGGATTCACCGCGGGCGACACCTCGACTCTCATGCTACGGCGTTTTCTCGACCAACTCGGCTACCACTGCATTCCCTGGGGCCTGGGTCAGAACACAGGCAATCCCGACCAGCTACTGCGGCTGGAGGATCGCTTCCAGCGCCTGGTAGATGAACACGGAGAACCTATCAGTCTGATCGGTCAGAGCCTGGGTGGCGTCTATTCACGGGGTCTTGCACGCGAATGGCCCGAACGTGTGCGGCAGGTGATCACGCTCGGAAGCCCTTTCGCGATTCAGGAGGCAGGAGCCGTAAACAGCGTCGTGCAGGCTCTGTTCAAGCAGATGTCGGGCACCGACATCGAACAGATGAAAGAACACCTTGCCGATCGGCTGCACGGGTTACCTCTGGATGTACCAAGTACCTCCATCTACAGCCGTTCCGATGGCGTGGTTGGGTGGCGAGCCTGTGTCGAGCCAGAGAATGAGCAGGCCCAGAACATAGAGATCGTGGGCAGCCACTCGGGCATGGCCATCAACCCGGTCGTACTGCACATACTCGCCAATCGCCTGGCGCAGCATCCCAAGCAGTGGGCAAAATTCGACTCGGGTCATGGATGCATGCGCTGGATACTGCCGCGGCAGGACGCCACGTAGGCAGTCAACTAAGGAGCAACCGCCATGAGCATCTACGCGATCTTCGGTGGTCTGCTCGTCGTCGCCAATCTCTACGCTATTGCCCGCATCCTCAGAAGCGATGCATCGACCCAGCGTATGGCACTGTGGATCGCCATCGTGTTGCTGTTACCCATTGTCGGTCTCGTTGCTTGGCTATTTTTCGGCCCTACGTGAGCCGCCTAACGTCGGTCAGGTTAGCCGACATGCTTAGATCAGACGGTTTCGCCGCCAAAGGCATCATCGCGACATTGCTCGCGGGCGGTATCATCGCCGCCCTTACCTATTACTACCTGTCCTGCCCATGCGATCGCATGCCCGGGAGCTATTTGCGCGGGGAGGTCACACCCGGCCCTATCTCGGACTGGTCCTTCGTCAACGATCGCGAGGCGGTACCCCTGTGCCAGATAGAGGTCCAACGAGCGCTTCCTCACTCGGTCAACATCAACTGCATGTCCGTGGAGGGCCGTGGGTATCTGAGCTGTGCCAGATGCGAGGGCAAAACCTGGTCCAGCGCGGCACTCGAAAATCCCGCCGCGCGACTTCGCGCTGCGGGTCGTGTCCACCCGGTAACACTCGACAGTAACACTCGACAGGGTGACCGACGACGCCGAACTCGATGCCGTTTGGCAGGCGCGCAGTGCCAAACTGGGGCGTGATCCCGGGGAGCGAACGCCGCAGTGGTGGTCATTCAACGTGACATCGAGAGTCGACTGAGTTGTGCGCATCAATGCCAGGAGTCTGCGCCGCACAAAGGTGTGGTGCGAGGCGAGGGTCAATGCGAGGATGATTTTTGGATCGTTTGTGGAGCATAGTGGGCTCTATATGTGGCGAAAACGATCGGTCGATCAGACCGAACCGGGACCGCCACAGCCCGTAGATTTCTGCAGCCCAGGCATCTGGTGGGCTGCTTGGTAAATAACGATCCACAAGACATTGGAGGGAGTTCATCGTGTTTTCCCCAACCATGCTCGCCGGTGCGGCCGTGCTCTTCATCGCTGTTGCAGGCCACGCCGGAACGCCAGATCTGAACGGCATCTGGCAGGCGGTGGGTTCGGCGCACTGGAACGTCGAACCACATGTGGCAAGTGCCGCACCAATCACTGAAAGCGGTGCGTTGGGGGCTGCCCCCGCAGGGCTCGGCGTCGTCGAGGGGGGGTGGATTCCGTATCGGGATCATGCGCGCACCGTCAGGGACGACAACTTCGAGCATCGGACCGAACGCGACCCAGCCGTAAACTGCTACATGCCGGGAGTTCCCCGCGCCACCTACATGCCGTTGCCTTTTCAGATCTTGCAAACGCCCGGCCACGTTTTCATCGCCTATGAATTCGCGGGCGCGAGCCGAACCGTGCATCTTGACCAGCCGGACCTGGAAGCTCCAGCCAGTTCATGGATGGGCCATTCGCTGGGGCGCTGGGAAGGCGAGACCCTGGTGGTGGACGTGACCGACCAGGTGGGCGAGACCTGGCTCGACCGTGCCGGAAATCACCACAGCGATGCCTTGCACGTCGAGGAGCGCTTCACGCGCACCGGACCCGATCATCTGCTATACGAAGCCACATTGACGGATCCGAACGTCTACAAACGGCCCTGGACGCTGCGCCTGCCGTTGTACCGGCGCATCGAGCCCAACGTGCAGCTACTCGATTTCCGCTGCGTGGAATTCGTGGAGCAACTCATGTACGGCCACCTCACGCGACAGCCGGAGGAATCCCAATGAGACGATTGCTGATGTTCATGGCCCTGATCCCGGTCGGGGTATGCGCCGATCCGCCCAAGACGGCCTGGGGCGCACCCGATCTCCAGGGTGTGTGGACCACTGCCACATCAACCCCACTCGAGCGCCCGGATCGACTCGCCGGCCGTACCCATCTGACCGATGAGGAAGCACGAGCCCTGGAAGCACGCACCGAGGAGGCATTTGCTGCGTTTGATAAAGAACCACCGCCCGGAAGCGTGGGCGGATACAACCGTGTGTGGCTGGACCCCGGCATGAAGATGCTGCCAGGCAATCCCACCTCACTCATCGTGGATCCGCCAGACGGTAAGATCCCCTGGAAACCAGAAGCCAGGACCCGCAGCGATGCCGAACAAGCCCGCTACGGGGTCGGACCCTACTACTCCTATCTCGATCTCGATACCGGCGAGCGCTGCATATCGGATGGCGTGACCATGGCACCGCTGCAGCCCTACAATATGAATTTCCAGATATTCCAGACCGAGGACATGATCGCGATTAATCAGGAGATGTATCACGAATACCGCATCATTCCATTGGACGGACGTCCGCATATAGACCCCGCTATCGGCCAGTGGCTGGGCGATGCCCGGGGACGCTGGGAGGGCGACACTCTCGTCATCGAATCCCGCCGCTTTGCCACCAAAAACCACTATCACTGGGCATGGCCGTGGCGCGCCAGCCGCGCGGGTCTGAAGATCACCGAATCGCTGCGCCGTGTAGACGAGAACACCATTGATTACCGTTTCACCGTGGAAGATCCCGACATGTTCACACGCTCATGGACCGCGATATCACCGATGACGTCCGATCAGGCCTCGCGCGGTGTGACCGCGGGCCGCCTCTATGAGTATGCCTGCCACGAAGGCAACTACGCGCTGGCCAACGTGCTCAAAGGGGCGGCCGGCCGCGAGTAGCACCCGGCGCCGGTACCTCTTCCTACTTGAGGAACATCTAGTTAATCATCGCGCTTGTGCGACAATCGAAGCGGGAGGTGAACCCATGCACAAGCCCTTGCTGTCGAGTTTTGCCATGGTCTGCTTAGTCGCAAGCCCGGTATCGATCACCACGCTCGCCCACGCGGACGAATACCCCAGAACGGCAAGCGGCAAGCCGGATTTCTCGGGCCGCTATGACATCGCCACCCTTACTCCCTACGAACGTCCGCAAGAGTATGGCGAACGACAGACCATGAGCGTTGCGCAAGCCAGGGAACTGGAACAGGCGGCACTCGGGCGTGTCGTGGCAGGTGACGCCCGTAGCGATCCCGATCGCGGACCGCCGCAGAAAGGCGCGAGCGTGGGCAGCTACAACTACGCATGGTTCGACCCTGGTAGCACGCTGTTCAAAATCGACGCCCACTACCGAACTTCCATTCTCACTGATCCATCCAACGGCCGCCTGCCGGAGCTGTCCGACGCCGGTGTCACCCGACGGGCCACGCTACGGCCGCTGGCTCACAAGAACACCGGCACAGCCTGGTGGATGGACGAAGGGGGTGACCCGTACGACAACCCCGAAGGCCTGTCGATGTTGCTACGGTGCATGTACGTCGACGTGGTGACCGTCCCCATACGTCCCGTGGTGTACAACAATCTGAAGACGATCATACAAACCGATACGCACCTGGTGATTCATGTCGAGTGGATGCACTGGACACGCATCGTGCGGATGAACGCACCGCATGCACCATCCGATATGCGCTCTCTCAGCGGCGACTCCATCGGCTGGTGGGAAGGCGACACCTTGGTAGTGGAAACCACCAACTTCCTTGCGCGTCCCGGTGTACCCCGCGACGATCTCCGAGTTGTGGAACGGTTCAATCCGGCGACCGCGGGCAGCCTCTTGTACCAGTTCACCGTGTACGATCCGGACTACGAAACATCCTACAGCGGCGAATTTCCCTGGCCGCGCACCAAGGCCGCGAACTTCGAATATGCGTGCCATGAAGGCAACTACGCAATGGTCAATACTCTGCGCGGTGCTCGGCAGCTGGAACAGGAGTGGCGCGAGCAGCACGCTATGAACCCGGGACAGTAACGCACAGCACTTTCGAGAACGCTAACCTACGCTACGCGTGGCTGAAGGGCGCACACTTGCCGACGTAGTGGAGTGCAGGGTGTATGCCTTGGAAAACTGAGCTTTCGGGAAATCCGGAAAGCCGACAGCACGCTCACGAGCTGAACCGATAGCTGACGCTGAGTGTAACCCGATTGCCGGGCGGCCCCCTGTGGGCATTCTCGAACCCGGACACTACACCGGTTTCCACCGCGCTCGACCCGAGCTGTGGGATACGCATGTAGACCAGTTTGAGATCTGCCGCACGATCGAACTGCCACTCGGAATGCAACGAACCTGCTGAAGCCGGTAGTAACCATTCTGACGGGCATCGATCGCAACCCATTGCATGGACACACCCAGTTGCTGGCGGGCGTTCAATTCATAGGTCAGCTCCAAAGAGGGTTCCCATTGACGCGTGGCGTAGGACACCATGTGTTGCCGGCCCTCTTTGAGCAACCAGCCACCGCGGTTGCGATACGATATGCGCGCTGCAACGTTGACGTTTTCGCGGGGTCGCCAGTACATACCAACGCCATAGAAGAAGGCGTCGCCTCCCATCTTCTCTTCGAACAAGCCGGCTCGCACAGACCACCCCAGGAGACCCGAGGAGGGTGCGCGATATTCCACGGTCGTCCTCAGGCGTGGTGACACCTCATAGAAGCTGGCATCGCCGAACGCGTCATGATACTGCGCGCTGGTCCCACCCGAGCGCCAGGCGAGAGTCGCCGCGTTATCGAACACCGTGAGGTCTTCGAACACCGTTCCACCACCAGCGCGAAGCCCTTCGCCCCGGCGTTCCGTGAATCCCAGCAGTTCGATGTCGTTGCGTTTCGCCCAGGACAGGTTAGCGAAGCTGTGCGCGCACCTCACTCCCATTTGGTTGTTAGCGGTGGTAACGCCCAGTTTACGAATGTCGATGCGTTCATCCAGATACTCGACACCGAAACTCTGATGCGAGCGTTCACCAGCGTAGTGCAAGTCGATGAATTCACCAAACCCGTTGCCGTGGGTCGATGCATCCGACATCAGCACCTGTCCATCCACGCGCACGCGATCGGCGAGTTAGTGCCAGTCGACCCCATGCACCAGCGACGCTGCTTCCGGACGCAGTACCGCCGTGGTCAGCACACCCGGTGCGCGCTCACTGTCTCCCGAGTAATCGAGATATTCCAGGCACAGCACCGTGGGTCCTGTCACGGGCCCCTGATGTGCGCACCTTCCTCGCGCAGAATGTCACCGAATGCATGCTGAGCGGGACTACGCAGGCCGCCGCTGACTTTGAAGGTTTTATCGGAGGCGCTCTGGAGTTTCCAGGCGCGCGCGGCATCCCTGGCGTCCTTACCAGTGCCTGCATTGGGACTCAGACTCGGACCCCGCGCTACTTCTGCACGCAGCACCGGCGTGAGCAACGCCAGGCCACGAACAACCACAAACGCATGCATCGATAATGGCATTTTCGGCAACTAATATCTAATATTATCAAAAGCTTATGATGTATTTTTGATGCAAATTAATGTGTGTCCGGGTGATCCGGCGGGCGTGCCACTAAAAAGCAGCCAGCGCCGAGAATACCGAATGCGGCGAGCACCGTGTAACCCAGCTCGTAGTTACCGAACACGTCCGCCATGAAGCCTGCGAAGATGGGCCCCCCAGACATGCCGAACATCACGATCAGCGAAGAAAAGCCCATGATCGTGCCGAAGGAGGACGTACCGAAATAGTCTGCCCTCAACGCGACCATCTGCGGCCCGCGGATGCCCCAGGCGAGGCCATGCAACACGGCGAACGCGACGACCATGGACAATGAGCCGGCATTAGCGACCAGTACCAACGCCAGACCATGGGCCAGCATGCATGCCGCACAGATGAAACGTTTGTCCACCCGGTCGCCAAAGTAGCCGCCGAGCAGTTGACCAAACATCTGAAAGCCCGTCATCAGCGCCACGATACCAGCGGCCGCACCGAGGGTGTAACCCAACCCCTCGGAGAGGTGCGGAACGAGATGCACCATCACTGACGACACGGTCAGCAGCGCCAGCGCATGTCCTGAGGAAATCAACCAGAACGCCGGCGTGCGCATCGCCTGGCGTGCCGTGAAGTCGGGCACGGCAGCAATGGCTGACACAGAGCCGGTCTCTTCCGGCACACCCCCGTCAACCACCTCGCCGTGGTGTTCCGGTCTGTGCCGAACCAACTGCACCAACGGCAGTCCCATCAGCATGACCAGCACACCGGAAGCAAACGCCGTGTCACGCCAACCCCACGCACCGAGTGCAACCACCACGAGCGGCACCGACAGCCCCCCGAGCGAGTGACCGAGCTGTGAGATGGAAATGGCCTTAGCACGGTGCCGGTTGAACCAGTTGACCAGCGACACCATCAATGTGGGGAAGCCACCCAGGCTCGATCCGAGTGCTATCAATGCAAAGGAGAGGTAGAAGCCGAGCAGCGTTTCGATGCGACTGAATAGCATGAATCCCACACCAAACATCACCGTGCCCACGCTCAGCACGATGCGCGGCCCGAAGCGATCCACGAGCCACCCCTGCAACGGGCCGAGAATGCCGCTCTCCACCCGAGTGAGCGCGAAGGCGCCGGAAAGCACGGTCTTGCTCCATCCGAAGTCCCGCTCAAGCAACACCACGTAGGCACCGAACGACTGCATCCACAGCACCGCCGCGAGCCACTGAACACCAGCGCTGGCGGCGACTATCCACCATCCATAGAAAACTCTGCCTTGGGGACGCAGGACATCCCTGACTGTCTGTAAGACGGCTATGGGCTACTGCTTGTCGTCGGATCCGTCCTGCGTCGCGGGCAGCAACGCCTTCAGGCCCTCCATTATATCCAGCGGCAATGGGAAGACGATCGTGGAACTCTTCTCTCCGGCGATCTCGGTCAGCGTCTGCAGATAACGCAGCTGCATGGAACCCGTCTGCTGGCTGAGTTGCTGGGCCGCCTCAACGAGTTTCTCTGCCGCTTGCTGCTCGCCCTCGGCGTGGATGATTTTGGCTCTTCGTTCCCGTTCCGCCTCCGCCTGCTTGGCGATTGCGCGGACCATGCTTTCGTCGATATCGACGTGCTTGATCTCGACATTAGACACCTTGATGCCCCATTGATCCGTCTGCTGATCGAGAATCTGCTGAACGTCATGATTCAGACGTTCCCGTTCGGCGAGCAGCTCGTCGAGTTCGTGCTGACCAAGCACCGAGCGCAAGGTGGTCTGTGCCAGTTGCCCCGTCGCCTCCATGTAATTCTCGACATTGATGATGGCCCGCTCCGAATCCACCACCCGGAAGTAGAGCACTGCGTTGACCTTGACCGAGACATTGTCTCGCGTGATGAGATCCTGCGTCGGGATGTCGAGCACGATGGTCCTGAGATCGACACGCACCATCTGCTGCAGAATCGGAATGATGATCACCAGCCCCGGACCTTTCACTTTGTAGAAGCGGCCCAGCATGAACACCACACCCCGCTCATATTCCCGCAGAATCCGGAGCGCGCTCGCGAGCAGCGAGACGACGACGCCAAGTACGATGATGGTGGCCACTTCCATGGTCAGTCCTCCTGAATGGGTTCAACGATTAGCTTCAGTCCGTCCACCTCATTGATGCGGACCATGCTGCCTTCCTCCACTGGTTCCTCGCTCTGCGCGACCCAGTTCTCACCGAACGCCCAGACACGGCCGGTGCCTTCGAAGCTGCCGAGCGCGCGCGCCTCCCCACCGACCATGGCTTCCACACCGCTCATCATATCGCTGCTCCGCGCACGCACCGCTGCGCCCACGGCGAGAAACGCGAGCAGACCGGTAGACAGCGCGAAACCAGCGATGATGGGAATGGGCAACTGATAACCCGGCAGATCACTGTCGATGAGCATAATCGATCCGAACACGAACGCCACCACGCCACCGATGCCGAGCACACCGAAACTAGGCGAAAACACCTCCGCGATCATGAGCCCGATGCCCACCACGATCAGCGCGAGCCCGACATAGTTGATGGGCAGCATCTGCAGACCGTAGGCACCGAGCAGCAGGCAGATCACGCCCAGCACCGACGGAAACACCATACCCGGGTTGTAGAACTCGAGGATCAGGCCATAGAAACCCACCAGCAGCAGACCATAGGCGATGGACGGATCCGTGATCACGGTCAGAAGCTCATGGCGCCAGTCGGTCTCCACACGCTCTACCACCGCTCCCGCCGTCGCTAGTTGAACGGTGCGCCCGTCCAGCTCCACCTCGCGTCCATCCAGAGCCTCAAGCAGTTCCCCTAGATCGGCTGCTATCAAATCGATCACGTTCTTCTCAAGCGCCTCGCTCGCCCGCAGATTGGCCCCCTCGCGTACCGTCTCCTCAGCCCACTCGATGTTTCGGCCGCGTAACTCCGCCAGGCTCTGCAGGTAGGCCACCGCGTCGTTGATGATTTTGCGGGTCATCGCATCGGGTGTATCCGGCGCTGGTTTGGAATCCTCTTCCTCGTCGTCGCCACCCAATGGCGAGGGAGCACTGGGCACGGACGGTGCGATGCTGACGGGCGTCGAAGATCCAATATTGGTAGCCGGGGCCATGGCGACAAAATGGCTGGCGTACGTGATGTAGGTGCCAGCGCTCGCCGCACGCGCACCGCCCGGGGAGACATAGGTAATCACCGGTAGGCGCGCACCGAGAATGGCCTTGACGATATCGCGCATGGCGAGATCGAGACCGCCGGGCGTGTCCATGCGAATGACAATTGCGACCGCGCCCGCCTCACCGGCCTCTTCGATACTCCGGATAACCAGATCCGCACTGGCGGGTCCGACCGCGCCATCCAGATCCACCAGCCAGACGCTACGCTCGGCAGCCGCCGTGATCTGAGCGCTATGGGCTATGGCCAGGGCCAGGGCCAGAGCCAGGATCGTGATCAGCTTGTACATCGTTCGTCCTCATGCCCGATGTTACTCCGATCACATCCACTTTTCCGGGTGCTGTAGACGCGCGAGCAAACGGTGCATCCAACCGCGCATGAGCCATCGCCGCGCCCACTGCCCATGTCCATGCGATCGATCGTCGAAAGCGAGTGCAAGATGGTGATTAGCGACGGTACAGCGTCACGCTACAGATCTTTGAGCCCGTAACCCGCCACGCCGTTGCGCCGCTGCCGATGCTCACCCGGGAACGAGATCGGGCAATTCGGCCAGGTGTGTGATTCCGTGATCGGGTTCAGGTGTCGGCTTCCCGCTC
>DCWG01000109.1:42076-49254 GCA_002327525.1 Gammaproteobacteria bacterium UBA2168 | reverse complement strand
TTCGCCTCCGCCGTCACCTTTCTTCGACTTCTCCAGCGCTTCTTCGTGACCCTCCCAGGTGGCATCCCCCCGGGACAGATCCGCACCCGCACAGAAACCACGGCCCGCACCGGTGATGATTACAGCCCCCACATCATCGTCGGTGTCTGTGAGATCGAAGGCCTCCATGAATTCACGAAACATGATTCCATCGAATGCGTTCAGCATCTCCGGCCGGTTGAAGGTGATGGTTGCGATGCCATCTTCTAGCTCGTAGATGATGTTCTCAAAAGCCACGGGGTTCCTCCTCTGCCCTTCAGGGTCGTCGGGTTTGTTCTCTCGAAGCGTTGTGTGATCACAGGAGACGGTATCTCAACATGACGCGCGATCCATCCGCCAGACCATTGCGAAAGCGCGGGCCCCACATGCCCCACTCTCGTGAGTACTTAGCGCCCATCACTGCGAGCACACGCTCCTGTGTCGCAGTATCGGTGGTGTACGCAGCCATGGTCTCCACGCGCGGCAGCGCCTTGTACCCGCCGTTGGATCCTTTCCACGGGCCCACATCGCCGATCCACACTCGCGCCGACGTCAAACCCTCGCGCACGGCTTGCGCGCGCCATGTCTCTAACGACGTCACCACGTACATGTCGCCATCGAGCGCTGCGAACCAAACCTCGGCCTGGCAGCCGCTCTCCGCGCCGCTCGTCTGTATCGGCGTGATGTAGATCAGCGCAGAGGCCTTCATTGCCTGAGCGTGCCCGTCGGCAAAGACGGTTCGTGGCAGCGTGAACCCCGCCGCTCCGATGGCGGTTCCTGCTAGCAGTTTTCTGCGGTTGAGCATGAGCACTCCTCCCTTGTGTCTTATGGTGTTTCGTAATATCAGATGGATGTCGCCTCGATTCGTTCCGCGATTTTCGCCGACCACCTTTTCGGGCCCTCACGATGCACTGACTCGCCAGTGGAGTCCACGGCGACCGTGACCGGCATGTCCTCTATCTCGAACTCGTAGATCGCCTCCATGCCGAGTTCCGGGAAGGCAAGCAGTGTCGATTTGGTGATGGCTTTCGAAACCAGATACGCAGCCCCACCAACGGCAATCAGCGATACAGCCTGATTGTCCCGGATCGCGTCGACGGCCGCCGGTCCGCGTTCGGCCTTGCCGATCATACCCATCAGCCCGGTCCGCTCGAGCATGGTGCGCGTGAACTTGTCCATGCGCGTGGCGGTAGTCGGGCCGGCCGGTCCAACCGCCTCATCGCGCACGGGATCCACAGGACCCACGTAATAGATGATGCGATCCGCGAAGTCCACGGGCAGGTCCACACCCTGCTCGATGAGGTCAACGATTTTCTTGTGCGCCGCATCCCGGCCGGTGAGGATGCGTCCGGACAGGAGCAGCGTATCGCCTGCCTTCCAGGTGTGCATCTCCGAGCGTGTAAGCGTTTCTAAATCGACACGGCGTACGTCTTCGCCGAGCTCGAAGTCGATGTCCGGCCACTCTGACAGATCCGGCGCTTCGAATTCCGCCGGACCCGATCCGTCGAGGGAGAAATGTACGTGCCGTGTGGCGGAACAGCTTGGGATGACGGCCACCGGTTTGTTGGCCGCATGGGTTGCATACTCGCGTACCTTCACATCTAGTACCGTGGTCAGGCCCCCGAGTCCCTGCGCACCGATACCGAGCGCGTTCACTTTCTCGAACAGCTCCACACGTAGTTCTTCCGCCCGGTTGGCTGGCCCCCTCTCCTGTAACTCATGCATGTCGATGGGTTCCATGAGGGATTCCTTGGCGAGCAGCATGGCCTTTTCCGGCGTACCGCCGATGCCGACCCCTAGCATGCCCGGCGGGCACCAGCCCGCACCCATGGTCGGGACAACATCCAGGATCCAGTCCACGACCGAGTCGCTGGGATTCAGCATCGCGAACTTGGCCTTGGCCTCACTACCGCCACCCTTGGCGGCTACTTCAATGTTGAGCTCGTCACCCGGAACCACGCGCGTGTAGATCACGGCCGGTGAGTTGTCCCCAGTGTTGGCGCGCGCACCGTCCGGATCTTCAAGCACCGAACCGCGCAGCACATTGTCAGGATTCGCGTACCCACGCCGCACCCCCTCATTGATCATCTGCTCCACACTCATATCGGCATCCCAGCGGACATCCATACCGATCTCGACAAACGCGATGACGATACCCGTATCCTGACAGATGGGGCGTTTACCGAGCGCGCACATGCGCGAGTTGACCAGCACCTGCTGAAGCGCGGCCCGGGCGGCGGGCGATTCCTCGCACTCGTATGCCTCCCGCATCGCGCGGATGAAGTCCACCGGGTGGTAGTAGGAGATGAACTGCAATGCATCTGCAATGCTCTGTATCAGATCGTCCTGTTTGATGACGGTCATCTTCGTCTCTCGTGTACAGCGAGGGTTAGAAAGTCTGCCTGAGGTTTCAGTTTCGCGAAAGCCGCACGTAGACTGCATGTTTCGCCGTACAGGTATTCGACATGAGCAATCGCCAGATTCTGATCGACTCGCTTCCCACCGGCGCTCTTGCCGAGGATCATTTTCGTGCCGAGGACGGCTCCATGCCGGAACCCGGTGATGGTCAGGCGCTCTGCCAAACCCTGGCCATCTCCATCGATGCGGGTGCCCGCGCTGGCCTACAGGGTAGCGCCAGCTATGCCGGAGCCCCGCGCACCGGTATCGTCATGAACGGATCGACCGTCTCACGCATAGTGTCCTCGAACGATCCGGCCTACAAGGAAGGTGACCTGGTTTCCGCCCCCTCGGGTTGGCAGGAATATGCCGCACACGACACCCGTCTGCTCTCACCCCTGCCGGATATCGAAGATCCAGCCGCCTATCTCGGCGTCCTTGGCGGCACCGGACTGACGGCGTACTTTGGCCTGTTCGAGATCGGCAAACCGAAGGCCGGAGAGACGCTGGTAGTGTCCGCCGCGGCCGGGGCGGTGGGCCATCTCGTCGGTCAGATGGCGCGCATCCACGGCTGTCGAGCCGTAGGCATCGCGGGCAGCGATGCCAAGTGCGACCGTCTGGTAAGCGAACTCGGCTTCGATGCAGCCGTAAACTACCGGGAGGACAACTTTCGCCAGATGCTAAAGGAAGCCTGCCCGGAGGGCATAGACGTGTACTTTGACAACACGGGCGGCGACGTGCTGGGCACCGCGTTGTTTCGCATGAACGAGAACGGCCGCATCGTGTGCTGCGGGGTGGTATCCCAGTACGATACCACCAATCCGGCTCCCGGACCCCGCGGCGTACCAGGCTTGCTGGTGAACAAACGTCTCACCATGCAGGGTTTTCTCGTGTTCGATTTCCTCGACCAATACGAAGCGGCCAGAAACGTCATGTTGGAGTGGCTCGAACAGGGCCAGCTGGTTGCCTGGCAGGACCAATTCGACGGTCTCGATTCAGCACCGCGTGCCTTCGTCGACCTGCTGGCAGGTGGCAATACCGGCAAACGCATCGTACGGGTGGCGAGTTGAATAGGCGCCTTTCTCTCTGTCTGGCCGCTCCGGTGCTGGGCCTGGCGGGTTGCGTGACCACGCCAACGCAACTCGCACAGGATGCCGTCGTGATCGATACCCATATCGATGTTCCCTTCCGGCTCGAGCGCAAGCCACAGGACGTATCGGTGTCCACTCCGGACGGTGATTTCGACTATCCGCGCGCACGGGCCGGTGGACTGGATGCTATGTTCATGTCCATCTACATCCCTGCAAGCGTCGACGAGAACGGGGGAGCGGGCGTTCTGGCCAACAAACTGATCGACGGGGTGGAGGATCTCGAGCGCCTGCATCCCGATAAATTCGCCGTCGCCACCTGCGCGGCGGACATCCTCGCCCAGAAGAGGCGCGGACTGGTGTCCATGCCCATGGGCATGGAAAACGGTGGGCCAGTTGCAGGCGAGGTCCAGAACCTGCAGCACTTCTACCAGCGCGGCATCCGTTACATCACACTCACCCACAGCAAGGCCAACCACATTTCAGATTCTTCCTATGACGACTTCAGACGTTGGCAGGGGCTCTCATCTTTTGGCAGGAAGCTGATCAAGGCCATGAACGATACGGGCGTGATGATCGATGTTTCTCACATCTCAGACGATGCGTTCTGGCAGGTTCTGGACCTCAGTGCGGTTCCCGTCATCGCCACCCACTCATCCATGCGCCACTTCACGCCCGGTTTCGAGCGCAACATGAGCGACGAGATGGTGGCAGCCCTCGGAAGCGCCGGGGGCGTCATTCAAATCAACTACGGAAGTGGATTTCTGACCGATGAGGCACGTGCCTGGTCGACGGAACTGCAACGGGAGGCGCTGGCCTACGCCTTCAACAACGACATCCCCCAGAACGATCCACGCCTGCTCGCCTTCATGCAAGGTTACCGCGAGGATCATCCTTATCCCTATGCGACCCTCGAAGACGTACTCGACCACATCGACCGTGCGGTGGAAGCCGCCGGCATCGATGCAGTCGGAATCGGTTCGGACTACGACGGGGTTGACGACACCCTGCCCGTCGGGCTCGAGGATGTCGCAAGCTATCCCAACCTGATTGCCGGACTTCGCACACGGGGCTACGACGACGGTGATATCACCAAGATCCTTGGCGACAACACACTGCGTGTCTGGCGTGCCGCGGAGCGCCACGCGGCGGCACAGGGCAATCCACCCCGCTGCCGCGGCTGAGGAGATTCTGTTAAGGTGTCGCGCCTTTTTTAGGACGGAGCCGGAATCGGCAGGCCAGCGCGGCTCAAACACAGCGTGCAGAAACTGGATCGCATCGCCATCGTTCTCTCGGGCATCTGCCTGGTTCACTGCCTGGCCATACCGTTGGCGCTGGTGGTGCTGCCCACGCTCGGCGGTTTGTTGTTCGAATCACACGAGCTGTTTCATGCGTTTCTGCTCGTTCTCGGCATGCCGATAAGTGTGGTGGCACTCGTTTTCGGCTACCGCCGGCACGGACATGGGAACATCGTTGCGGTGGGCACGGCAGGTCTCTGCCTGATGTTACTTGGCATCATGCATCTGTTCGGCGACGCAGGTGAAGTAGCGGCCACGGTGGCAGGCGCGCTGGTGCTGACAGCTGCGCACGTAATGAACATGCGAAAGTCATTGCATCACTGACACTCATCAGCAATACACACTCGATTTCAAAACGAGCAACTACTTGTCGGTCAGCGGCGCAACTCTATTGCGTAGGCAGCACATTCGCCTTCCTGCCAGCCCCGCGTTGTCAGCGCCTGTCCAGGCGAAGCACCAAACCACTACTCACCCAATTGTCTTCCACATCTACATCGTATTTGGCGACGTAGCCAGCTCCGACACGGCCGCGTTCCTCGAGATCATATATTTCCGTTGCGCGCAGTTGGTACAGCGTCTTCCCCATCCGAACGCGTACATGTGGATCCGCCTCGATGAATGACGACCAGGTGGTACCCCCGGCACTCGTCGCGATGTACAGATCGCGACCGACGCCGAGCGCCCAGATGTTGATAGAGTAGGGTTTGCCTGGACGGGTTTCGAGCTGAATGGTCTCAGGCACATCGAGCCACTCGGCAGGAGGCTCCACGACCGTCCCGGACAGTTCGCCGCCGGGTATCACTATGACCGGTTCCGCACACCCAGCGACCAACGACAGGCTAATACCGGCAAGCACTCCTCGCGCAATGATTCCTCGAAACATAAGCACTCCCTCTCGCCATTGATCCCCGCCCCGCTCCAATCCTACGACAGACCGCCACACCCTGCACGCCGCCTTGTTACTCCAGCTGTACCGCGCTTTCGTGTTTTTTTCGATCGACCTGTCGAGCGGAGGCCGTGTGCAGGCAGACCCAGGCATGCTCCGAGTACCCTTTTGACGACCATTCGAACACTGCGTCAACCCGACATCGCCCACTGTGTCGACATTCTGCGCGCGCTCCCGCAGTAGTTCGGCATTGAAGCAGCCATCCTTGAACGCGCCGCGAATCTCGAAAACCTCGACGGATACATCGCTGTCGATCGCACCCAGGCAATCGGAATCGTGGGGCTCAAACGCTACGGCGCTCGGGACGGGCATCATTACTCTGGCCCTGTTGAACGCCTTTTCGCTGAGCACGCCGCTGGTGTCGGGGGTCTACCTCATCTCGGTGTTCTGGCACGTTCTGCAGGCGGCCATACTCTTGATCATGCTGATCTGGATACCTTCCTCGCGCATCGAGAAGTACATGAGTTGAGTTGAGCCGAGCCGGCAAACCGCATTCGCGATGCTTCGAAACTGACCGGCACCCTCACGTTACGCTCGGGTGCCACTTCGAATACTCACTTCGACAAATATCTCTTCGGATCGGAACCCTCGCTACTTCGCGAAATCGCCGTCGGCAGCGTGGTTTTTCCCACAGGCTCCGGCAGTATCACAACGCTCGAACACGACAGCGAATGGCGTGACCGAAAAGTAGTCCAACTCGCTAACTCGGAACACTTGGACTAGCATTAGTGCCCGTGAATTCGGCAAAACAGGCACTTCTGCGACTGCGCGAGGGTAATCGGCGCTTCGCCAGCGGAGAACCCAGTATAGACAGCCAAATCCACCCGTCCCGCCGCCGGGATCTGATCGACGGGCAGATGCCCTTCGCCATCGTGCTCGGCTGTTCCGACTCGCGGGTACCGGTGGAACTGATTTTCGATCAGGGGCTGGGTGAGCTATTCGTGATCCGCGTGGCTGGCAATGTCGTCACGCCCCCGGGTATCGGCAGCGTCGAGTTCGCGGCCGAGAGTTTCGGTGTGCGCCTCGTCGTCGTTCTCGGTCACGAACAGTGTGGTGCGGTCCGCGCGGCTCTCGATGAGCTGCGCAACCCGGCGACTTCCCGGTCACCCAATCTGCGCTCGATCACGGGCCGCATCAGGCCCACCGTCGAAGCGCTCACACAGTTGAATGATGTCGATATCGATGATGCTCTGTTGCGCCGCGCTGTCCGGGCCAACGTGGAGGCTTCGATAGACAGTCTGACGGCAGGTTCGTCCTTCCTCAGCGATCTCGTGGCGCGGGGCGATATGCTGGTGGTGGGTGCCGAGTACTCACTTCAGACCGGTGAAGTGACGTTTCATGACGAGAACGAAACGTGACGCCAGTATTCGTACAACGCGCCGGCACTGCGACGCTTCCGTGTCTCGGATGCCCGAGCTGTTCATCGGCTGG
>DCWG01000109.1:785-41745 GCA_002327525.1 Gammaproteobacteria bacterium UBA2168 | reverse complement strand
GCTGGTTCAGCCTCACGCCAACATCAGATCCTGCGGAACTCCGGCTAGGATACCGCCTCCACCAGCACGCCCGGGGACATTGCGGTGGCCACGACCTATCACGCAGAATCCACGCAACTCTGGGAGGGGCACGATGTAATGGACGAAACAGCCCGCCAGCGGCTGATGGCTCTGGTAACCGGACAGTTTCGCTTCGATAACAAACATACCTCCGATGCGCGCCACTCGGCCAAACGAAGATCTCGCTGACACGTAAGGGATGCACAACGGCACGCATCGATGGATAATCAAGCCTACTGCGACGGAGCACCATATAAAAACATGCCGCTACCGGGTAGACGACTATGAAGACATCATCCGTCATAGGCCTGCAACCGCTACCGGCCATCGCCCTCATTGCCTTCTGCCTCTGCGCTCCCGTACAAGCCAACGACCAGATCGAGTTCGCTGAACAAAACACTCTCACCTGGCTCGCGCTCATCGACGCTGGTGAATACGCTCGCAGCTGGTCCGGCGGCGCGGCGCTCTTTCGTGAACGTGTCACACAATCTCAGTGGGAACAGGCCCTGCGTTCTGCCCGCCCATCCTTCGGAACCCTGGTTTCGCGCGTGCGCAGCACCGCCACACACAAAAAATCACTGCCCGGCGCACCTGACGGCCACTACGTGGTATTCCAGTTCGCCACCAGTTTCCAACATAAACAGGCGGCCACGGAGACAGTCACAAGCATGCAGGAAGCCGATGGACAATGGCGCGTCGCCGGCTACTACATACAATAGTGTAGATGACGGCCTTTCCAGCATCCCTGCCGCAGCTCGAGAGCGAGTTGGTGTACTTGCGCGAGTTCCTGGAACGCGACGTACCCGCCTGGTTCGAGCATCTGGGCGACCGCGAATCCGCTCACCTCACCGGCGATCCCACGCCGGCCTCCATAGATGTGTGTTTCGAATGGCTCAACGCCCATAGGCAAGCCGTCAGAGACCACACGGCATTGCGCTGGGCCATCGTACCGAGAGGTTCGATCCACAGCGTCGGATCGATCGGCCTCATGCGTGTTGAGGAAGAACGCGTAGAAATCGGTGCCGCAATCGGTCGAGCACACTGCAGCCGTGGTTTCGCGACTGCGGCTGCGGTATTGATGATCGACTATGCGTTTCGCAAACTCCCTGTCCCGCACGTCTGAGCAGATCTGTTGACCATAAACTTGGCCTCCATACGGGTACTGGAGAAGCTCGGATTCGCCCGCCACAGCCACCTCGACTCCTATCGGCGCCACGACGATACAACGCTACCCGGTTATCTGTATCGTCTGGATGCCACTGGTCACTGAATGAGGAGGAGCCATATGGCCGTATATTTCGTCGTACAGATCGACATCGAGGATCGCGGGCGTTACGGCCAGTACGAGGCTGGGTTCATGGAGATCTTCGGCCACCACGGCGGCAAGGTGCTCAGCGTGGATGAAGATCCGATCCTACTCGAAGGAACCTGGCCGCACACCCGCACGGTGCTGCTGGAGTTCCCGGACGCCCACGCCGCCCGCACTTGGTACGACTCTCCTGCATACCAGCAGTTGGCACGCCACCGGTTCGCGGCGTCGACCAGTAACGCCGTGATGATTCAGGGGCTGGAGTGACGGGTCCGACGGAGCCTCGCGATCCGCTCGAGCGACTGCAGTGCATCGCACGTCCTCTCACACCCTTGAGGTACGTCCCGCTGGCAGCAGCTTTCGCATTCGCCGCCCTGTTCCTCGTATCGGCACTCGACATCGAGGCGCTACGCGGCGAAGCACCCGAGCGATACACCATCCCCGCACTGCTCGGCGTACTCTGGTCGCTGGCCATTTTCAGTTTCATCGTTTCCTTTCGTGAGGTACCTCCCCCAGTGCCCCAGGATGCCGGTCTGGTGGCGCGCCTTCGCGTGAGGTTCGCCCGAGCCTACTACTGGCTGCTCGCGGGTTCTCTGGCCTTTCTCACGTTCGCCGTCGCCTACCTTTCTTACCGCTTGCTCTCGGTCTGGTCATCCGACTTCACGACCCCATGATCGACGCTAAACTGCCATTTCCACACACTATATTTCCATCGTTTCTGGGGACTGTTCATGTTGCTGAGATTTCTCGCCGCTATTCTCCTGTCGGTATTACTCGGTGTCTGTGCACCCGAACCAGGTAGTAAGGCCTGGTGCGAGTAGATGAAGGAGAAACCGAAGGGTGATTGGAGCGTCAACGACGCGACCGAATACACCAAGAGCTGTATCTTCGAAAACAACGACGAATAACACCGGCGCCAAGCCTCAGTCAGTGTGGGCGGCGGCGGAAACAACACGCGCCGCACCGGACTTGATCTGCTCCTTGCGATCACTGACCAGCACGAGCTGCGAGGTGTTGGCGTTCAGCACACCGATCGTGGGATGAAACACGCGCTCACCCGAAGCGTATCCAACCTCCACTTCGAATGTCAGATCGCCCAGGTCGATGGCCGTGCTGTTGACCACCTGCATCACGACACGACCATCGTCATCGAGGCTCAGCGACGTTCGAAGGTAGCGGTCCGGGCGGCGCGGCAGATCAACACGCACCAGATTGGCACGCGCCTCGGTGGCCGTCTTACCTTTACCTCCTGCGGCCTCCTCGAAGTGATCCACTGCCGCATCCAGATCGGCGTCGGCCTCGGCGATCTTGCCGAGTTCAAGATGAGCAATGGCTGTCGGCAACAGTTCGAGGGAGCGCGTCAGATCGGTTTTCGCCAAGCCGCGCTGCCCGAGTCCGGCATGGGCCAGTCCGCGACCGACGTAGTAAGAGAACATGCCATCGTATCGCGCCACAGCCCGGTCGTAGTTCGTGACAGCGTCGGCCCACCGCTCCTGGCTGAGACGTATGTGGCCACGCAAGGCGTGAAACTCCGGCTCCGCATTCTGCATTCCGATCGCATTGCGGATCTTTTCGAGAGCGACCTGCACCTCATCATCCGACAGAAGCGCACGGGCCTGGTCGAATTCGTCGTAGGCAACCTTGTCCCGCACCAGGGTCGCTATCGCCCGGCGATGCCGATCCCGCCCGATTTCGCCGTTCTCAAAGCCCTCGGCGCGCAGTTGATCGACCGTGACGCGATTGTTGCGCACCCTTTCACGAGAAGGCGGGTGGCTGGCGAACAGGCCCCTCGACCAGCCCTCGGAGCGGTCTCCGGACAGGCGCACGAAGGTCTCCTGCAGCGATACGGAGGCTTGCGGATCGTATCCGGCCTGAGCCATGAAGCGGGTACCGTAAAGGTCCGATTCACGTTCCGCATCGCGGCCATACTTCTGATTGATGAGTCCGGCGGCCACCTGCGCACCTTGTAGCAGCGCCTGCCCGTAATCCGTAGCGATCGCACCGATGGCCACCGCGACTACCGCCCCTTGGAGGAACGCCCCCCGCTCGATGTACTGGGCACCGTGGCGGGCTGCTGCATGCACGATCTCATGCCCGAGTACGGAGGCGAGCTCGGCCTCTGTCTCGAGTTCCACCAGCAACCCACGGTTGATCGCGATCTTGCCACCCGGCAGTGCCCAGGCGTTGGGTAGCGAATTGTTGAGTACGACGAATTCAAAAGGCAGATCCACAGGAGAGAATTTCGACACTCGCTGCCCGACGGCCGAAACGTAACCCAGTACCTGCGGATCGACAACATAGCGGCCACCCTGCATCTGCTGGGCGGGCCCATACTGGCGTTTGCCTATGGAAATCTGGCTCTCGGTGGAGACCCAGCCTACTTCCCGCTCGCCCGTTACCGGGTTGACGACACAACCAGCCGCATACAGGAGAAGCACCAACCATACACAGTGTCGCGTCGTCATCCAGAAGCCTTCATTCATCCAAGCGTCCTCATTCGCTGGTTCCGCCACGGTGCATGAGCGATGTTACTCAAGCGAACGCACGCTGGATAACGCGCGAACAGTCAACATATCTGCCTTTGTCGATTCCATAATGCTTCCATATGTACTCTGAACTGGTTTCAGCATTCCCCCCTAGTATGCAAATCGTGCGCTCTTGACATGTATTGCGGTCGCAGCGCCAGAAGACATCTGGGAGATCTTCGCAGGAGATAAGGATTACGGCGTGCGGGTTCACGAAAACACCATCGATTACGAAGCGCCGCTCACGCGGGGTGAAAGCGCGCTACTCCTCGGCGCTCTTCTCACCCTGGCGGCCAGCATCGCCTCGTTTATGGCGCTATAGGACTGCGACGCACTGGAAGGACCAAATACCCCAACTCCCCAAAGAGACCTTGTGACCAAACTGACCAACCCCGCTTCAAGCGGGTTTTTTTTGTCCTGTAGAATGCCGGTCCAATAAACATTTGCGACTCGATACATGAAATATCTACACACGATGGTGCGCGTCAGCGACCTCGATGCGTCCATCGAATTCTACTGCGGCCAACTGGGCCTCACGGAACTGCGCCGTTTCGAGGTGGAAGCCGGACGATTCACGCTGGTGTTTCTGGCCGCCCCCGGTGACGAGAGCGCACAGGTCGAATTGACCTACAACTGGGACCCGCAACCGTACGACGGCGGGCGCAACTTCGGACACCTCGCTTACGAGGTAGACGACATCTATGCCCTGTGCCAGCACATGATGGATGCAGGTGTGACCATCAACCGGCCTCCCCGCGACGGACGCATGGCTTTCGTACGTTCCCCTGACGGCATTTCCGTGGAGCTGCTCCAGAAAGGGGACGCGCTGCCACCCTCACAACCCTGGGAATCGATGCAAAACATCGGCGAGTGGTAAACCGGGACGACCCGGACCGCCTCACGATGCCGTCGCACAGCGGTGGCATGCCGGTGCCGCAGTTGCTACCCTGCCGGCGCGTGAGAATTAACCCTGATGTAGTAATCCTGCGTGAGCTCAAACGCGTTATGACGAGCAACCTTAGGGAGAGATGCATGAAGTTCTATAATTCACTGGGCCCGAATCCACAGGTAGTGCGCATGTTCGCAGCCGAGAAGGGCATGGACCTCGACACCGTCGAAATAGACATCATGGCCGGCGAAAACCGCCAGGCGCAATACATGTCCAAGAATCCGGCCGGTCAGATGCCGTGCCTGGAACTCGACGACGGGAGTAACCTATCCGAGATTACCGCAATCTGCGAATATCTCGACGAAGTCGGTCCGGGTGCCTCGCTGATAGGCGATTCGCCGGAACAGCGTGCCGCCACCCGTATGTGGACACGGCGAGTAGACCTCAATATCTGCGAAAACATGGCCAACGGCTTCCGCTACGCGGAAGGGTTGCCCCTGTTCAAGGATCGTATCAGCACGATTCCGGAGGCCGCGGAAGGCCTCAAGCAGATCGCGCGCGAAAGACTGGGTTGGCTCGACGGGCTCATCTCCGGACGCGAGTTCATCGCCGGTGACTCAGTGAGCCTCGCCGATGTGTTGCTGTTCTGTTTCCTCGCCTTCGGCAAGACCATCGGCCAACCGTACGACGAGGGGCTGGCCAACCTGCACGCCTGGTACCAGCGCATGGAGACTCGGCCCAGCGCATCTGCCTGATTCCGCGCCGTTTATGCGCTGGGTCACGAAAATATGCTCCGATCAGCGCTATGTTCGGCTAATCGGCCGTGGGTAGATGGTTCACACCCGGCCAAACGATGTGTTACCATCGGTAGCACTTTTCACGGCCCCAGGGAAGCGGCCGTGACCCATCACGGAATCTCTATGCGCACCACATATTTCACTGCCCTCGTCATCGCTATTGCGCTCGCTGCGTGGCTGGTCTCCGGCCAATGGAACTCCAGCGAACTGCCCGAACACACGACGCTAGCAGAGCAGAATCGCGAAAGCACGGTGAAGAGCGAAGATCGGACTCCCACCCGGGTACGTGCCAGGGTGATTCACGCCGAACCCCAGTTTCAACAGGTGCTCGTGCGCGGAAAAACCGAAAACAAGCGTACGGTTCAGGTGCGTAGCGAGATCGCAGGGCGTGTCGTCGAACGGCCCGTGGAGCGCGGAACCGTCGTCGACGAAGGTGATCTGCTGTGCCGCGTGTCCGTTGACGATCGTATTGCGGGTCTCACGGAAGCGCAGGAAGCGCTCAGGCAGGCGCGCATCGAATATCAGGGCAGCCTGGAACTCAAAGAAAAGGGCTTCCAGTCCGAGACCGCCATCGCCCAGACACGTGCACGCCTGGCCTCGGCACAGGCCCAGGTCAAGCGCCGCCAGCTGGATGTGGAACGCACGCGCATTCGCGCACCGTTTTCTGGCATCGTCGAAGACCTGCACCAGAACGTGGGTGACTACCTGACACCCGGCGCGGGTTGTGTCACGCTGGTCGACCTGGATCCCATGTTGCTCATCGGCCGCGTATCGGAACGTGATGTGCTCAACGTGACGCTCGCGCAAACCGCCACCGGCAAACTGTCCGATGGCCGGACAGTGAGCGGCCCCATCACCTTCATCGGCCAGCAGAGCGATCCCGCAACGCGAACGTACGCGATCGAGGTGCAGATCCCGAATTCGGACTTTATGCTGCGCAGCGGCATCACCACCGAGTTCAGCATTCCCGTCAACGAGGTAATGGCCCAAAAAATCAGCCCATCGTTGTTCGCCCTCGATGACGAAGGCCAGATCGGGGTTCGCACGATCAATGAACGCAGCGTGGTGGAATTCTACATCGTGGACATGGTTCGCGATGACCACGACGGTGTGTGGGTGAGCGGTCTGCCGGAAGTGACCACGCTGATCACCGTGGGCCAGGAACTGGTGATGCCGGGTGAGACCGTGGAAATCGAATTCGAGGCCAGCCTCGAGATGCATGCGGAAGCACCACCGCCACAGTCGAGTCTCTCGCGTACACTCAGCGTGGAAACGCCCTTGGGCCCCTACACCGGCCACTGATCGTCTGAGACGACGAAGCCATGAACTCTTTCATCGACGCGGCCATCAACCGGGCACGCACCACCCTGCTGATCATGGCGATGGTGGTGATCGCCGGTCTAATCGCCCGTGCAGCCATCCCGGTGGAAAACGACCCTCGCATCGAGGTGCCGTTTTTCATCATCAATATCCTGCACGAGGGCATCTCCCCCGAGGATGCCGAACGCCTGCTGGCAATGCCGCTCGAAATCGAGCTGCGCACCGTAGAGGGCGTGAAGGAGTTCACCTCGTATGCCTCCGAGGGCTTCGGCACGGTGATGGTGGAGTTCGATGCAGACTACGATCTCGACACCGCCCTGATGGATGTACGCGAGGCGGTCGATCGTACTAAACCGGAACTACCGAGCACCGCAGAAGAACCCATCGTCCGTGAGGCGAACACCGACGACTTCCCGATCCTCCAGGTCAACCTGGTGGGCGAGGACGTTCCTGAACGGGTGCTCTACAACCTCGCCATCGAGCTACGGGATGCCATCGAGGGCATACCCAATGTGCTGGACGCAGAGATCCAGGGTCACCGCGAGGAGCTGCTCGAAGCCGTGATCAATCCGCGCGAGCTCGAGGCTTATCAGATTTCCAATGAAGAGCTCATTTCTACCATCATGCGCAACAACCGGCTGATTCCGGCCGGCAGTCTCGACACCGGACAGGGCCGCTTCGCGGTAAAGGTACCGAGCGTGATCGAGGAAGCGCGCGATATCTTCGATCTGCCGGTGCGCGCAAGCGGCGATACGGTGGTGACACTCGACGACATCGCCACGATCCGCCGCACATTCAAGGACCGCACCAGCTACGCACGCGTCAACGGCAACGAGACGATCTCACTGAATGTCATCAAGCGCGCCAATGCCAACATCATCGACACCATAGATGCGGTGAAAGCTATTGCCGAACGACACCGCAAGAAGCTGCCGGGGCGTGTGGACATCTTCTACTCCCAGGACCAGGCCCCCTTTGCACAGAGCCAGGTGACGGAACTGCAGGGCAACATATTCACCGCTCTCGCATTCATCATGGTGATCGTTGTAGCGGCCATGGGTTTTCGAAGCGGCGTGATCGTCGGTCTCAGCATCCCCATTTCGTTCCTGTTCTCGCTCATCTTTATCTACCTGCTCGGCTACACATTCAACTTCATGGTCATGTTCGGTATGTTGCTGGGGCTCGGCATGCTAATCGATGGCGCCATCGTGGTGACCGAATATGCCGATCGTAAAATGACGGAGGGCTTCGACAGCCGTTCGGCTTACGCGCTGGCCGCCAAGCGCATGTTCTGGCCGGTGACCGCCTCCATCGCAACCACGCTTGCCGCGTTTCTGCCGCTGATGTTCTGGCCTGGCATATCCGGCAAGTTCATGCGCTTTCTGCCTGTAACGGTATTCACCGTTCTCTCAGGTTCCCTGCTCTACGCATTGGTGTTCGGACCCACTCTCGGCTCTATCTTCGGGAGAGCCGGGTCGCGGGACGACAAAGCGATGAATACGCTGAAACAACTCGAGGATGGCGATCCAACCCAGCTCAGCTCCATTACCGGCGTGTATGCACGCATCCTCGAGTTTTGTGCGCGTTATTCCGCCCTGACACTCGCCATCACGCTGATGGTGCTGTTCACCACCTTCTGGGCTTACGCTAACTACGGCAAGGGCATGACGTACTTCACCGATTCGGAACCCATGTTTGCCCAGGTCACCGTGCGTGCGCGCGGGAATCTCTCGGCCGACGAGATCAACGACCTGGTCAGTGAGGTGGAGGAGCAGATCCTGCAGGTGCGGGGCATTCTGGGCATCAATACGTACACAACACTGCCGGGTGGACCTTCGCGCAATGGTGGTTTCGACCACGTCGGCCAGATTTTCGTGGAACTGCATCCGGAGGATGAACGCGACCGATCAGGGACCGAAATCCTCGAGGAGATTCGTGAACGCACGGCGCCCATTACCGGCATCGTCGTGGAAGTGAAGAAGCAGGAACAGGGCCCGTACGGCGGCAAACCCATCGAAATCCAGTTCACGTCTCACAATCGCGACTTACTCGAACCGGCCGTGGAACGCGTGGTTCAGTATCTCGATAGTAGCGTCGATGGCCTTCGCGATCTGGAAGATACACGCTCCATGCCGGGCATCGAATGGAAGCTGACCGTCGATCGGGCCCAGGCAGCCCTGTACGGGGCGGACGTATCCCAGGTCGGTATTGCCGTGCAGCTGGTCACCAATGGTGTGAAGGTGGGCGAGTACCGGCCCGACAAAGCAGATGACGCGGTGGACATCCGCGTACGTTATCCGGCCGGCGAACGCGGTATCGCCGCCCTCGACGAGTTGAAGGTGAGTACCGTACAGGGGCTGATTCCGATATCGAATTTCGTCAGTCGGGAAGCCGGACCCAACGTCGATACCATTCAACGTATCGACGGCATGCCGGTCGAATACATCAGGGCCGATGTCGCGCCCGGTGTACTGGCGGACACCAAGGTCCGGGAAATCCAGGCCTGGCTCGAAAACCAAACCCTCGATCCAGACCTCACCATCGAATTTCGCGGCACCAACGAAGAACAGAACAAAGCCATGGCGTTCGTCTCACTGGCCTTTCTGTTATCGCTGCTGTTGATGTTCGTGCTGCTGGTCACGCAGTTCAACAGTTTCTACCAGAGCACGCTCATTCTGTTCGCTGTCATACTGTCCATGGCCGGCGTGCTGTTGGGTCTTCTGGCCACCGGCAAGCCATTCAGCACCATCCTGACCGGAGTCGGCGTGGTGGCGCTCGCCGGCATCGTGGTGAACAACAACATCGTACTGATCGATACATACAACCACCTCCGGCGCGAGCACCCGGAACTCGACTACATTGCCCTTATCGTGCGCACCGGTGCGCAACGTCTGCGACCAGTCGTGCTGACCACCGTCACGACGGTGTTCGGCCTGTTACCGCTCGCCAGCAACTTCAGCGTCGATCTCATCAACCGCTCGATCATTCATGGCGGTATGATGTCTTCATTCTGGGTGCCGCTTTCACAGGCAATCGTCTCCGGCCTGTCCTTCGCCGCCCTGCTGACTCTGGTTACCACACCCGCCATGCTGGCAGTACCTCATCAGCTACGTGCCCTGAGTGCGCGTACCGGCGACAAACGGCGGGAGCGAGGCGGTGATACGGAGGAAGCGCTCGCCTAACCACGGGAGCTGGCTTAACATCTCCACCCCATCGGTGCCGATTGCTGCGAGTACAGATGGATCTTCTGCGTCCCCTTTCTGAAGTACAGGCCTCGGATGCCGCTCTCGTGGGCGGAAAGGCCGCGCAGCTAGGTGAATTACATCGCATGGGGTGCCAGATTCCGGAAGGTATCGTCGTCACGACCGACGCCTTCGCCCGACATTTCCCTCACACCCACGCCGAGCGTCCCCCTCGTCCGGTGCTGAATCCCGGGATTCTCGAGCTGCTCGACGAAGCAATCGAGACAATCTGGGGCGAACCGTTGCCGCCGCTGGCAGTTCGCAGCTCGGCATATGGCGAAGACGGCGTCAGCACCAGCTTTGCCGGTCAACACGAAACCTACTACTACGTCTCCCGAGAACGCCTGCCGGAGGCTATCGTGGACTGCTGGATGTCCCTGTGGGCCGACGAGGCCCTTGCCTATCGTGAGCACTCCGGCATCGCCGAGCCACCTGCGATGGCCGTCATCGTTCAGCGCATGATCCGCTCGCACAGTGCCGGGGTCGTCTTCACGCGCGATCCCACGAACCGCTATCCCGATCAGGTGATCATCGAATCCGTCTGGGGACTGGGTGCCGCGCTCGTCGATGGCCGGGTAACGCCAGACCAGTTCCGCGTGAATCGCGGTCTCGACATCGTCGGTCAGCATCCCACGCGAAAGCGCTTCAAGGTCGACGAGAATCTGACACTTGACACAGCTGAACGCCTCCAGCCCGTGCCGAGCCACCTGCAGGCCCAGGCGAGTCTCGCCCACGACCAGGTACTGGAGATCGCCCGCGCATCGCTTCGTATCGCCGAAGCCGAGGGGGAGGATCAAGACATCGAATGGGCATACGAGGACCGGCAGCTGTATTTTTTGCAGACCAGGCCCGTCACGACATCCGCGAGCACAGCCACTTCGATAGAGGGCGAATGGGTCGTGTTCAAACCCATACTGGAGAATTTCCAGGATCCGCTCACGCCGCTGTCTGTAGATCTGTTCGAGCACATCCTCCCGGGCCTCATTCGATTCATCGACGGACGCTGTTACATCAGCCTGCGCATGGCGCGTATGCTGGTACCGCTCAAACTCACAGATCGTCAGTTGATCGACCTGTTGATGTTGCGTATGGATGCAGCCGATGCAGACCCCGATTGGCGCAGGCTGCCGATCTTTCTCCTGCTCATGGGAATCGCATATCTGGCAAACGGTTCCTTCCGGCACCGTTCGGCCCGCATCGGTGCACGGGGACTGGCCCGATTTCAGGAGCTGGTATCACGTCTGAGGAACAACCCACGTTACGATGCACTAGCGACCATGCAGCGACTGTTCCAGGGCAGCCATCCGTGGCACCCGATAGGTCACTACGTCATGCAGCTGAACATCTCGGCAGGACGCTACTTTCTCTTCATGTCGCTACTGAAACGGCTGCTAGCCTGGGCGGCTCCCGGTTTTCCGGAACAGCGCATCGGTGAACTGTGCCGCAGCGACGAAGCCATGGCGTCCCGCGACATGGTGGAAGACCTACTCTCGCTGGCGGCCATCGCACGTGAACACGTCGCCATCGAGGACGCACTGCGAACCAAAGATCCCGCCCGCATGGCAGCCATCGTGAGCGAACTCGACAGCGACCATGCATTCGTTGTCACGCTGAAGCGCTTCCTCGAGACTCACGGACATCGCTGCGTGCGTGAACTGGAATTGATGTCCGTACGCTGGCGGGAGGATCCCACGCCCGTCATTGCCATGCTGCGTAGCTACCTCGATGCATCCCCGCAACAACCGGATCGTCCCCTGGACGCACATGCGCTTCGACTCGCGGCACGCGATGAGTTGCACCAGCGGATAGAATCGCGCTTCAAGCGCGCGGTGGTCGAATACGTCATCGCTCGCACGAGTTTCTACGTGGCGCTGCGCGAGAACACACGCTACTACCACACCATGGGATTCGACGCCGTGCGCCGCAAGATCAAGGCAATGGAACAGCAGCTTATCTATGACGGCAGCCTCAGATGCGCCGATGACCTGTTCTACCTGCACTGGGACGAAATTCAGGACTTGTTGCACAAGCGCACCGACTGGCATGACGTCGAGCGGACGATTCTCGAACGCCGCCAGGCCTGGCAACGCGCCTGTCGCACGCAGCCTCCCGAAACAATCAACGTGGCTCTTGAGCCTTTGCCTGAACACGATGGATTGACAGGCCAGTGCGCCAGTACGGGTTTCGCCGAGGGCACGGCACGCGTTATCTTCGATCCCACGCTGAACGAAGACTTCTGTGCCGGTGACGTTCTCGTCGCACCCCACACAGACCCCGCGTGGACACCACTTTTTCCCAGGGCCGCTGCCGTGGTCGTCGGCGTGGGTAGTTGCCTCTCACACGCCGGGACCATCGCACGTGGGTACGACATTCCCTGTCTCGTGGACGTGGAAGGATGTACCGAACGAATCTCCTCGGGTCAGCATCTGCGCGTGTATGCAACCGAGGGGTATCTCGAGATCGTCGAGACATGAGCATCCTGGTGTTTTTCCTCACGCTGCCCCTGGCCGTGTCCACCCTGGGAGCCATGCTTCGCTTCCTGGATGACGCCCCACCGACACAGGTGCTGCACGCCGTGACCTGGCGCCTGCTACTCACGCTCGCGCTGATGTGGTTCACAGACGCCCCGCTGAGCATACTGACGGCGTTCGTCACGATTCTGGCCCTGCAGATACTGTCTTTCTGCGTGACCCGCGCCTTTCCCACCAGACGTTGACCGCCAGGGCAGCGGATGAAAGAAGCCCCGGCATTCCAAAGGGGCAAGGAGGAGGGCATGGACTGCCGGGGCGCTGCGAACAGCCCGGACATACTATGAAACCCCCTTTTCTCCCGACGAACGAATCAGCCTGCCATGCGAGCCGGAAATCGCTTCGCTCAATCGTGCGAATTCAGCCATTCGATGACGGTGGGATAGGCGTTGCGATCCTATACCAGAAACAAGTGACCCCTTCGAACATAACGAGTTCACTGCCTGCAATCTGATCGTGCATTGCCTCCTGATTGTCGGGAGGTGCGATATCATCGTAACGTCCAGCAGCTATCAGCACCGGCACTGACAGCCCCGCCAAGCGCTCGTAAGTATCGTGTCCGGCACGCGCATGTAGTTGATTGGCCGCACCCGTCCCCGCATGTGGTCCTCTGACTCCCCTTCGAGGCTCTGCATCATGTATCCTCTCGTGCCGCACTCATCGTTTGATTCGAGGCGTCAAACATGGCCGATTACCTCTACCAACTCAAGCCGATACGCCCCGACCTCCTGGCGGGTTCGGCCTCTAGGGTGGAAGAATCCGATACCATCGGCCAACACTTCGAATACCCGAGCACTCTGCATCAGGCGGGCGTAGTCGAGCTCGCGAGACGAACCGACACCGATCATGAGAATACATTCGGCATCGTGCTGCAAAATACCGGCAGCGAATCGTCGGCCCGAAAGATCCTGGAAGAGGATCCAGCCGTGGCGGGTAGAGTCATGAGCGCCAGTCTGTACCCTTTCAGAATCGCCGTCGGTACGTTGGCGAGACCACCAGAATAATCCCAATCAAGGAGTGAAGTAACGATGTCTCTATCTCTAGGCGTGCACGTTGGCCAGCAGAACATGAGCATGAACGAAATGCGCACGTTGTGGCGCAAGCTAGATTCTTCCGGCGTCGACTGGATATCCACCTGGGACCATTTTTACGAAGCGCCACCCAAAAACGGTACCGAGCCCCATTTCGAGGCGTTGGCCACGCTCGGTGCTCTCGCCGCCGAAACCACCAATGCACGCATCGGCTGCCTGGTTTTCTATATCGGCTACCGGAATCCCGCAATGCTGGCCAAAGCCGCAACGACGCTCGACCACATCACGGGAGGGCGCTTTGAACTCGGCATCGGTGCCGGCTGGCACATCTGGGAAGCCACCGCTTATGGCTACGCATTCCCGGATATCGGCACCCGCCTCGACATGTTGGATGAGGCGGCCTATCTGATCCGTCAGTTACTCACCGAGGAGCGTACTACTTTCAATGGCAAACACTATCAGACGGTGGATGCCAGCTGCCTGCCTCAACCGGTGCAATCGCACCTGCCTATCTGGATCGGCGGCGTCGGAGAGAAACGTACCCTGAAGATCGTGGCGGATCGTGCCGATGGCTGGAACGCCGCCTACCTGCCACCCGATGAGTTCGCACGCGTCAACCAGGTACTCAACCACTGGTGTGAGGAAGAAAACCGCGATCCGAAATCGATCAAACGTGCCGCCAACATCATGTTCAACCTCGGCATGGACGAGGACGACGTAAAACGGCAACGCAAACTAATCGCTGCGGACTGGGGTGAAATGGCGGAGCGTATTTCAGGCGGCGCGTTGCTGTGCACGCCTGACCGCGCCGTGGAACGCATCATGGAATATCGCGATGCGGGGGCTGATGAAATCAATATCGCACTGCGTGCACCATGGCATGCGGAAGCGCTCGATGCCTACCTCACCGACGTCATGCCGACGGTGCGACGCGCGGCGCACTAACAGAATTTTGCAACAGGTTCCTCCGGTGGAACTGATTTCGGATTGCGTGCGCATCTGAAACGCTCAGCGCCGCGCGGCCAGCGCATCCGCGAATGCGATGGCGCGTTCTGCATCCGCCGCATGCAGATTCTCTACTAGTTGCCCATCGAGCACCGCCACGCCCTTGCCCGCTTCAAGAGCCTCGTGCCATACCGCGAGCACCGCGCGAGCGTGCTCTATGTCCGAGGCATCCAGACCAAACACTTCGTTGGCGATTTCAACCTGTCCCGGATGGATCAGGGTCTTGCCGTCAAACCCCATCTGCGCACCCTGCAGGCACGCTTCGCGAAAGCTGTCGAGATTGCGGAAGTCGAGATGAACACCATCCAACACATCAAGGCCTAGGCTGCGAGCCACCAGAACAGCCCGCTGCAACGCATAGGTGAGATTCGAGCGGCTGTCCGTATGTTCGGCTCTCAGTTCCTTTACCAGATCGCTGGTCCCCATGATAAGCACCTCCACACGAGACGACGCCGCACCCACCGCTCGCAGATCTATGATGCCAAGTGGCGTTTCGATCATCAGCCAGACTGGCGTGCCCTGCCCGCCGGCCGCGTCCAGCGAGGAGACGATGGCCTCCACCTGCTCCACCCGGTCGATTTTCGGAAACAACATGCCGTCGATGTTCATGGCCGCGAAGGCGGCGACATCGTCCGCTCCCCATGGTGTCTCCAACCCGTTGGCTCGCACGATCAGTTCCCGGTAACCATACCCGCCTTCGTCGACCGCTCGCAGTACCTGCTCACGTGCCTGCACTTTGGCGTCCGGTGAAACCGCATCCTCTAGGTCAAAAATGATGGTATCGCAATCGATATCGCGGGCCTTTTCCATCGCCCGGGTATTGGCGCCCGGCATGTAGAGTACGGATCGTCTGGGCTTCACGAGTCGGTTCCTGCTTGATTGATCGTGCTAATGGTAGCGCGCATGCACCCTGTACGCGGCTGAATTCAGGACAGTAACGGCGCGCGCCAGCGCAGTGTCAGCGGCTTTCGGCTTCCTGGGGCGCCGAGAAAAAGGCGGGATGCTTGCGGTGCGCGAGTTCTTCGCGGCAATCTGCTTTCAGTCGGCAACTGTAATCCGACAGAACCGGGATCATGGCGAACGCGCCGACCAGCATACCGAGAGCGGTCATCGTGCTCGTGTTCTGATACCAGCCTTGCGACAACTGTGGTGCCATTTTAAAGAAGGCCGCGAAGTAAAAGAACATGGCCATTGTCGTGACGATGGCGAGAAAACGAGAGATACCGAGGCTGATTTCATTTCTCAGTGAGGTTAAAGCGAGTATTGCGCCGATGGAGTAGACGGCTACCCAGTAAAGCCAGTGCGGATGAGTGACATGCATCAGTGCGAACACTGCGAAAGCACAACCGATTGTCCCATTAATGTACTGCATAAAGTCTCGTCTGAGCGCCAGCACGGGTCCGGTCAGTGTCCTCGTTTATCCCTTCCCTTCGAACTTCAACTCGTGCCAGCCGAGTTATTCCTCGGTTCTAAGCATATTTCAAGCTCTAGATCATAGTCCTGAAACGAATCCCCGCAGTCAACTCCTTTGTTACAGAAAGTGACAAAAAATCCACCCATGACCCAAAAACTCGGGAATTCTGGTAGCCATTCTACGATTGTCCTGCGTTTTTATATCAGATTGTTATAACCCGTTCGGGTGTTATCCAATCTGCGCCGCTTGCCCGCCATCCACGGGCAGCACCGCCCCCGTGATGAAGCGTGCCTCGTCGGACGCCAGGAACAATGCGCCATTGGCCACATCCCAGGCGCTGCCCATCTGCGCACCCAGCGGCACCATAGCGTCCCGGCGAGCGATCAACGTCTCCCGGTCTGCACCCGCCGTCACGCCACCTTCGATCGCCATGGGCGTATTCATGAGTCCTGGCATGATGACGTTGGCCCGAATACCGTAACGCGCATTGCCCGTCGCCAACGCATGCGTGTAGGCGTTGAGCCCCGCTTTGGAGGTCTTGTACGCGATGATGTTGACCGAACACACCGCCGCCACTGACGATATGTTAGTGATCGCACCCGAACCCTGTTGGCGCATGACCGGAAGAGCATGCTTACATACCAGCATAATGGAGGTGAGATTCGTGGCGAAGATATGGTTCCACACTTCGAGGTCCATTGACGTCGCGCCCCGGTCTCCGGCACCGATACCGACGTTGTTGTGCAGCACGTCAATGCGTCCGTATCTTTCCACGCATGCGCGTACCAGATCCGCGCACCGTCCCTCTTCGGTAATGTCAGCCTCGCAGGCAGCAGCGTCGCCGCCGTCACGAACAATCATATCAACGGTTTTCTGAGCCGAGTCCAGGCGCCGGTCGACGACCAATACCCGGGCTCCTTCCTGTGCAAAACGCACAGCCGTTGCGCGCCCGTTGCCAATCGTCTCGCCCGGAGTCTGACCTCCGCCGACCACGATGGCGATCTTGTCCTCTAAACGTCCCATCCCGGTAACCCCTTATCCGCCTGCACACCGAATGTATTGAGCGCCATGGAAACCAGATTGTACTGACCCACCGTGAAGACGAGATCCATGAGCTGTTGCGTACTCAGATACTCCTGCAAACCGCTCCACGTCTCATCCGCTATGAAGGCATCCTCGTGCAACTCTTCGGTGGCCTTGAACAGCAGCCTGTCGAGCTCGGACAACCCCGGGGCTCGCGAGTCCGTCTTGCAGCTTCTGATTTCCTCTTCCGTCATACCAGCCTCACGTGAGATGAGGACATGCTGGCCCCACTCGTATGCCGACTGACACAGATACCCTATACGCAAAATCACCAGTTCGCGCTCCCGTACGTCGAGGGTCGATTTGCCTAGCACATGATTACCAAAGACGATCCAACGACGCATGAGATCCGGATGATTGACGAGCGTCTTGAAAATGTTCAGCACCTCTCCTGGTCCGTCGAATCGTGCCATGACCTCCTTGGCCTTTTCATCCCAGGCGTCCGCCTCCAGCGGCGCCACTCTTGGTTCATCCAGTCGCATTCATGCCTCCCATTTCAGGTATCTGTTGGCGTTGTTTGTTTGGCGAGAGTCGGCGAAAGTCCGCCACCGGCCGCATCGAGGACGTTACCAACCGCCGTGGTGCAACGTCTCTCCAATCAAAGACATGGCCATCTCTTGAGTCGTCTCGATGCCTGTTCTACGAAACGGTGAAGCGAACGAGGCCCGCCGCGCCGAAGTCCGCCACATAATCGCCCGGTTGCCCCGGCTGAAGACCACCGATGGAACCGGTGAGGAGAATGTGCCCCGCTTTGACCGGGTAGCCCAGCTCGAGTACCGAGTTGACCAGCCATCGCACCGCCTTCAACTGCCCACCAAGCACCTCACCACTCACGCCCTCGTATAACAATTCATCATCGCGATAGAGCGTTACAGCGACACCATCTAAATCAGTGAGGATCACCTCTTCGCCCCGAATGAAACTACCGAAAGCCGAGTTAGCAGCCACCAGATCTGCGCCTGCTGGCTGCGATTCGAAGGCGAGGTTCGCAAGCTCGATGGCCGGCGCCACAGCCGCGATCACCGAAGCCGCCGCATCCTCATCGGCAAGTGCGCTGGTCACGTCCGCACCCAGACGAAAGCTGAGTTCCGTTTCGATCAAGAGTCTGCCAAAGGCGCTACTTTCGACATTCGTGCCCCCGTCGTGCCCGTCCAGCGGAAACAGTACGCCCGTGACAGGCCTGTCGATGCCCATGTTCCGCTGCGCGGCGGCTGCTGTGAGTGCACCCTTGTACCCGGCGATCTCACGTTGTCGCGACAGCAACTCCACCAACTGTTTCTGAACGCCGTACGCCGCATCGAGCTGCATGCCGGGTTCGATTTCCGTGATGCGCGGATACGGGGCTCGGGCTCGGTATGCGCCCGCAAGCCGTTCAACGAAACTCATTGGGTAAGTTCACCCAGCAGTTGATGAAAACGTCTGATCTTTGTCTCCTGGTAATTCGCCAGCACCACCTCGTCAAACTGGGATGCCTGAAGGCCGCGTTGAACGTTGGGCAGATTGACGGTGTCTTGCGTAAACACCTTGGTCAGCATGCCCAGTTCCGGCGCATCCGTCCACGGTTCATCTTCACCCAGCCAGTGAACGGGCGCGGTGGCGGCACCACGTCACCGCTGATCAGATCCTGATAGCTGATACCCGCAGATCGCGCCGGTTGTTCGGCCTCACTCATCCCGCTTTCCCCTTTCCGGCAACTGCCAACCCGCCAGCCATAGCAGCATGTGCGGATCCGCGTGGCGTAAATCTCCGCGCTCCCTTGCTGCCCACTCCAGGCGGATGATCGCAATAACCGTCAGCAGTGACTTTTTCAACCGCCTCGCATATCAATTGTCCCGCAGTACGGCCTCGTAGCCCTGCGTACGCAGCGCGGAGATCACCTGATCCACCTGTTCTTCACCCCGCATCTGTAGTACCAGTTCCACCAGAGTGGCACGCACCGAAGAGCCGCAGTCCGTGATATGCAACCGCCTGCGCGTGATTTCCCGCGGACATGGCTACGACACCCGCCTTGCGCTGCTTTGCCGTCAGACTCAACAAGACATTCAACGCACCCCGTTCTTTGAAGGAAGCAGTGAACTGCTGATTTTCCAGTTTCAGATAGACCTGCGCCCCGCTCACCGAGGACAACGTGGCCGAGTGCACGCAAGGGGTAGGCAGTACCTGGCCCTCGATGCGGTCCGCCGCAGCCTGTACGTCACTTAGATTCATGCATCCAGTATAGGATACCTTCGATGCCCTATACTCCCTCGCCCGAAAGCGGAGCCGAACAACCTTTGAAACACCTGCTGATCGTGTATCACAGCCAGACCGGCAACACCGCACGCATGGCGAAAGCCGCGCTCGTCGGCGCCATGAGCGATGCAGTGCGATCGATTCGGCGCATCGCGAACGGTTACCCGTTCCGACAAATTCAGGAACCCGTCGTGGCGCAGGGCAGCGTGACCGATACACACCTCCAGCGCTGCCGGGACTTAGGAACCGCGCTCGCGCTAGGCCTGTTTATCGGCGTATTCTGACGAAATCCAAGGAGAACTCATGAGCGACGAAGAACGAAAAGCGAAAATCGCACGTAGCATCACCGAGGCCCTGCCCACCCCGGAGGAAATTCGCGATGATTGGGGACGCATGATCGTCGATACGGTTCTGCCCGACGGCGTCTGGTCCCGTCCCGGCCTGAGCCAACGCGAGCGCAGCCTCATTACCATCGCAGCACTCACCGCGCTGTACCGACCCAACGAACTGAGGCCGCACGTGAGACGGGGTCTTTCAAACGGACTCAGCAAGGCGGAAATCAGCGAGGTGATCATGCAGATGGCCGTCTACGGCGGATTCCCGGTAGCCGTGGAAGGCATGCATATCGCTCACGATGTCTTCAACGAACAGGACGACTAAACAGGAGGCCGACCATGGACATCACCATTACCTACTGCGCGCAGTGAAACTACCGACCCACGGCGGCCAGTTTGGCTGCGAGCATCAAGGAAATCCTCGGAGTGGAGGCTACTTTGGTCGGGGCCGGCGGCGGCATTTTCGACGTCACCGTGGACGGGAAACTGCTCTGGTCCAAGCACCAGACCGGCTCTTTTCCTGACGAGGCAGAGTTTATCGAGAAACTGAAAGCAAACCCGGCATGAGCCTGACCCCGGAACAGGTGGAGGCTTTTTACGAGGACGGATTCGTCGTTATCCGCAAGTGCGTACCGCCGGATGAGGCCGCTTCATTGTTGGTCGCCGCCAACGCCATAGCGGACGCCGCACAAAGAGACGACGATACGGGCGATGCGCTTCTGCAGCCGGAGTCGGCATTGGCAGGTGAGACCGGACCCCTGCGTACCCGCCTGTCCAAGATTTTTCGTATACACCGAACAGAGGCGACCTTTCGGGCCGTCGCCACCGGTCCTGAATTGGTCACCCGTGTGCAGAGTCTGATGGGAGACAACCTCGACTGCTTCCTGTCCCAGTTCATCTACAAAATGCCGGGGGCTCTCGGCCAGCCGTGGCACCAGGACTCGTTTTACTTTCCTTTCGACGGTCCGCATCAGGTTGGCGCGTGGCTTGCCGTCACGCAGGCGCACAGCGACAACGGGCCTCTATGGGTGCTGCCCGGCTCACACACCGAGCCCGTTCACGAGGCGGTGAAGGATACCCGTGAACACGCGAACCACGGATATTATGAGATCGTCGATCACGACATGTCGGCTGCGGTCCCGGTTCTCATGCAGCCCGGCGATATGCTGCTCTTTCACAGCCACCTCATGCACAAGTCCACGGACAACGTCTCAAAGGAGCTGCGCGCAGCGATGGTTTACCATTTCGCCACCAGCGACACCATAGATCGTAGCGAACAGAAATACGGACGCAAACCGCCGAATCAGGACTGGATGCCGATCTTGAGATACGGTCAGCTCACCCACCGAGACTGAGAAAACCGAGCGAGGAGAATTGAAGATGCCCGACCTGCATGTTGGAGTTTGTTACGACTTTCGCAACCCACCCGACTCCGGCCGCACGGATCGCCAGCTCTATGCGCAGATCATGGAGCAGGTACGCTGGCTCGACCAGATAGGCGCAAACCTGGTCTGGTTCACTGAACATCACTTCGTGGAGGACGGCTATCTGCCGAGTTGGACGCCCGTGGCCGGTGCCATGGCCGCAGTCACTGAAAACGTGCGTTTCGGCACCGACATTTGCCTGCTGCCTTTCAATCACCCCGTGCGCCTCGCAGAGGATCTCGCCGTGCTCGACAATCTCTCTGGCGGTCGGGTCGAGGTCGGCGTCGGTATGGGATACGCGCCGCACGAGTTCCGCGGCTTCGGATTTCCGGTGAGCCGTCGTGTCTCCCTGATGGACGAGGGGATCGAGGTACTGCAGCGCTGCTTCACCGGTGAGAAATTCAGCTACAAAGGTAAACGTTATCAGCTCAACGACGTACTCATCACTCCTGGGTACGTGCAGGAAGGAGGACCGCCGCTATGGATTGCATCCATGTCGGAGGCGGGCGCTACTCGTGCTGCGCGATACGACACTCATTTCCTTCCGCAGGGGCTCAAGAAGCGCTCGTTCGATCCCTGGAAACAAGCGCTGGAGGACAGCGGACGCGACCCGAGAGACTATCGGGTGGGCATCATACGTAGCATTCTGGTAACCGGACCCGACGGCGCGGATTGGTCGGTCATACGCGCGGCCGAACGCTACCGCATGGCTCTGTATGCACGATTTTTCGAGGAAAGCGGGGAAGGCTTTGGGGAGAAAGGCGAACCCGTACCGCAAACCTGGATAGTCGGGGATGTGCAGCACTGTGTGGACGAACTCGTCGGGTTCATCAAACGGTTCGGCATTACCGACATCGTCACGATGGCGCTACCACCGGGTCTAGACACCGAACAGATGGCGCCGAGCCTGGAGCGGTTGTTTCGGGATGTGGTGCCACAGGTCAGGGAGCGGCTAGCAGCCACGGCTTGATCGGCACGGTGACCACCGATGGATAGGCCGGTCCCGAGAACACCGACCAGACCGGCGCCTCTCCGGACTCTGGCAAGCGCTGAAACGAGGCACTGTCCGCACCCGCGATCACAAAACGCAGACGATGGCCGGCGCGCACCACGGCCGACGTGGTGAACAGGTTAACCGCTACTCGCTGCGGCTCGCCCACAGGCATGGGTGCGGCATCGCGTTCGAGATAACTGCGACGAAAGCCAAACGCGGCATAAGGCCCATCGACCGCCTCGGCACGATGCAGCAGGCGTAACACTCCCTCGCTCAGGTAGTGAACGCGACCATCAGGTGTCACGTTTTCCAGATACACGTGCAGGGCCCCATCCTCCCGGTCGCTGGCCATCCACAACTCGGCAGTCACGGTTCCCGTTATCTCCACATCCCCGGGAAGGGGATCACTGGTGTACACGAGACTGCGCTCGCTCATCTGCGCCCGCCGGTCGTAGATGACATCCCGCCCGCCCATCTGGGTCATCCAGCGTGATGTGGACGCCGTACCGACTGAGTAATCCACCTGGTAGCTGTCCATCGAGTCGACATCGGCCGCGTGCGTCGATAAAGCTGCCCCTGCGTTGAGATAGAAACGCACGGGGTCCAGACCCGCCGGCGGCCAGACGGACGTGCGCCGCCATGTGCCTCCGCCCATGGGATAGTAGGTGAGTTGGTACTTTCTCGATCCTGATACGCGCTCGGGCGACAGATGTTCCGCGAAGAACCGTTCCGCCCGGTCGAGCATTTCCACCCGGCTGATCACCGGAGCCGCATCATCAGAATTGTAGGGATCCGTGTCATTCCCGCCGCCGTGATCGAAGGGCCCGAGAATCACGGTCTGTGGATTGCTGAAAGACGCGAAGCGCGCTATGGCGCCATCGACGGTCGCGGCATCGAACCAGCCTGCCACCACGAACATCGGCACACCGCTGGCCTCGATGTCCGCCTGCCGCGCATAGGCCTGATTGGTGCCCATACTCAGCTTCTCCGGACCCCAGGTGCTGTCACGATACGTGAGTGAGCGCACCATCCGGGCAACATCTGGTGTGTCGTGTTCGGCTACTGCCGCATCCAGCAGATCCGCATCCACCGGCTTCACTCCGCCCGCCACCCAACGCAATAACACACACGCTACACCCTCGACAACGTTGCCTTCGCTGAGCTGAGCGAGCGTGCAGATATCGTTGCGATCCATCGCGTCCACCATCCGGCCCCAGGTGGTGGTGAATGCGGGCTGGTAGACGCCACCAGGCATGGTGAGTTGGTACTGGGCATCGAAATCGGAATACAGTGGCGCCACCGCTTTCAACGCCGGATGACCCGTCGTCGTCATCAGCTCGGCACTGGTGCCCCCATACGACACGCCGATTGCCGCCACGTTGCCGTCGGACCAGGATTGGGCAACGATCCAGTCTAGTACCTGGGCGTAGTCTGCCACTTCCTGCTCTGAGTACTCGGACGCGTGTACACCAAACGACGCCCCCGTGCCGCGTACGTCTACTGTGGCATAGGCATAGCCACGTGCGTTGAAAAAGTGGGCGAACGATCCGGGCGCCGCCCCGGGGGCCTCGCCGAACAGCCCAATTACACGCCCGAGCAGTGTCGTGGCCGAGGCCCGCCAGTAGCGCGTCCCCTCGATGACCGTGGGGATCACGGCACCAGCGGCAAGAGTCTCCGGTAACCACACATCCACCGCGACCAAGGTGCCGTCTGCCGCCGGGACATACACCGACAGATTGCGTTCGATACCGGCGGGGGTAGTGCGCTCACCCGGCAATGGTTTGAGCCAGGCCGCGGTTATCACCAGCGCAACGACAGCCGCGAGCCCCACCAACAGCCACTTCAGGAAGGTCAGCATTCAGGCGGCCAGCTCAGCCGGCAGCCGGGCGATGCTGAGTCGTACGTCATCGCCAATCTGCGCGCCCACCGCACAGCCCCCCGTCAGCATCAAACGCTCTGCGAGCCCACCGACCGCGTTCGCCGCCACATGACGCAACGCCGGTGCATCCAGCTTGTGGAGTTGCCGGTGCGGTACGCCACCAGCAACGACCTTGTCGGTTTTTGCGTGAATCTCGCCAAGGTTCGGATTGCCATCCCCGAAATTGTCCCAGTTCAGTACCTGCACGGGATATTCGATAAAGCGCTGCATCTCTATGTGGTTTCCACAAACATGCAGCATGTTGAAATGCGCCTCCTCCACACCCGCCAGCACCTCCATATCATAGGGCCTGCCGAATTGCTCATAGAATGCAGCCGAACAGACATCGAGGCTGGTCCACTGCAGCGGGGCGTAGAAGACCCCGCTTGCGCCCCGCGCGATGAGTCGCTCCGCCAATGAACGCAACACCGGCGTGACCTGTTCCAGGGCGTGGCGCAGGGTTCGCGCATCCGAGTGCGCAAAACCAACCAGCGGCGCTCCCACGCCGCCGCAGAGCAGCCCAACACAGGCGAGCGGTGAGAACAGGGTCGCGATCACGTCCAGTTCTTCTCCGATTTCATCCAGAACCATGGCCAGTGAACGCTCGTACTCGAGAAAAACGGGATGGTTCGCGCTAACCGCTGCTAGCGCTCCTAGGTCCGATGGCTGATTCACCACCTTGTGCACCAGGCGAGGAAACACCTGCTCGGTGGGGGGCTCATAGCGGTTGCCCCAGGGTTCGGCGAAAAGCGTCCAGCGCGGATTGAGCTTCACGAAGTCATAGTCGAAGGACTTCTGGCGCTCGATGGTATGCGCCGCGAGTTGCTCCGCGCTCCCCTCCCGCAGAAAGTCATGGCCCCAGCTCGATACCGGCAGCAGATCGGGTGCTTTCCCAGCCAGTACTGCGCTCACCCGTTCCTTGTGATTCATCGCATCCCCCAGTCGTGGCCGAACAGGATCACCGGATCATTCGAGCGTTCCCCTGCCACGGCAGCCACATCGCCGCGAGTTCCGTCAACCTGTAGGCCTCTATCTCTTCCGGTGCCGAGCTCTCGCCATAACCGCGCACGTTCATGGCGCCAACGCGGTAGCCGAGCGCGGGAAAGTGTCACATCTGGTGTCGCCCGGAGTACCAAAGTTCCGGCCAGCCGTGCACGCACAGGATCAGCGGGCGTTTGCCACCCTCTCCTTCGATGGCCACGCCTCGAGAGATATCGCCGTTGGCAAGGGTAGTGTGTTTCATCATTCGACGTCGAACTCGTGCGCATAGGCACGACGTGCGTTGTCCCGCAGAAACAGCTTCACAACGCTCTCCCTGAGCTCCAGCGCGTCCACCTCCGCCCTGCCTCGATCCCAGGGTATCGTCGGATATTCCGTACCGAACATCATCTTCTCGCGCCCACGCGTGTTGATGAACTGCACGAAGTTCTCCGGCCAGTATCTCGGCGCCACTGACGTACAGGACATATACACGTTATCCCAGTGCATGATGGTCGAGATCACCTCTTCGATCCAGGGTTGCCCGCAGTGAGTCATGATCAATCGCAGATCCTGGAAGTGGTACGCCACCTCATCGTAGTACGCCGGATTTTGTACATACCCGGGACGCCGCGGGCCCGGCATGCCGGCATTCATCGAAACCGCCATGTCGAGCTCGAGCACCTTGACGTAGAACGGCCAGTACACGCGGTCGGTAGGCGGCAGTGTGTACCGAAACGGCGGTATGCGCAGACAGCGCACGCCAAAACGCTCGTGATATTCCACCACACGCTCGATCTCGGCAAAGCCCTCGAGCGGATTGACTATCATTGCTGGCAGGATCTTGCCGGGATAGCGCTGATGGGCCCGCCCGACCCACTCGGCGTGATTCGCTTGCATGATCGACACCACACAAGCGCCAATATCCGCCGCATCGAGCTGCTCGAGCAACTGTTCCGGCGAATCCACCTTCGGCCGCTTCTCGATGTCCTTGAACAGATAGCCGAGAGATTCGTCTCCGGGGTTGAGGAAACTCGAATTGATCAGTGAATCAACCGCCCGTTCGGTCATGTCTCTCCCTGGTTCGAACCGGCTTCAATCCTTATGGTAGAACGCCTCTCGCTCACGGGAGGCGAACACTACCGGAATATCATCATCCGCAAGCGTCGCCATCTTCTGCTTGCGCTGCAATGCGGCCTCGATATAAGGCGCGAGTTCCGCCGCTTTGCGTGCTTCCCGTTCCTCGCGCCCTTCGACGAACTCCGGCATCACCGCACGCCCGAACAATTCCAGACTCTCACAGATGTGCTCGTGGCGATTCTTTCCACCCTGCTGCAGGAAGATGATCTGATCGACTCCCACCTCCTGGAATTCGCGGATGAAGGTACCAAACTCCTCGGGAGTACCGATACCGGGGGCGGCAATGGTGGGCAGGTCACGGTCACGCAGCGCCTCGTACTCTTCCCACAACGTTGTCCGTCCCGGTTTGATGTCGTTGGCGACCAGCGCGTTGATCGCGTAGCGGAAGAAGGCGAATCCATCTTCCCCGCGCCGGCGCCCTTCCTCGGCATCCTCGTGCAGCGAGAAACCGGCCACCACGGCGAGGTTGGCGTTCACTGCATGGCCGAGCGGAACGCACTGTTCCGATTTGATGATGGAGTAGTAGGTGTCCGCCCAGGTCTTGGCCTCTTCGGGATCGACGAAAGTAAACGCCAACGCGCCGAGGCCATTACGCGCGGCCACTTCGATGGTCTTGCGGTTGGTACAGGCGAGCCACATCGGCGGATGCGGCTTCTGATATGGCTTCGGCAATACGTTGCGGCATGGCATGGAGAAACCCTGACCCTCGAATCCCGGGTACGGGTCCATCACCATCATATTGGCGATCTGCTCGGCCGCTTCCAGCGATAGGGCGCGCTTGTTTTTGGTCGGAATACCGTAGCCGTGCAGTTCCAGACGCGTTGCTCCCTCGCCAATGCCGAACTCCACCCTTCCGTTCGAGATGAGATCGAGCATCGCCACCGATTCGGCCGTACGCGACGGATGGTTGTAGTTTGGAATCACCTGGCGAATACCGAAGCCGACGCGAATCTGCTCTGTCTTGGCTGCGAGTGCGGTCAGAAACACATCCGAAGCGGAACAGTGGGAATATTCGTCCAGAAAGTGGTGCTCCACCGCCCAGGCGTTGTCGATACCGAGACGATCCGCCAACTGTACCTGTTCGATGGCTTCCTCAATGAGCCGATGTTCTGCCTGCTCATCCCATGGCTTCGGCAATTGCAGTTCGTAAAACACTCCAAAACGCATATCTCTCCCCAGTTGTCGTGACAGTCAGAAATTGATGGCGCCTCCGCAAACCGACACGGTCTGTCCCGTGACGTAACCGCTCCCGGGTTCCTGCGCGAGGTATTTCGTATACGCGATCACACCGACTTTGGCCACCCCGTAGGATGCACGTAAACCACCACATTTCCCTCGAGTTTGCGCTGCAGGTTCACTTCAGAACGCGTGCTCATATCACAGCCCCAGCACGGGTGTTTCCCACTGATCCGAGATGACATCGATGACGGCCGGACCATCCGGCACGGTTTCTGCCTTCAGCGCCGTTCGCACTTCGTCCAGTGACGTAGCCGTGTAACCCCTCGCACCGAAACCGCGCGCGACCGTCGCGAAGTCGATGTGTGCAAAATCCGTGGAGACGTAGTTCTCAGCGTAGTAGTTCTTCTGCACATGCTTGATCCAACCGAGCGTATCGTTGTTGAAGACGAACGTCACCACCGGCAGACCCAGGCGCTTGATGACCTCCAGTTCCTGCAGCGAATAGCCAAACCCGCCATCACCCGCGAACTGAATGATGCGGGTGGCCTTCTCCCGCGCCAGTGCTGCACCTACGGCGGCCGGAGTGCCCCAACCGAGACCGGCTAGTCCGCGGGGTGCGATGACACGACGGCCGGCGCGCTCGAAGCTCAGATAAGCCGCCACCCAGCCGGAGGCGAGACTGGCATCGCATACGACCAGATCGTCATCGGTGAGATTCGCGTTGACCACATCCATGACTGGTTGCGGACGCAGCGGCCCATCCGCCGCATGTTCGGCTGTGGTCTGGCGCACGTACCATTGCTGATGCTGACCCTTCAGATCGGCAAAATCCCACGTGCCGGACGCGGATCCCGCACCCAATGCCACGAGCACCGCGTCCAGACCAAGTGCTGCATCACCAAGTAGGGGAATACTGTCCGGATAGTTTCTGCCGATCTCCTCCGGATCCGCGTCGAGATGCACGATCGTGGTGTCGCGAGTGGGGCAGCGGTAGTTGAAAGTGGTGAGCTGGCCTACCTTGCAGCCAACGAAAAACACGACGTCCGCCTGTTTGACCGCGTCCCTGGCGATCGGGTTGCCGAAAGTCCCCGTCACGCCAAGCACCTGCGGGTGCGTCTCGGCGATGATGCCCTTTCCTGATATGGATGTGGTCACCGCCGCGCCCAGGCGTTCGGCCAGGGTGCGCACCTGGTCGTAGCACCCTGAGATGTGCGCTCCGCCGCCGATCACCAGTACCGGCTTGCTCGCGTTAACGAGCAACCCCGCCGCCCGCACCACGGCGTCCGGGTCGGGCACACTGCGAAAGCGCGGATAGGTGGCACCATCCAGCGGCTTCACGGGATGCCGGAATTCGACATCACTCGACGCCACGTCGTCCGGGACACAGACCACGACAGGACCCGGTTTCCCCGTGGTGGCCACGCGGAACGCCGTGTCCATGATATTGTCCAGAGAACGCGGATCGGTGATCTTCACCTGCCACTTGCTCACCGGCTTGAACAGGTCCATCTGATCCATCGCTTGCGATGCGTTACCGCGCGTGCGCCTGTGCTCCCAGGCGCGCGCCACGTCGGAGACGATGGCGACGACGGGTATCGAGGAACACATCGCCTCCGCGAGTGGAGAGATCAGGTTGGTCGCACCCGGCCCCACGGTTCCGTCGCACACACCGGCCCTGCCGGTGACCCGTGCGAACGCATCCGCAGCGTATCCTGCGCTGCGCTCGTCGCGCATCAACACGTGTTCGATGCGGCCCTGAAACTTGCTGATACCTTCATACAGCGGAAGTGTCTGCCCTCCCGGCACACCGAAGACGTATTCCACACCATTTTCCAGCAGCGGTTCCTCAAGCAGACGCGCTCACTCCGGCGCAACCATGTCCGCGTACCCGGAGATGAACGGCGACAGACTCACGTCATCCACTTCCACATTGATGATGGAAACCACACCGGTGGCGGCCGCTCTTCGAATGGCCGGCAGAATCTCCTCCGGATCGGTAACCTTCTCGCCGTACCCATCCCACATGGCTGCCATCTTCTCGTAGGCACGCATCGGGTGCAGTTCCGTATTGCACTGACCCTGCTCGCTGATCTCATCCGGCCGGATGTAGCGCTCGGTGAGACGGATCATGCCCCAGGCCGAGTCGTTGGAAATGACGCACACCACGGGTATTCCCAGGCGCGCCATCGTTTCCAATTCCATGGCGTAGAAGCCGAAACTGCCATCGCCAGTGTAAAGCAGCACCGGTTTGCCATTGGCCGCCCAGGCACCAATGGCGAGCGCCGGTCCCGTACCGATGGTGCCATTGGCTCCGGATCCGTGCAGCTGACCAGGCCGGGTGGCGACGGCGGCACCACCCATCCACACACTCGCCTCGCCGCCATCGATGATGACGTTCCAGTCGGCCGCATCCTCCTCCAGAAAGCGCGCGCTCTCTCCCGCGCAGCGCGCCGGGTGGGACGGACTCTTGGTGTCGTGGTACGGCGCCGGCAGTGCCGCCGTACCCGAGGCCGGGGTACCAGTCCAGGGTTCGTCCGCCTTTGGGTTGCGCAACGCCTCCACGGCTTCAAAAATCTGTCGGGCAACGGGTCCGGCGCCGCCTACGATGCCGATATCAGCACGCAGATTGAAGCCGATCTGACGCATGTCCGTGTGCACCTGTATGACCTTGGCGTCCTTTGGAATGGCCCGCCCCGAGCCATGCCGGAAATCGAACTTACAGCCGAGAGCCAGCACCACGTCCGCGGCACGGGATGCGTTGGTTTTCAGCAGCGGGTGTTCGTCCTCGCCGCCGAAGAGCCCGCGGCATGCGTGACCGGTGACGCCCACGGGCATGCGCAGGTAATCCGACAGCGCTCCTACGGCTTCCGCGTCCGCACCCATGCTCCAGCGCGCGCCATCGTCGACGATCAGAGCCGGCCGTTCGGCGCTCGCAAGCAGCTCAGCGGCCTCTTCGATCAGCCGCGGATCTCCCCCGGGCACCGTGTGAGCGCGATAGTTTTCAGGAAAACGTACCCGCTCCTCCTCGACCTGGGCAAACACCAGATCCGTGGGTACCTCGAGGTATACGGGACCGGGGGATGAGTCCACCGCATGGCGAAATGCCATCGACACGTACTCGGGTATGCGCTCCGTGCTCGTAATCTTACGCGCCCACTTGCAGCAGGATTCCATCAGCGTGAGTGTGGACATATCCTGCAGATCGCCGGCATCGCGTTTTCCCATTGCCACCGCACCACCGATCTGCAGCACGGGAATGGACACCGATTCGGCTTCCATCATCCCGGCCGGTGTGTTGCCCACACCAGGACCCGCGGTGGTTACCACGACCGCCATCTTGCCGGATGCCCGCGTATATGCGATGGCCGCATAGACGGCAGCGCATTCGTGGCGCACATCGATGATCTCGATTCCCGCATTCCGCATGCCGTAGAAAATCGGCATGATGTGTCCGCCGGTCAGCACGAATGCCTTCTCGACACCCTCGTTCGCTAGTGCCCTGCCAAACAGTTCACCTCCGTCTACCATCGTCATCAGAAATCTCCGGTTGACTCACTTATTTTCGAGCGTACGCAACCCTCTCCCCGGCGGTTTGATTCAGATCAGATTCCACGCGGATTCGAATCTCGCGCGCCGCCCGAGAGAGAAGGCGCTGTGACGATCTTGCTATGCTCTCCCATTCCGGGGAAGGGACCAGCATGGAACAACGATCGTTAATAATCGCACTCTGCGCCCTGATGCTACCACTCACGACCGCGGTGGCCACCGCGCAAGCACGCGACGGTCATCCCAATCTGACCGGTTTCTACGACAGCGGTACGCTCACACCGCTGAATCGACCCGAGTACTTCGGCGACAAACAGTTTATGACGCGCAAGGAAGCCAATACCATCATCGCCCGCACTCAGGCCTCATTCGCCTCGCAGCGCGGTAGTGATCGGTAGCCGCGCTGAGCGCAGCGCCGGGAACAACCCCCCCACTAGACCCAGGCCCAGCGCCCAGGCAATGCCCAGCTGCAGCAGCTCGGGCGTGACCGAAAAGGCAAACGCGACCTGAGAGAAACCGTTGATGGTGGATGCGGTGAACCCGTCGAAAAACACCTGCACCAGCGCTCCCCCGACCAAGCCTCCCAGCATTGCCAGCACCAGTGCTTCGATCATTACGGACACAACCACGGGAACAGCGCCGAACCCGAGCGCGCGCAGCGTGGCAATCTCCACCGAGCGCGTGCTGACCGCCGAGTACATGGTGTTGAGTGCCGCGAAGACGGCCCCGACGGCCATGATGGTGGCGACCACGTAACCGAAGTTGTTGATCAGTTGGGTACGCCCCTGCGCCTGCTCCGCGTAGAATTCGTCCTCCGTAGATAGTGTCAGATCAAGACGTGGGTCGTCGGCTATACGCTGCTTGATCTCTGGGATCCTGGCGACATCGGCCACCTGCGCGCGCATGGAGGTGAAAGTGCCCCCTCGTCGAAAACCGTTCTGCGCGACCGGCAGATCCAGCCATAGCTCGGACTCGTGCGCCCCACCTCCCGCGGTGAAGAGCCCGACCACCTCGAAAGCACTGTCGCGCACCTCCAGTGTGTCGCCGACATCGATACCGGCAAATTCGCTGTTCGCTTTCACACCCACGATGATTTCCGTGCGGCCGGGCTCGAACATGCGCCCTTGTATGACTTCGAGTTCCGGCCGCAGGTCGAAGCCTGCCTGCTGCACGCCTCTCGCCACGACATTGGCCGGCGTGCCGCCGCTACGTTTGAGGATATCGACCACGACGAACAACTCAGGGCTGACCACCCGGATGCCCTCGAGCTGCGAGACGATGTTCGCCTCCTCACGCGACAGGTTGCTCGACATTTCACTGGTCGAACCGCCACGAAGCACCAGTGCGCGACTTGGATCCGCGCCACTGGTGAGCGCCGCAGTAAACCCACTGGCCATGGACAACAACCCCACGAGCACCGCCACCACACCCGCAATGCCCACCACGATCACCGAGGAGGAGCCGAGTCGGGAAGCGACGTTACGCAGGTTCATGAGCGTTATCTCGCCGATCTGTCCTAGCACTAGCGTTGCCTCAGCGCATCGACAATAGTCAGACGTTTGGCGGTGACCGCCGGAACGGCCCCGACTATGAGGCCGACCAACACAGACAATCCGATTGCGGAGGTGATGGTTAGCGGTGTCATCTCGAAGTTACCGATAAACGCAACCGCCTGCGCATTGAGACCGGGCTCGAGAAACAGCGCCAGAATCACGCCGACCACACCTCCGATCAGACACAGCATCAGCGCCTCTCCCAGCACCAGCAGCGAGACCGCTGAGTCCGTGAATCCAAGTGTCTTGAGCACGGCGAGTTCCGGGATCCGCTCCCGGAGCGCCTGTGTCATGGTATTGGCGGTGAGAAGAACGATGGTGAAGAACACGGCCGTCAGGATCATGGTCGTGATGAAGCCCATGTCGCCGAGTTGTGCCGCGAATTGACGCCGAAACTGATCCTCCGTGGCCGTGCGCGTCGCATCCGCCGAGTTCTCGAACAACTTGTCGATGGTTCCTGCAATCTCGTTGGCCCTGTCGGTATCGCTGACCCGCACCGTGATCCAACCGACCGCATCCTTGCCATGGTCGATGACGGATTCAGTGAAGTACTCGTACTGCAGCAGGAATTCGTCTCCCCCGGATCGCTCCGGTGGATAGGCATAGGTTCCCACCAGTTCGAACTCCCACAGTCGAGAACCGTCCTCCTTCACCCATATGTCACCCAGAATCGGAATGATGTCGCCGGGCTTCCATCCGAAACGCTCGGCAAGCGAAACGGTAGCCAATGCTCCCACGCGGGTCGCGGCAAAACGAGCCAGCACGTCCGGCTCGATGATCAGCTCATCGAACACCTCGAAGTAAGTTTCCGGCGGCACGGGGTGCTTGGGGAAGAACTTACGGGGATCCTGGTAAATACCGCCGAACCAGTGTTGATGAGTGGCCAGATCCACGCCCTCGATGGCCTGGATCTGGCGTACGTGTGAGATGGGCAGACTGTCTATAGCGGAGTATTTGCCCGAAACGACCAGCCGGTCCACGCCAGCCAGGTCCACTCCGCCCGCAAAGGCGGCGGCAATGGCACGCAGCAGCATGAACAACATGAATGCAACGACTACCGAAAGCACGGTCAGCGAGGTACGAGTGGGGTTGCGAAACAGATTTGCCCATATCAGGGAGAAAGTGCTCACATACTCACCGCCTCCGCCAGCTTACCTTTGTCCATGTATAGCGTGTGCCGTGCGTGATCCGCCGCTTTCGGATCGTGCGTCACCACGACGATGGTCTTTCCGTGTTCAGCATTGAGGGTCTGCAACAGGTCGAGAATCTCATCGGCCGTGTCCCGGTCGAGATCGCCGGTCGGCTCGTCGCACACCAGCAGCTTCGGGTCCGCCACGAGCGCCCGTGCGATGGCAACACGCTGCTGTTGACCCCCGGATAGCTCACCTGGCTTGTGCTTGCCCCGATCGGCCAGGCCGACGATTTCGAGTGCCGTAGCCGCGTTCTTCTTACGTTGGCCTCGCGTGAGTTTGGTCAGCAGCAAAGGCAACTCCACGTTGCGCTGCGCAGTCAGCACCGGCAGCAGATTGTAGAACTGGAAGATGAAGCCGATGTTCTCCGAACGCCAGCGCGCCAGTGCCTTGCTCGAGAGCGCGTTGAGGTTCTTGCCATTCACCTCGATCTCGCCCCCCGTCGGGTGATCGAGGCCGCCGATGAGATTGAGCAGCGTCGTCTTGCCGGAACCCGACGGACCCATCAACGCCAGGAAGTCACCTTCTTCGATACTCAAGTTTATTCCGGCCAGAACCTCCACGGTTTGCTTGCCTTTCGTGAAGCTCTTCTCAACGTTCCTGCAGTTCACCAGTGCGGTCATTCATCTCTCCTTGAGTACGCGGGCGTTCAGTTCACCGGCATGATACGAGAGCCGTCCGAGAGGCTGGCGAGCAATTCGCCAGACAGCTCGGCTACCACCCACTCCCCGTTGTCGAGGCCGGAGAGCACGCGCACACGCGGTCCTTCACGCTCTCCCAACTCCACGGTGCGCCGTCGTACGCGGTCTTCATCGACCACGAACACGAACGGCCCTACTTCGTCCTCGGCCACCGACCGTCCCGGCACCAATACACCGGTGAACGGCGCGGGCCCGGGCCCCGCTTCGGCCTGTTCGTTCAGAAAAGCCACCCGCACACCCATGTCCGGCAGCACCCTTTCGTCCCGTTCGAGAAATCCCACCCGAACCCGGACGGTCGCCTTGTTGCGATCCGCCGCGGGAATGATCGCGATGACCTCCGCCGGGAAGTGGTAGTCAGGATACGCGTTCAGCGTGATCTGTACCGGTTGCCCCGCGTGCACGCGATTGATGTAAGACTCGTTGACATCTACCTCCACCTCGAGACTCGACATGTCGACGATGGTGCAGATTCCCGTGCGGGTGAATCCGCCCCCGGCCGAGACCGGTGAGATCATCTCGCCAGGCTGTGCCGCCTTGGCGATCACCACACCGGCAAATGGCGCGCGGATCTTCATGTCGGACAACAATTGTCGCTGTACCGCCAGACTCCGCTCCGCGACCACGATATCCTGGCGAAACCGCTCGAAACGTGCGATGAGCGCATCAACAGACAACGAATCGCGATCCAGGTCCGCCTGACTCGCGAGGTTGCGATCGGCGAGTTCCTTCGTACGATCGAGGTTCAGGCGCGCCTGGCGCAGATTGACCCGCAGTTCATCGAGACCGTGTTCCGTCGCCTTGAGGCGCGATTCCGCGAGCTCCAGCTGCGCACGCGGAATGCTATCGTCCAGGCGCGCGAGGAGCTGGTCCTTCTCGACGAGAACCCCCTCCTCGATCATCACTTCCACCACTTTGCCGGTGGCCTTGGAACTGACCGTGGCCTGCCGCCGTGCTACCACGTAGCCCGTCGCATCCAGCACACTGTTGCCGGAGGCTGTGGCCGTGGAGGCACGTGCAATGGCCGTGCTCACAGGCAATAGGTTGTCGTCCGTCGGGAACTCGAAAAACCACAACACAAATCCAACGCCACCAGCGAATGCCAGCAGCACGAACCACTTCAGCGGCTTTCCGCCGCCTTCAGGAGCCGCACCCCGGTCGATTCTCAGCTCATTGAGCAGGGCTTTCTTGTCCGTCGTCTCGCTCAAGGCCCTTTGCGCCTCGTGGTCTAACCATGTAAATCATGAGTGTGGGCGAGTCTAGCAAAGGGCCGGCGTGCACGGGATAGCTGCGACGAAACGGCAGCAGTGCGTTTAGAATGGACCTCGGGAGGCATCATATTGGAATCCGCAGCAAGCCAGGGCGAGCGCACGGCCCGCATTCTCAACAGCATGAGCGAAATCGGGGCCGACGCGTGGAACCGCTGCGCGCAACCCGCACACCTACCGTACGACCCCTTCCTCAATCACGCCTTTCTCGCCACCCTCGAGGACAGCGGCAGTGCTACCGCGCGCACCGGCTGGCAACCCTTTCACGTGGTTCTGGAGGAGGAAGGCGAGGTGCTGGGCGTCGCGCCAATGTACCTCAAAGGCCATTCTCAGGGCGAGTACGTGTTCGATCATGCTTGGGCGGATGCCTGGCACCGTGCGGGCGGCGACTACTATCCCAAACTACAGTCGTGCATCCCGTTCACCCCGGCCGCCGGGCGGCGTGCCTGCACGGTGCGGGACAACCCCGAGCTCGAACAGACCCTGATGGGTGCCTGCGCTCAGGTGGCCAGCCAGATAGAGGTGTCCTCGCTGCACATGACCTTCCTGCCAAAGTCACAGTGGCACCTGGCCGGGGAGATCGGTTTTCTCAAGCGTCTGGATCAGCAGTACCACTGGTACAACCCTGGCTATGCTTCGTTCGAGGAGTTCCTCGTCGAATTATCCTCCAAGAAGCGTAAGAACCTGCGCCGTGAGCGGCGCGATGCGCTCGGCCACGGCATCGAGATCGAATGGGTCACCGGCCGCGATCTGACCGAGAACCACTGGGATGCGTTCTACCACTTCTACATGGATACCGGCTCGCGCAAATGGGGGCGCCCTTACCTCACCCGTGAATTCTTCAGCCTCATCGGCGAGCGCTTACCCGACGATGTACTGCTTATCATGTGCAAGCGCGGCGGACGCTACATCGCCGGGGCACTGAATTTCATTGGCGGCGATACCCTGTTCGGGCGCAACTGGGGCTGCGTTGAAGATCACCGCTTTCTGCACTTCGAGGCCTGCTATTACCAAGCCATCGACTTCGCCATCGACCGCGGATTGAAAAAGGTCGAAGCCGGGGCGCAGGGACAGCACAAGGTGGCGCGCGGCTACCTACCAGCCGCCACCTACAGTGCCCACTGGATTCGCGACGCCAGCTTTCGCGATGCGGTGGCACACTTCCTGGAGGACGAGCGCAGTTATGTCCATCAGGACATTGAACACATCGAGCGACACAGTCCGTTCAAATCTACGATAAATCTAGATAATGTTCGCAACCAATTGAAATAAATGAATATTTTATTTCTATTTTTGTTCTCTCTGTTCTGTTCATTGTCGCTCGCCGCCGCCGAATTCGTCTACGATCCGGCCGTGAACCTGGGGCAGGTGGACGTCGAGGCCGGCGAGACCACGTTTCGCATCCACTGCGCCCGCTGTCACGGCATGAAGGGCGAGGGCGGAGAGGGCACCAATCTCAATCGACCACGCCTGAGACACGCACGTGATGACGCGCAGCTATTCGACGTCATCACGACCGGTATCGATGGTACCGGCATGCCATCCACCCTGCTCACGAACAGGGAGATCTACCAGGCGATGGCTTATGTAAGATCTCTAGGCCGTGTGGAGCAGCTTCCGCCGCCCGGTGACGCGGTGCGCGGTGAAACGCTCTACTGGAATGCAGCCGGCTGCGCGGCCTGCCACATAGTCGCTGGCAAGGGTGTCGGGGTCGGCCCCGAACTGAGTGACGTAGGCGCGCGCAGAGGTACACCCTACCTTCTGCGCGCCCTGTCTGATCCGCGAGCCGAGCAGCCACGGGGCACACCACCCATGGAGGGGCCGTACGCCGCCTACCTGACGGTGCGCGTGCATACGGAAGATGGACGTGTTCTGGAAGGCATGCGGGTCAACGAGGATGCGTTCTCCATTCTCCTGCGCGACTTGAATGGCACGGTGCACAGTTTCAGCAAGGCGGGACTGACTCGGCTCGAGAAACTGTTCGGTCACAGCCTCATGCCCGGCTATGAATCCGAACTCACGACTGAACAGGTGAACGACATCGTCTCGTACCTTATGACATTGGAGGGGGAACCATGAGGACCCGGAAAACCGTGCACGCATACGCATGGACGACGGCGTTGCTGACGGTCTGCACGGGTGCCACTGCCGATGTCAGCTATCAGCGCATCGTGAATGCGGCCTCCGAGCCCCACGCCTGGCTCACACATTCCGGCACCTACCGGTCGGAACGCTATTCCTCACTCGATCAGATCGACACCGAAAACGTCAGTCAGTTGAAAGTTATCTGGGCCTATCAGATGACGGCGGCGGCCAGCGGCGGCGCCGGTCTGGTGGAAACCACGCCTCTCGTGGCCGACGGCGTGATGTACATCACCGAACCACCCAGTACGGTGACCGCGCTCGATGCGCGTACCGGTAAAAAGCTCTGGAGCTATACGCCGGCCATGTCCGAAGATGTAAAACACATCGGTTTTCCCCAGGTCAACCGGGGCGTGGCGCTGCTCGGCGACACTGTGTACGTCGGCACCCTGGATGCGCACCTGATCGCCCTCGATGCCGCCACAGGAGCCGTACGCTGGCGAACCCAGGTGGGCGCGAACCGCACCGGCTTTTCCCTTACCCTGGCGCCGCTGGCGGTGAAGGACAAGATCATCATCGGCGTCAGCGGTGCCGAGGCTGGTGTGCGCGGCTTCCTAGATGCCTATGACGCCAGGAGCGGAGTGCGATCGTGGCGCTTCCACACGGTTCCCGCCCCCGGAGAAGCGGGCAGTGACACCTGGGGCGGAGAATCCTGGCGCACAGGCGGCGGCTCCACCTGGCTGACCGGTTCGTTCGATCCGCAGCTAAACCTGCTGTACTGGACCGTCGGTAATCCGGCACCGGACTGGAACGGCGACCTGCGGCCAGGCGACAACCTCTACACCTGTTCTCTGCTCGCCCTCGATCCCGATACCGGAAAGCTACAGTGGCACTTCCAGTTCACGCCCCACGACACCCACGATTGGGACGCCAACCAGATACCCGTCCTGTTCGATTGGGGCGGGCGCAAACTCGTGGCGCTCGCGAACCGCAATGCCTTCTACTACGTGCTCGATCGCACGAATGGCGAGTTCGTGACAGGTCAGGCCTACTCCAAGCAGACCTGGGCGCACGGGCTCGACGCCAGTGGGCGGCCAATAGTACGACCAGACACCGAACCCACGTATGAGGGCAACCTGATCTGGCCGAGCCTGCAGGGCGCGACCAACTGGTTCAGCCCCTCGCTAGATCCTCGCAACGGTCGCTTTTTCGTCGCCGTGCGTCTGATGGGATCGACCTACTACAAGGCAGACGTGGAATACGAGGAAGGCCAGCCTTTCTACGGCGGCGGCGAGCAGGCGCATGCCGGGGACGACGCTGCGGGCGCCATCCGCGCCCTGGATGTCACCACGGGCGATCGTCTCTGGGAATTTCCCCTGCTATCCCCACCCTGGGCGGGCGTCATGGCGAGCGCGGGAGGACTCGTGTTCGGCGGCAGCAACGAGGGCAACGTGTTCGCACTGGACGCTCTCACGGGAAAGTCTCTGTGGCATTTTCAAACCGGAGGTGCCGTGCGCACCAACCCGATGGGATACGCCATCGACGGCAATCAGCGCATCGTCACCACCGGCGGCAGAACTCTGTACGTTTTTGGCCTGCGCTGACGGCGTCAGGAAGATCGCAAGGCTGCCTTCAGACGCCCGAGCCAGGCTTTCAAACGGTTGACGTTACGGGGTCCCATACGCAGAACCTGTTTTTGCAACAGCGATAGCGACTCCAGTTGCGGGTCCGCGTACTGATAGACGGCCTCCACGGGCACCAATTCAGGTGGTACCCACAGCACGGGTACAGACTCAAGCTCCAGCAGCGCGTCACTCACCTGCTCTACCACACCGCGCCGGTTACCGAGTTCACCGAGCGCCTCGACGACCAGTGAATCGACCAACGCGAGGAAGTCACTGAGAAGCACCGGATCCACCCCCTCCAAGGTGTCGAGATAGCCATCAAAGCGTTCGTAACCCGCCGGGTCGAGGTACACACGCCCACCCCGCTCGCGCACGGGAAACACTCCGGAAGGCGCCATGAAAGCGAGTTGCCGGCGCGGGAGCTCACCTCGCGCCGCATTGTCTACGACCACGGCGAGTCTTCGGATCAGCTCGTCGCGTTGCGTCCAGAGTCCGGGCAGACCCAGCCCAGCGATGCGTTCACGTACGAACGCATCGCTTTCGTTCAGCGCCGCAAGCGTCACGACCGGTACTGTTACCACTCCTACCGGCTCTTCGACGGGTGGCACCGGTACGGGCTCGGGTTGTTCCTCCACGATGGGATCGGGCGGCGCCGTGACCACCGGCTCGCGGGCCGGCGGCTCCTGTTCAGGTTGCGGCCAGAACTGAACAACGAGAATGAGGACAATGGCGAGCGCCGCACCGCCTATGAGAAAACCGGGATGCATGGCCCATTATGGCCCGACGAGGGCGGGAATTATCCCGATGCGTGGCATTTCCATTATCATTCCAGATTCCCCTGAACTCCGGCATGCAATGACCGCCACTTCCATCAAAGCGATTCTCGCACACGACATCCCCGTAGGCGCCACCGTCACCATCGAGGGCTGGGTACGTTCCCGCCGTACGTCCAAGGGCGGTTTCTCCTTCATCCACCTACACGACGGCACCTGCTTCGACACTCTGCAAGCCGTTGCCGACGGCTCGCTGACGAACTACACCTCCGAAATCATGGAAATGGGCACCGGCTGCTCGGCGCGGGTGACGGGCACACTTGTAGAATCCTCCGGGCGGGGCCAGGACAGGGAAATACAGGCGCAGAAAGTCGAGGTCGTAGGCTGGGTGGACGATCCCGAAAGCTACCCCATCGCCAAGAAGCACCACACGTTCGAGTACCTCAGAACCCAAGCGCACCTGCGTCCGCGCACCAACACCTTCGGCGCTATCGCCCGGGTGCGCAACGCCATAGCGCAAGCCGTGCATGGCTACTTCAAGCGCAACGGTTTCATATGGGTCAACACACCCATCATCACAGCCAGCGACTGCGAAGGTGCGGGTGAGTTGTTCCGCGTATCCACCCTCGATTCCATCAACCGGGATACCGACTATACGGACGACTTCTTCGGCGCCGAGACATTTCTCACGGTGTCGGGTCAGCTCAACGTGGAGAGTTATGCCTGCTCGATGTCGAAGGTCTACACCTTTGGCCCGACGTTTCGCGCCGAGAACTCCAACACCAGCCGACATCTCGCAGAGTTCTGGATGATCGAACCGGA
>DCWG01000109.1:0-469 GCA_002327525.1 Gammaproteobacteria bacterium UBA2168 | reverse complement strand
GAGTTCTGGATGATCGAACCGGAACTCGCCTTTGCGGATCTCAACGACCTGGCGAACCTAGCCGAGGACTTCCTGAAATCGGTGTTCGCGGAGGTGGCCGCGGCGCATGCGGACGACATGGCATTTTTTGCACAGCACATCGACGAAGCTGTTCTCGAGCGCATCCAGCACGTCATCGACACACCCTTCACTCGCCTCGACTACACTGATGCCGTCGATATCCTGATGGCGGCGGATGTGCGCTTCGAATTTCCGGTCGAATGGGGACTGGACCTGCAATCCGAACACGAGCGCTTTCTCACCGAGAAGCACGTCGGTGGCCCGGTAGTCGTGGTGAACTACCCGAAGGACATCAAAGCCTTCTACATGCGGGCCAACGAAGACGGCAAAACCGTTGCCGCGATGGACGTGCTGATGCCGGGAGTAGGAGAGATCATCGGTGGCAGTCAGCGCGAGGAGAGGCTCGATC
>DCWG01000103.1:1347-28919 GCA_002327525.1 Gammaproteobacteria bacterium UBA2168 | reverse complement strand
TGGCGAGGCCATCGACTTTTGTCCGCCCGGCGGCGAAGACACCCACGCAAATCTCGCCCGGCTGCTGGGGAAACTTCCCGGCACGCGTCTACCCGCCTCTCGCGCCCTCAAGGCCCGCATCATGGAACCACAGTGCATTGGTTGCGCACTGTGTATCAACGCCTGCCCCGTGGACGCCATCGTCGGTGCACAGCAATTGATGCATACCGTCCTCGACGAACAATGTATGGGCTGCGAATTGTGCGTCCCGGTCTGTCCGATGGGTTGTATCGAGCTGATCGAGGTGCGAACGATCGAACCCCAGGAGCCCCGCTGGGATAGCACGGCCTGTATTCAGTGCGGCAGATGCGCTCCCGTGTGTCCCCCCGGACTCGATCCGGCCGCATTGTTGTGGGAAGTACGCGCCTCGCGCTACGAAAGCGCCGCACAGGCACGTCTTGAGGATTGCATCGACTGCAATCGGTGCGATCGCGTTTGCCCGAGTGCCATTCCACTGACGCAGGTTCTGGCTAATGGCAAGCGTGAGCTCTTTTTACACCGGCAACCCCGCGAGCGCGCAGCGCGCAGCCAGGCACGCTACGAGGCTCGAGCGGCCCGGCTTGCAGGTGAAGCAGCCGCCAGTGCGGCCCGACGTGCCGCGCGAGTATCAAACCAGCGCGATGCCAGTGACTGGTAGTCTGACCACCAACACGATCATGTGGCGCGTGTGTGCCGCTCTGTTACCCGGTGCGCTGCTGTCCGTGTGGTTTTTCGGACTCGGTGTGGTCATGAATCTGGTACTGGTCCTGGTGATGGCGACAGCCTGTGAGGCAGCCTGTCTGAAGGCCCGGGGGAAGCCCGCGATGGCCTGCCTGCGCGACGGTAGCACCGTTGTTACGGCTCTCATTCTCACTCTCTGCATGCCACCGTCGATGTCCGTTGGCATATTGGCGCTCGCGGTCTGCGGCGCCGTCGTACTAGCCAAGCATCTGTACGGCGGCCTGGGGCACAACATCTTCAATCCCGCCATGGTCGGCTACGCACTTGCGCTGGTTTCCTTCCCGGATGCGATGGCCTCCTGGCCCGGCTTGGACGGCATGTCCGGCGCCACACCCCTGACCACCTTCCGCTATCGGGAGGGGCTCAGCGTGGCAGAACTGTGGAACGCCGCCAACGGATTCGGCGTACTGGGAGCCGCCGGCTGGGAGTGGGTGAACGTCGCTTATCTAGCAGGTGGACTCCTGCTGTGGCGAATGCACCTCATCGCCTGGCGGGTACCTCTGGCGATGCTCGGCACCCTCACACTCCTCGCACTTATCTTCTACGACGGCGGTTCCTCGGCCAGTGCCGGTTCCCCCGCTTATCACCTGTTCAGTGCCGGAACCATGTTGGCAGCGTTCTTCGTACTGACCGACCCTGTCACTCACCCGGCGACCCGCCGCTCGCAGTTGGTGTTCGGCGCTCTCGCGGGTATCGTGATCTTTGCGGTAAGAGCATGGGGTAACTACCCCGACGGTATCGCGTTCGCCGTGTTGCTCGCAAACGCCGCGACCCCTTTCTTGAACCGCGTTGCGCGCACACATCGGGACTCCCATGATCAAGTCACTGGTTAGTATCACCGGCGTGGCACTAGTATGCGCCGCACTTCTGGCCGGCGTACGCTACCAGACTGCACCCCACATACGGGCCAATCGGGAGGCCGCTACCTGGGCGGTGGCTTTCCAGCTGGCGGGCGGGCCGTTTCCCACGAACAACGTCACCCTGCCCTTGGCGAATCTCCGGATCGGCGGCACTCGACTGGACACCGTGAGCACGCCCGGATACGGCGGCTCCATCGAAATGCTGGTGGCGCTCGATCGGGGCAGTATCGGGGGAGTGAAGGTGACGCGTCACGAGGAGACCCCCGGCCTCGGTGATTTCATCGAAGGCGAATGGATGAATCAGTTCGAACAAATGCAGCCAATGGAGGTCGACACGATCAGCGGGGCCACCATCACGAGCCTCGCGATCAAACGCGCGCTGCAATCTCATCTGCGCACCGCGCTGGCCGAGACGGCTCCCGAAGGGCCACCAGGATGACGTTCAGGCAGGCCGCGATCGAGCGCAATCCAGCGTGGGTGCAGTTGCTGGGGCTTTGCCCGTTGCTGGCCGTCAGCAACAGCGTGGTGAACGCGCTGGGGCTGGCGTTTGCGAGCACGTTCGTGATGGCCGGCTCGGCACTCATCATTTCGCTCCTCCGCACCTTGATACCACACGATGTGCGCCTTCCATGCTTCATGATGGTGATCGCCACGTTCACCACCTGCGCGGTGATGCTGCTAGAGGCCTACACGTTCGATCTGTACCTCTCCATCGCATTGTTCGTGCAGATCATCGTCACCAACTGCATGATCCTCGGGCGACTGGAGGCATTTGCCGCCCGACAACCCCCTCGCGCGGCCCTGGCCGACGCGCTTGGCACTTCATGCGGCTTTGCCATCGCACTGCTGGTGCTCGGTTCAGTGAGAGAGATCATCGGCGCGGGCAGCCTCGGTGCCGGACTGGACTCGCTGTTCGGACCTGACGCAGCCGATTGGGGCATCGACTTCACGGATGAAGGGGGCGGGATGCTCGTCGCGCTCCTGCCGCCGGGTGCCTTTATACTCGCCGGTTTACTTCTGGGACTCGGCAGGGGAATACATGAACAAAGACAAGCGCGCGCGCATCTTCGAGAGACTGAAGGCTGAGAATCCCACCCCCACCACTGAACTGGAATACCGCTCTCCATTCGAGCTTCTGATCAGCGTCATGCTTTCGGCTCAGGCTACTGACGTGAGTGTAAACAAGGCAACCGGACCGCTGTTCGCCGTCGCGAACACACCAGAGGCAATCAGGGCGCTGGGTTTGAAGCGTCTGAAGGCCTATATCAAGAGTATCGGACTATTCAACACCAAGGCCGCCAACATCCTGAAAACCTGTCAGATCCTGTTGGATGAGCACGGTGGCCAGGTGCCGAGCGAGCGCAGCTCACTGGAAGCCCTGCCAGGGGTTGGCCGAAAGACCGCCAACGTGGTCCTCAACACTGCGTTCGGCGAACCCACCATGGCCGTGGATACACATATTTTCAGAGTATCCAACCGCACCCGCATCGCACCCGGCGAGAATGTTCGCCAGGTAGAAGATCGACTAGTGCGCTGGATAGCTGAACCCTACCTGAGAGATGCGCATCACTGGCTCATTTTGCACGGTCGTTACGTATGTGTTGCTCGAAAGCCGCGTTGCAGATCCTGTGTGATAGAGGATCTGTGCGAGTATCGCGACAAAGTCTACGCAAGGGAGGATTGATCCGCTTGGGAAAAACCCTTTCTTTTTGCTGCGCGTTGCTTCGCAAAAAGCGTGTATTGGCGGCACGTCCCACGTGCCGCACGCTGGTAGGTCTCAAGATGCCACGCATTTTGGACAGGGACTATCTACAGATCCACCAGCTCCACAGATCGGATCTCCCGTCCCAAAAAGTAGCGACCCACGCGCCGGAAACGCGCCACACCATCCGTCGCGAGATAGCGATTCTGCACCAGAGCGCCGTGTCTACCCAGGGTACGGGGGCCAAACGCTTTGCGCACGACCTCGGCCGTCGTCGCCGCCGAGTCGACTACACGCACGCCGGGCAACAGGCGCCGGAGTGCCTCATCGAACACGGGAAAGTGCGTGCAACCGAGCAGCACCGTCTGCCAGCGATGCGTGTCATACCCGTCCAGATAATCCCTGAGCACGAGTTCTGTGATGGCATCGTCGTGGCGGCCTTCTTCGGCCATGGTCACCAGCAATGGACAGGGGCGCATCCAGACACGCACGTCCCTGCGGCGCGTGAGAATCTCCCTGGCATAAGCACCGCCGGCCACCGTACCTTCGGTAGCCAAAACCAATACGTTCGACCCGGCGGACACCTTGCTCGCGGCCTGCGCACCAGGCTTGACGACGCCAAACACCGGCAACGGTGCGAAGGTGTCCTCCAGCACGGACAACGCGGTGGCGGATGCCGTGTTGCAGGCTACCACCAGAGCCTTGACGTTTCTGTCGACGAGTGCGTGCGCCGCCTGGAGCGCGTAACGCGTCACCGTCGCCACGCTCTTGGTGCCATAAGGCAGTCGCGCAGTATCGCCAAGGTAGATGTAGCGCTCGCCCGGAAGCGCAAGCTCGAGCGCCCGGAGCACGGTGAGCCCCCCCATGCCTGAATCGAATACGCCGATGGGTCGTGGGTCTTCCGAGTCTATGTGGATTTCTTCAGCCAAGGCAGCATTTTACTAAAGCCCTCGCGCTTTGCCGACGACTTCGGCCCAGCCGACGCTGCAACCTCCGGCACGCCGCGGCGCACCTCAAGTAGAACGCAGATTCCGCCCGCGCTGCGCTCCGATTCTGAGCCTGAGTGCATTGAGTCGGATGAAGCCACCGGCGTCACTCTGCTGGTAAGCGCCCTGATCGTCCTCGAACGTCACGATATCCTCAGCATAGAGGCTATCCGGTGACTGCCGCCCGAGCACGCTCACCGCGCCCTTGTAGAGCTTGAGCCTGACGGTGCCGTTGACCACTTTCTGTGTCTCATCAATCAAAGCCTGCATCGCCAGTCTCTCCGGCGCCCACCAATAGCCGTTGTAAATCAACTTGGCATAACGCGGCATGAGTTCGTCTTTCAGATGCGCCACCTCGCGGTCGAGCGTCAGAGACTCCATGGCCCGATGTGCTTTCAGCAGAATGGTGCCACCCGGAGTTTCGTAGCACCCGCGCGACTTCATGCCCACGTAACGATTTTCGACGATGTCGTCTCGCCCCACGCCGTGTGCACCACCCACCTTGTTGAGGTGCGCGAGCAACACGTCCGGGGTCATGGGCTCGCCATCCACAGCCATTGCGTCACCACCCTCAAAACTGATTTCGATAATGCCAGGCTCATCCGGCGCGCTCTCGGGGGAGACGGTCCAGCGCCACATCTCCTCATCAGGCGAACGCCACGGATCCTCTAGGCCACCACCTTCGTAAGAGATATGCAATACGTTGGCGTCCATCGAATAGGGTGACTTGTCACCACGTCGGTAATCCACCGGGATCTGATGCTGTTCGCAGTACGCCATCAACGCCTCGCGCGACGTGAGATCCCAGTCACGCCAAGGCGCAATAACCTCTATGTTCGGATTCAGCGCATATGCACCGAGCTCGAAGCGAACCTGATCGTTGCCCTTACCGGTAGCACCATGGGCGATGGTATCAGCACCGGTCTCTTCCGCGATTTCCACCAGCCGTTCGGTGATCAGCGGGCGTGCGATGCTGGTGCCGAGAAGGTATTCACCCTCATACACGGTATTGGCACGAAACATGGGAAACACGAAATCGGCGACAAACCTTTCGGTGAGATCCTCGATGTATATCTCCCGGCATCCCATGGCCTCGGCTTTGGCACGGGCCGGTTCGAGTTCCTCGCCTTGACCGATGTCAGCGGTGAAAGTGACCACTTCCGCATCGTAGGTTTCCTGCAGCCATTTCAGTATCACCGACGTATCCAGACCGCCGGAGTACGAGAGCACTATTTTTCTCTTCGCCACTGTACTGCCCAATGAGTTCGCGGGGCGCGCATATTAAGGCACCTCCCGATCTTTCTCCACGTCTGTCTGAAGCGGAGATGAGTTGCACCCCATTGAAGGCTCTGTTTAGGTGATCGCATGAACATGGTGGACCGATTTCGCGGCTTCCTGCCGGTCGTAATCGACATCGAGACCGGTGGTTTCGACGCCGAACGTTGCGCGGTCTTGGAGATTGCCGCTTCATCCTTCGACTTCGAAGACGGTCAACTCACCATCGCCAGTCACGCCGCCTGGGCAGTGGAACCCTTCGAGGGTGCGCTTCTGGACGAGGCCTCGCTCAGGATCACGGGAATCGATCCGGCAGACCCCGAGCGCAATGCACTCCCGGAGAAAGATGCACTCACTGACCTGTTTCGCCTCGTGCGCCGGGAGATTAAGCGACACGGCTGCCAGAGAGGCATCCTCGTTGCGCACAACGCCGCATTCGATCAGCAGTTTCTGAAGCAAACCGTTGCCCGAACAGGGGTGAAGCGCGACCCCTTCCACCCATTCAGTTTTATCGATACCGCATCACTCGCGGCCGTTGCCTACGGACACACCGTGCTGGCGGAGGCCTGCGCGCGCGCGGGTATCGAGTTTGACGACGAACAGGCGCACAGTGCGTCTTACGATGCTGACCGTACCGCACGTTTGTTTTGCGAAATCGTGAACAGATGGAGGTATTCCTGAGCCCTCTGGCCTGGCGCTCCGGTAAGCCCGGGGGGGCTGGTGATTTGACGGTGCGGGCGCGATTAGTGGCTATAATGGTCTCACCACGGCGCCTGCAAGACGCCATCACCCATCGAAATCAATCAACACGGGACTCACCTCGTGACCTCAGTTTTCTACATCAACGCATCACCACGGGGTGCCGCGTCTGCGTCCACTCAGGCCGCCGACAATTTTCTGGCTGCACTTCCGAATACCGCGACGGTCAAACGGCTGCCCCTGTTTGAGAGTGATCTACCCGAGTTTGCAGCCGTTCTGGCAAGCGCCAAGCAGAAGGTGATGACAGGTGCTGCTCTCGACGACCTGGAGGCGGCCGAATGGCGGCAGATCACGGCGCTGGTGGACCAGTTCACCGCCGCGGACCACTATCTCCTGGCCGTACCGATGTGGAACTTCAGCATTCCCTACAAACTCAAGCACTACATCGATCTTCTCACCCACCCGGGTCTGACTTTTTCCCGCGATGCAAACGGCGTACATGGCCTCGCTTCCGGCAGTGCCACCGTCATCTACTCACGCGGCGGCGACTACAGTCCCAAAGACGGTCTGCCGGATCCTTTCGATTTCCAGTCACCCTATCTGAGGGCGTGGCTCACCATGGTGGGTCTGGATCCGATCAACGAGGTTCTGGTGCAAAGGACGATGGCCGGTCCCGAAGGCCAGGCTGATGCCGTGGGCGCTGCACAGCCGCAACTCGTCTCGCTGGCCAGCGCCCTTGTATGACGAAACAGGAGCGACGAGCGGCATACGGGCTCACGGTCTTTCTCCGGAGATGAACACCTCAAAGCCTTACCCGTGCAAAGCTCATACCCTGCACACGGGTCCCCTCCGGCGTCTCGGGCCAGTCTTCGGAATCCACCTATCGAATCCGCCTGGGAAACGAAGTACAAACGGGCGTATGTAACTATCGCACTGTTGCAGGACATCGGTGTCTTGGCGTGGGGTGGTTGGTATTCAATCACGACGGAGGGCGGGACATGCCCGATAGCAACACGGTCCAGTCCAAGAGCGTGCATCACATCGCATACGCGACGCGCGATGCCGAAGCGACATACGAATTCTATACAAAGAAACTCGGGATTCCCCTGCTGCGCACCGAAAACCACCTGCACGGAGACGGGTACTTCCGGCACTTCTTCTTCGGTATCGGCTCAGGCGAAGCGATCGCCTTCTTCGAGGTAGAAGGAGTGGGTGAGGAGCCCGATTTCAAAACCGAGATCTCCACCGGTCTCGGACTTCCAGTCTGGGTCAACCACATCGCCTTCCGGCTGGATACGCTCGAGGAACTGGATGCCATGACAGAGCGCGTCCGTGATGCCGGTATCGAGGACATCCAGCGAATAGACCATGGCTGGTGTACGTCGATCTACATGATGGATCCCAACGGCATCATGACGGAATTCTGCGTGACCACCGATGCGGATGCCTTCGCGCAAACAGAAGAGGAAGCCCTGCGGCTCATGCGCCTACCGGCCAATCAGATTACGGAAGAGACACGAAAGGACGGGTCGCTCTCCGAGCTGGTCTGAAGTGAGACTCTGCCGAGATCAAGGCCGCTGGCGTTAGTCGGGCCCGGAACGCAGTTGGGCCTCCTCCAGTACGGCGTCGATGTGCCGCAGCCCGCGCCATAGGATCAATCCGCCGAGCGGGCAGAGCAGAGCACCGGCGAGCGCCAGAGACTTGCCGATCGCGGCATCGTAGCCGAATACGTAGTCCGTCATCAGAGCGACGACGGTCGGTCCGAGCCCGAGACCGATGAGATTGGCCAGAAATAAGTATAGCGCCATCGCCTGCCCGCGCATCTCATTCGGCGTCATGCTCTGCAGCGTTCCGCCTGCCAACCCGCCCTGGAAGGCGGAGAAGAAGATGGCGACGGCCAGCACCGGTAGCGCAGCGGCCCTGGTGGTGACGAAACCAAGCAGAACGACGAAGGGCATCATGGCCACGATGCTCCAGAGAATGGTGCGTACATGCGCATCCCGCTGGCCTCGAGCCACCCGGCGATCCGACCAGAATCCCGCAAACAACAGACCAGCGCTGCCGGCAATCATCATGATGAGCCCGAACGTCCAGCCTGCCTGTGCGCGAGAAAAGTCGAGCACCCTGATGAGATAGGTCGGCCCCCACAGATTGAGTGCATAGACCACCATCACGAAGATCGAGATGCCGGTTATGTGTGAACCATATGCCCGGCGGCGCTGCCAGATGAAGGCAATCACCTCGGGTACCGGCGTTCGATCGCTGCGCAGCCGACCCCGGCGCAGGGGTTCGGCGATGGTGAACACCAGCATCGCGATGAGGAGGCCCGGTAAACCCACGGCAATGAACGTCAACTGCCAGCCGTACATCGTGCCCAGTACCGGCAATTCGATCTGACCGAGGGTCTCCACGTATTGCACGACGATGCCGCCGATCATGTAGGCGAGGCCCGAGCCGAGAGTCACCCCCATCATGTAGACACTCAACGCCCGTCCAAGGCTGGCGCGAGGGAAATAGTCTGCGATGATCGAGTAACCGGCGGGACCGAGGGCGGCCTCGCCGACGCCGACACCTACGCGCGCGAGGAACAGAGACCAGAAGTTGCGGGCCAGCCCGCACAGCGCCGTCATGACACTCCACAGCGCGATACCGGCAGCGATGAGATTGCGTCGGTTGCCGTTGTCCGCCAGCCGCGCGAGCGGAAAGCCCATCACGGCATAGAAGATGGAGAATGCGAGCCCGGCCAACAGGCTGTATTGAGTGTCGCTGATCTCGAAAGTGGCGCGGATGGGCCCGACCAGCAGACCCATGATCATCCTGTCGAGAAACGAACAGGTCTGTGCCAGTACCAGCACCATGACCACATACCAGGCGTACAGCGACCCGCTCCCTCTTTCCTCGCGCGCTAACGCGCGCAGGGACAACGTCAGCCTTCCTCGACCGCGTCCGCCGCTTCCTTGATGAGCGGCTCAAGCTCGCCGGCCTCGAACATCTCGGTGACGATATCGCAGCCACCGATCAGCTCGCCGTCGACGTAGAGCTGTGGGAATGTGGGCCAGTTGGCGTAGGTGGGCAGCGTGGCACGGATTTCCGGGTGGGAGAGGATGTCTACATACGCAAAGCGTTGTCCGCAGGCGATCAGACACTGCACGGTCTGCGCCGAGAAGCCGCATTGCGGCGCCTGCGGCGATCCTTTCATGTAGAGCAGGATCGGATTGCTCTCGATCTGACCCTTGATCGTGGCGACAATTTCTTCACTCATGAGGCACCTGTACCTTTACGCTGCGAGCAGGATTGGCGAGCATTGTACTCACTTGCGCGAAGCCGCGCATCGCTCGTCTGGCGACCATTGCCCGGCGTCCCGACCCAGAATCAGGCACCGTTGCGTCGAAGCGCGCCGACGGACTGGAACAAACGACAAATGCAGAAATACAGCTCCATGCCCACATACGACTTTGACCGCTACATCGACCGCCACGGTACTTCCGCTGCTAAGTGGATAAAATATTCGAACGACATACTGCCGTTCTGGGTTGCCGATATGGATTTCGCGGTGCCCGATTTCGTCCTGAACGCGATTCGCGACCGGGTCGACCACGGCATCCTCGGCTACAGCCGCACACCCCCTGCGCTCGACGAGGCCTTCCTCGGCTGGTTGCGGCGGGAGTACGGCTGGCAGGTCCCGGAGCAATGGCTCGCCTGGATACCCGGCGTGGTGCCGGGACTCAACCTAGCCGCGCTGGCCTGTGCGACACCGGGCGGTGCCATTCTCATGAACACTCCGGTGTACTACCCGTTTCTGTCCGTCCCCGAAACCGCCAGACAAACCGCCATACACGCCCCCCTGGTACTCGACGGCGGGCGCTGGGCGATCGACTTCGAGCGTATGGCTTCGCTGGTCACACCCGAAACGAATCTGTTGCTCGCCTGCAATCCCCAGAATCCCACCGGGCGTGCTTACACGACGAGCGAGCTCGAACAACTGGCCACCTTCGTCCTGGAACACGACCTCGTGATCTGCTCGGATGAGATCCACTCCTCCATCGTGATCGAAGAGCATTGCAGCCACACCCCCATCGTCGCACTGGTCCCCGAACTCGAGCCCCGTTCCGTGTCGCTGTACGCCGCGAGCAAGAGTTACAACGTCCCGGGGCTCTCATGTGCGGTGGCTGTCATACCCAATGCGGGCTTGCGCAGGCGTTTTCAGCAGGCGCGGGCCGGACTCGTCGGAGGTATAAGTCCCCTCGCCTACGCAGCCGCCCAGGCTGCATTCGCGGATGAGGGGCCCTACCTCAGTGAGCTGTGTACCTATCTGCGCGCCAACCACGACGCACTGAAAACCGTGGTCGGTAATCGCATGACCAACGTGGAGGCCACGTATCTCGCCTGGATCGATGTACGTGATCTCGGACTGGAAAACCCAGAAGCCTACTTCACGGGCCACGGTCTCGGGCTCTCGATAGGCGAACAGTTTGCGGGGCCGGGCTTCATCCGCTTCAACTTCGCCTGCCCACGCATCACGCTGGATACCGGTCTCGAGCGCCTCGAGCGTGCCTTGCGCGGCGCATGAGCAACCTGCAGACCGTGGTGCCTGCGGCACGCCGGCTGGCGCGGACAACCGGATTGCCGCTTTTTACCCGTTGAACTCGCCGGTTGGCTAAAGTACGATTTGCCGTTTCCCGCAGGCAGCTACAGCTGCCTGTTGTCATTTTGGGAGCCGTGGATCGAGCGGTATGTGCGGCGTTGGCTCGCTCCAGTGACTCCCCACAATAGAGGGTGACGGCCGTGACGAGCCAAACCGACAGCCTGATGACCACTTACGCCCGCCTGCCGGTGGCGTTCGCGAAGGGTACCGGCGCCTATCTCGAAGATACCAACGGAAAGCGCTATCTCGATGCGCTCACGGGGCTGGCCGTGTGCGGTCTCGGACATGCACATCCCGCAGTGACCGAGGCCATCAGCAGTCAGGCAGCGGCCCTGCTGCACACTTCCAATCTCTACGAGATACCGCTGCAGGCCGAACTGGCCGTTCGGCTGGTACGCCTGTCCGGCATGGACAACGTGTTTTTTGCCAATTCAGGTGCCGAGGCCAACGAGGCAGCGATCAAACTGGCGCGCCTGCACGGCCACAAGCGCGGCATCAACAAGCCCGCCGTCATCGCAGCGGACGGTAGTTTTCACGGCCGCACCATGGCGACCCTCACCGCCACCGGCAACCGCAAAGTGCACGCAGGTTTCGAGCCGCTGCTGACCGGTTTCGTGCGTGCCCCGTTCGACAATGTGGCTGCCATCGAGCAGATCGCGGCCAACAACGCAGACGTCGCGGCCGTGCTGGTGGAGCCGATTCAGGGTGAAGGTGGCATCAACATCCCGGCCACCGACTATCTGGAGAAGCTGCGCGCGATCTGCGATGCGAACGACTGGCTGCTGATTCTCGACGAGGTGCAGACGGGCAACGCGCGCACCGGCAAGTACTTCGCCTACCAGCATACCTCCATCCTGCCGGACGTACTCACTACCGCCAAGGGACTGGGTAACGGCGTTCCGATCGGCGCCTGCCTTGCACGCGGCGAGGCTGCCACGCTGTTCCAGCCCGGGCACCACGCCAGTACGTTCGGCGGCAACCCCCTGGTATGCGCGGCCGCGAATGCCGTTGTGAAAACCATCGAAGAGGAAGGTCTCGCCGAGCGTGCAGCTGAGCTCGGCGATCGCATGCTGTCCCGGCTCGCAAACGCACTCAAGGGTGACAATCGTATCGAGGAAATCCGCGGCAAGGGCTTGATGATCGCCATCGAGCTGAACCAAGACTGCTCCGATCTCGTCAACAAGGGACTCGACGCCGGAATTCTGATCAATGTGACGCAGGGCAACATCCTGCGCCTGCTGCCACCCCTGATTCTCAGCGACGAACAGGCGGACGAGGTCGTCGATCAAGTAGTGGATCTCATCAATGGCTAAGCGCAACTTCCTCACCCTGCTCGATTGCTCCCAGGAGGAGCTGAACCAACTGATCACACGCGCCAGCGACCTCAAGCGCAAGCACCTTGCCGGTGAGCCGCACCAGCCGCTCGCCGGTAAAACCGCGGCTCTCATACTGGCAATGAACAGCACCCGAACCAGGGTCGCCTTCGAAGCGGGCATGCAGCAACTCGGCGGCCACGCCATTTTCCTCGGCACCGCCGACACTCAGATCGGCCGCGGCGAACCCATCGACGACATGGCGAAGGTGCTGTCCGGCATGGTCGACATCGCCATGATCCGTACCGCGAGTCACGAAGATGTGGAACTGTTCGCCGCCAACGCCGACATTCCGGTGATCAATGCTATGACCTCCCTGTACCACCCGTGCCAGCTTCTGGCCGACATGCAGACCTTCATCGAGGCACGCGGACCCGTGGAGGGCCGGTCGGTCGCGTTCGTCGGTGACGGCTACAACATGTGCAACTCCTACATCAACGCAGCGCGCCAATGGGGCTTCGACCTGAAGATCGCAACACCCGAAGGCTACGAACCAGATGCCGGGATTCTCCAGAGCACCAATAACGCGCAGCTCGCCGGGGATGCCAGGGAGGCCGTGGAAAACGCGGATCTCGTCGTCACCGACGTGTGGTCGTCCATGGGCCACGAGGAGGAGCAGGCACGTCGCGTGGCGGAGTTCGCTCCCTATCAGGTGAACGAGGCACTGCTCGACCACGCGAAGGACGATGCACTGTTCATGCATTGCCTGCCCGCGCACCGGGGCGAGGAAGTCAATGACACGATTCTGGACGATCCGCGCAGCGCGGTGTGGGAGGAAGCCGGCAATCGCCTGCACAGCCAGAAGGCGCTGATGGAGTTTCTGCTCACCTAGCCGGTTTCGCGCTCGGTGCTCCGACACTCTCCTCGTTTATTCTCTGATCACCGGATGAATTCCACGACTCGAGAACTGCCCGGTTCTCGCACCTGTCAGAACGCAGTCGATCCACTGTTTTGTACCCTGTAAGCGCACAGCCAGTATATTGAGGGTACGTAGACAGGTTCCGTGTCCCGCATGTCGGCGACCAGTGTGAGGCTGATGGGAAGCAGCACCGCCGCTCCAGCGCCCACGGTAGCCATGGCAACCATCATCGAGTTCACCGACGGCGCAACCAGCAGGCCGGTCAATCTAAGCACCATGACACCACTGGCGAGGAGAGCGGTGCGACGCCAGTCGAAACGACTTATCCACAGCGGCGCAGCGAAATCATATTCGTACCCTACTTTCAGCTGATACGCAGCCGAGCGCGGCGATCACCCGCTTACGAGCAGCGGCGTGTCCACCCGCGTCCCACGCCCCATTCGAAACCCCCACCTCCCCTTTTTGAGCACACCTGTGCCGTTTGGTCGCAACCTCACGCGCAAACCCGCATCTGCTGCCACAGTGCAGCCGTCGTAAAACAGGTACGCCCCGGGAGCAACAGAGCAGGATGAGCATGTTGAGTCTGATATGGGCAAACCTCTTCAGGAAGCGAACGCGCACACTGCTCACACTATTGTCGTTGTCAGTCGCATTTCTGCTGTTCATGCTGCTCCGCGCCGTCGCCGGGGCGTTCAGCGGCGGTGTTACGGTAGCGGGCGCCGACCGGCTGGTGGTATACCCGAGGTATTCCATCATCGACATCCTGCCGATCAGCCAGGCCAGCCGGATCCTCAGCGTGGAGGGTGTCGAAGCCGTTACCCACCAGACCTGGTTCGGCGGGTTCTATCAGGAACCACAGAACTTCTTTGCGAAGTTTCCCGTAGAACCTTCTGCCTACTTCGAGATGTTTCGCGAACTGTTGATCGCGCCCGATCAGCTCGATGCGTTCGTGCGGATACGCCGCGGCGCGGTGGTCTCACAGAGCCTGGCGGATCGCTACGAGTGGAGAGTGGGCGACATCATCCCTATCCAGGCAGACATTTTTCCCATGCTGGACGGTACCCGATTGTGGGAATTCGAGCTGGTGGGTACGTTCACCGTCGAGGACGGGGACCAGCCACAGATGCTGTTCAGCCGCGAGTACTTCGACGAGTCAGTTGCCCCCCATGGACGGGATCGAATCGGCTGGTGGACCGTGCGCCTGTCCAATCTGGACCAGGCAGCCGAAATAGCCACGGCCATCGACACGCTGTTCGAGAACTCCATGGATCCCACGCGCACCGCAACGGAAAACGAATTCGGCCGCCAGTTTGCCAATCAGCTCGGCGACATGGGCTTCATCACCACCGTCATCATGAGTGCGGTTTTCTTCACCATCGTGCTGCTGACGGCCAATACCATGACCCAGGCGTTGCGGGAACGCATTCCTGAACTTGCAGCCATGAAAACCCTGGGATTTTCAGATGCCAGAGTATCACTGCTGGTGCTCGGCGAGGCGGTGCTGCTCTGCGTGGTGGGCAGCGCGCTGGGTATCGGTGCAGCCTATGCACTGCTATCGATCGTCGGACCCACACTCGAGAGCTTCATCGGTGTCTTCGAGTATTCGAGGCAAACGCTGACCCTGGCGGTGGGTATGTCTCTACTGATCGGCCTGGCGATCGGCAGCTTCCCGGCACTACGGGCCAGCCGGCTCGGTATCACGGACGCACTGAGGGAGTGCTAACATGCTGGATCAGATCCGGGAAGTCACGTGGATGAACCTGTGCAACGTCCCTTCACGTCTGGGTTCCTCCGCGGTCATCATCGTCGGAATCGCCGGTGTCGTGGCGGTGTTGACGGGTTTGCTGTCCATGGCAACCGGTTTCTCGAGCGCGCTGGAAAATACCAGCGATCCCAACCGGGCCCTGATATTGAGGGATGGCGGCACCGGCGAAATGCAGAGCGGTATGGGGATTGATGACTACAACATCGTCTCTCAGCTCGAGGGCCTCGGTGCGGTCAGCGGTGAGCTGTACGTTGTCGCGGACATCCCGAAAAAGGGCACCAACACATCTGCAAACGTCGTCATTCGGGGTGTCGAGCAATCCGCCTTCGAGGTGCGTCCGGAAGTGGAGATCGTGGCAGGGCGAATGTTCGAACCCGGGCGCGGAGAGTTGATCGCCGGCAGTAAGGCCATGGCGATGTTCGTGGGTCTGGAGGTGGGAAATCGGATCAACTTTCGCGACAGCGAATGGACCGTGGTGGGGATGTTTAAATCCGGCGGCAGTGCGTACGAGTCCGAGGTATGGACAGATCTCCCCATTGCCCAGGCGGCTTTTCGCCGCGGCGGCAGCCTGACGTCGATGCGCGTGCTACTCGACGATCCCGGACTGGCGGAAGCGCTCGATGAACAGATCAAGGCGGATCCGCGTCTCGACCTGACGCTGCAAACGGAATCCGGTTTCTACAAGGCCCAGTCTCAGGAGCGGGCTGCACTGATCAATACCTTTGGCTACTCCGTCGCCTTCATCATGGCGATCGGAGCCGTGTTTGCCGCGCTGAACACGATGTACACCGCCGTCAGCACCCGCACCGTGGAGATTGCCACCTTGCGCGCTCTCGGTTTCGGCAGCATGCCGATCGTGGTTTCCGTGATGATCGAATCTCTCACGCTCGCTTTGATGGGAGGTGTGATCGGAGGGGCTCTGACTTACGTCGCTTTCGACGGCTACACGGCATCCACGCTGAACAATGCCTCCTTTTCCCAGGTGGTATTCGATTTCGCGGTCACACCCGCGCTCATGCAAGTTGGCATCAGCTGGGCTCTCGTGCTCGGCATGATAGGCGGGCTGTTTCCCGCGGTCAGGGCCGCCCGCCTGCCGATTACCCGGGCGCTGATGGGGGACGAGTAAGACGCACATCGTTACCCGGTCCGGGCCCCCAACCACAGACTTAGTGATCACGCTAAGTCCCCCAGATTGTGATGCCTCGCACACAGTCTACGCGAGACAGGTGCTGCGGTGAGGCCATCGCACGGATGATCGCGCGGATGTGACAGGACTACCGCGGTGCCTGTGCCGGTGGTCGATACTCCCCATCAAACAGTGCCGTATCCGGATGAAAGGCGTACCACGCAAACCAGAATGCCCTGGTGGTGACCACCTCCCGGCCGGCGATCTCGGCCCAGGCACCGTCGCCGTCTGAGTGCACGCGCACCTGCTGGCCCGCTACGACGTCTTCCACGACCCCGTGTTCGTGAATCGCTTCCAACGCATAGGCCTTGAAACGGCCATCGATCTCGACACCCAGTACCCAGGCTTTCGGGTGCAGACGCCTGTCGCGTGCGGTCACGGGGAACATCAACCGGGTGTTTTTCTCGTATCCGGAGTACGGGTTACGGTCGTAGCGTTTTTGGGGATATCCCGTGTCGCGGGTCAGAACGAGACTGTCTGAATGGCGAGTGAGCCATCCCTTCAAGGTGCTGTGCAGCAACGGCAGCCGGGTGAGTCCGCGCCCTTTCAGCGGGCCGCTGATCGCCTTCATCATCAGTTGCGACCGCAGCGACTCCGTCGCGAAGTCATACAACAGCACATCGCAATTGTAGAGCAGCCCGACACTCCGAAACCGAGCGGCATTTCGCCATCGAGGTCCGCGGCGAATGCCATACCGGATCCACACAACGAACAGTAGGTCACCACGAAGCGTGTCTCACCGCCCCAGTCGTTCACCACCTCGTGCCAATTGAGAATCCGAATCGGATAGGCTTTCGCCACACCATCGACGACGATCCCCAGCACAGAATCCTCCTCGTCCAGAAAGGTCGCATGTTCGGCTGGTGAGTAGGCCGGTTCGACAATGGCAGGAGTGCCGTCGCGGGGCACGCGGCCGCGCCAGATTTCTCGCGCCGCGATCAGCGCATCGTCCAGTTCGAAGCCGTTCTTGCGCGCAGCCTGTGCCTCCACCCCGGCCAGACCGCACAACGCCACGCAGAGCAGAAACTCTCGCCTCACTTCGCCACCCTTCGCTGCGTCTTTCGCGAATTGGACTCCACGGGCGCCGAGACGTTCCAGCTCACTGTCCTCGACCAGGGCAAGTGTGACATCGCGGAAACTCACGCGCCGAGGCGTCCATTCTCCTCGGCCGCGATCTTTGTATCAGATCATCAGATCGGTGAGCAGCAGCGGTTTCTCGATCTGATATCCCTGCACGTAGTCGACACCGATCTCCACCAGCGCATTGAGCACCGCTTCGTCTTCCACGTACTCTGCGATGGTTTGTTTATCCATGTAGTGTCCGATCTCGTTGATTGACTTCACCACCGCGTAATCGCTGGGATTGTTAGCGATATCGCGAACGAATACGCCATCGATTTTCACATAGTCGACCGGCAGGTTGCGCAAATAGGAGTAGGACGACAGACCCGTGCCGAAGTCGTCCAGCGAAAAGGTGCAGCCGATGATCTTCATGCGGTTCATGAAGTCGATGGCGTTGTCGAGATTTGCGATTGCCACGGTTTCGGTGATCTCAAAGCACACCTTGCCCGTGGGCGCCTGCGTGCGGGCGAACTCCGCCAGCACGAAGTCGGGAAACGTCTCGTCGTTGACCGAGTGGCCAGAAACGTTGATGGCAAAACCGGCGAACTCATCCAGCCGCGAGCGATTGTCGGACATCCACTGAAGGACGTGGTGGATCACCCACCGGTCGATGGTGGTCATGCGATTGTACGCTTCGGCCGCGAAGATGAAATCCGCCGGTGGCATGACATCGCCCAGTTCGTCCATCATGGTCAGCAGAATCTCGAAATGGTGATCGAGCCGCACTCCCGGGTTGAGAATCGGGCGGATACGCTGGCAGTTGAGGATCAGGCGCTCCTCATCCAGTGCTTTGTCGAGCTGTGTCACGAATTCCATCACGCCGTGGCGCTTCATCATGCGCGCATCACCCAGTTCGTATTCCTGCAGGCGGTTGCGCCCAGCGTCCTTGGCAGTGAAACAGGCCTCGTCAGCATATTGCAGGGCCGCATCCGTACTTTCGGTAGTCTGATCGATGAATACGAGACCCATGCTGGCGGTGAGGTTGTAGTGACGCCCATCCCAATCGAAACGCTGTGCCCGTATCGCGTTCAGCACGTCTTCCGCCATATCGCGCGCGGCTTGCGTCTCAATGTCGCGCACCAGCACGCCGAATTCATCCCCGCCCAAACGCGCCACTTCCGCACCGATGTTGTGTAGTGTGCGCGTTATCGTGTCGCCGATATTACGCAGCAATTCATCGCCTGCCGTATGACCACTGGTGTTGTTGACCAGCTTGAACTGATCGAGATCCAGATACAGCAGCGCGTGCTGTGTGGCTTCCTTTCGCGCTGCATTGAGCGCGGACTCGACCACCCGCTCGAATTCCTTGCGGTTCATGAGCTGGGTGAGATCATCGTGCGTCGCCTGATAGGCCAAGCGGTGGTGCATGTCCTCCAACATCCGTTGGCTGGCCCGCTCCATCATCGGCAAATCGTAGTCGTCGAGCAGCGTAATGCGACCCTCGTGAAGCCCGTCGGTCATCTCTTTGAGTGCCAGTTCGCGCACCTTGATGCCCTTGCGGTTTACCAGCACAAACGAGCAATGATCGTCTCCGAGGAAGGCGACCGTGAGTATCAGCGGGCGGCCCTGCTCGTCGCTGGTGGCGAGCCACTCACCCACCTGAATGCGTCGCGCGCGTTCTACTGCGCGCGCCCAGTTCTCGCGCACGTCCTCATCCTCGCTGTCGATCTCGGGATCGGCGTCCGGTAACAGATCCTCGAGACCCAGCGCCTCGGCAACCCCGTCCGCCGCCACGTCCGTGTACTCCACCGGCGCCTTGCGGCCGGTGGAGTCACCAACGAAAACCGACGACAGGCGCATAATCAACGGCGTGCGCTTGCTCGGATCAAAGGAAATGCTGGTCAATCCTTCCACCACACGTTTTAGCAGCGCATCAGGATCGATGTACTCGTCGTCACTTTCCGCGATCTTCCCCGTCATCTGGCCGTGCACCTGATCGAAGACCACCAGGGCGTCGAGCCAGTCGCTACTCTCCGCGCCTTGCCGTAGGTGCGTGTGCACCAGCAGATTACGCCATCCCGGATTCGCGAGCTCCAGAACCAGCAGCGGAACCTGCTTGCCGCCGATACGTTGCTCCATCGCCTCGATCACCATGCGCCGGGCACGCCCTAGCTTCTGCTGCCCTTCGCTCGCACGCACCGTGCGTTCGATATTGGCGCGATAAGCTCGCGACTGACGATCGATAAGAGGATGCAGTTCATCCACCACCTCGCTGAATACATCCGCATTGCCGTCGAATTCACTCACCACACGCGCCAGCAGTTCGTCCACACGACGGCCTACCTCGCGGTCTATGCCGACCTTCGCGTCCGTTGCATTGCCAAGATGCGCCAGCTGATTGAGCATCTGCATCGCGCTATGGGGGCGCTCCGTATCGTGGCGCAGGAACTCAGGGTCGATGGCGGCCAGTTTGTTCAGGGTCAGTTCAAGGCGCTGGATCCACTCGCGTATGCCTTCCGTGATGAAGTAATCCTTCTGAATGGACTTCACCAGATTGTCCATCACCTCGAAGGTATCGAAATCCTCCTCGCGAAACGCTTTGCGATCACCGTGCTGCTCGCGCAGCACCTCCAGCAGGCGCGGTTTAAGACGGGTATCGGTTACCGCGGCGGCGCCGAGTTCGTCTTCTATGACACCGAGCGCCGAGAGAATGTCGGTCTGGTCGAATGTCTGATAGGACGGCGTCCCCGCGGGCGCGAGCATGTCATCCGCTGGTTCGCCGCGCGCCACCCGATTGCCTCGATTGAGGCCGAGCATGGTGCGTGCTGTGCTGTAAGCTTCACCCGGCGCCTCGCGCGCGTAAGGATTCTGCCCCGCCCGCGCGGGTCCCACGCCGTCTGCCGCCATGGCGGCCTCGCGCACCGAACTCTCCATGCCCTGATAGACCTCGGGATCGATGCGTACCCCACTTCGATTGCGCACGACACTGCGTTCGCGCAGAACGGTGCGCAGTTCTTGGACCGAGGGGAAGACGTGGGATTCTTCGAACGCCTTGTTGAGCGCTTCATAGAGGTTGCCGAGAACCGGAATCAGCGCCTTGCCGAAGGCGTGATAAACATCGTCCTTTACCTGACGGCGAAACTCCAGATTCTCGCAGGCAACGTGAAACGACCAGCAGATGACCGAAGGACCCACCGGCACGACGTCCTTGTGACTCCAGGGCTTGGCAATGAGCCCCAGCTGTGCCCGCAGGTCGAGCAACTGGTCTCTGTAGCGGTTCTCGGCCTTCGTGATGACTTCCGCTACGTTCAGCCACTCCTCGAACTGTTCCGTATCGATGAGTGCGAGCTTCTTGGAGTCACCCTGCTCGCGGCGCCGACGCCGCTCAAGCACCTCCTCCAAATCCGAAATGTGATCCACCTGGCGAAGCACGCCATCGGTGAAAGTACTCTCGATGAGATCGCGGCACTTTTCCACTATGTCCAGGCCTTCGAAGTACATCGACTGCACCGCGTTGGTGCCCGCATCGCGTGCCTTGATCAGCAGGTCTTCACCCGCGATATCGAAAAAGCGCCCACCTATGCTCTGCATCGCGCGCTGCACGATCTCGCGCAGCCTCTGCCGCAGCCTGGTGGCATCAGCGTCACTGATACGCTTGTCACGAAGAATGTCGTCCGCAAGCGGATCGCGTCCCGTCTGCGGGCCGGAGAGCGCCTGTGACTGCTCCGCCACGGCATCCAGCTGAGCACCACTGCGCTCCGCCTCAGTGCGCGGTACGAATCCCGATGCGGACGAAAACGCCATCAGGCAATCAAACGCATCTCTCGGCATGCTTTCGGGAAAGCACACTCCAAGGCCATTGCCCGAATCGAGGACACGTATGATGCAAGCCTGTGTGCGGAAGTGTTCCTGCCCGTCCGGGGTAGCCACGGAAAAGTGCAGCGCCACCACGTCACCCGCCTCCGGCATCGGCGCATCGCCGCTACCCAGCGCACGGCCGCCGGTGGCACTGGTAAGCAACATGCCTTCTTCACAGAAGTCGCGCACGGTGCACAGCCAGGACCGCCCCTGTTCCGGATGAAGCAGGGCCGATAGCGAAATAGGCTGGCGTTGAAAATGTCTACGGTTCAATGCTGACGAACCTAGAGTGATCCTCTGCAAAGCGGCCGACGATAACCTATTAGCATTATGCTTTCACTTCGCATGAGACCTGACAGCACGTCGCAAGTGAGACCTTGGAGGCCTCGGCGCACAACGCCTCACGCGGCGGGAGCCGAGCGGATTCCCGATGAGCGTCCGGACACGACCACACGGTTGCGCCCGAGCATCTTGGCCTCGTAAAGGGCAAGATCGGCGCGTGCGAGCAATTGTTCCACTCGCTCGCCACGGCAAAACTGGGCTACTCCGATCGACACGCTGATGCCGTCGAAGGCACCCCCTTCCTCCATGCGGATTTCGTGTGTGTGTTCGCGCAATCGATTGGTCACCTGCTCGGCTACCAGAGTGTCGGTGCCAATGAGCACCAGCAGGAATTCATCCCCACCCCAGCGGGCAACGAAGTCCACCGAACGCAGCGTCTCCTCGGCGAGTTCCGCAAACCGTATCAACATGTCGTCACCGCAGCCATGTCCATAGCCGTCGTTGACCTGTTTGAAGTGGTCGAGATCGCAGAAACACACCGTAAAATCAATCTGTCCGCGATCAGCAAGTGCTTTCTGGCGCGTGAGGACATCGTTGATGTAGCGCCGATTGTAGGCGCCGGTAAGATCGTCCCGCACCACTAGTTTCTCAAGCCGTGTCAGCGCCTTGTCGAGCATGCGACGACGACGCGTGAACGCGAGGCGCAGGGAATAGACCTCGTCGCTGATGAAATTCACGCCAATCAGCATTGCCGCGAATCCGGCAAGGCTGGCCGCCTCGAAGCGAACATCCACCTCGCCATAGCCCACCAGTATGACATCGAGAACCAGATAGACGCTAAACGTCGCCGAGCTGGCGAACCACACCTGCCGACGTCGCAGCAACAAGCCGGCGTACATGACGCCGAACATGGCCGGTACCAGCATGAGGAACCTGAGTGTGTGCGGCACCAACAGTGCCAGAATCACGACACCGACGTTGAGCCAGGCTACACGCGCCAGCGTAATGCGCGGATTACGCTGCCGTACGAACAGCAGCGCCAGCAGTCCCACGCTCCATACACCTATGAACTGCCAGAACGCGCTCTCGGTCCCGCGCACGAGATCATGCTGCATCAGTACCGCACAAAAACCCACGTATGCGGCGAGCGCCGCCATCAGCATGGCTAACCGCGCCGATCTGTGCGCATTGAAACTGTATGGCGTCCCCGACACGCTTGCTCCGATCCGTGACTTTGTACCGCACTGACTGATCCACGAGTGTTCACACACCCTGACCCACAACGCCAGCGCTGGGTATTCGCCCTGGCTGCCCATATTGTGGCCCGTTTGGACGCCCATTCTGTCAAGATATGTAACCAATATGTGAGCCACGATCAGGCGCCGTATCTGGCTCGTGCCACGGCGGATTTCCAGCCATCCAGCAACATCGCTCGACGTGGCGCCGGCATTCCGGGATGAAATGCCCGATCGATACGCCATCCGTGCGCGAGCGTCTGTAGGTCGCCCACCAGTCCCGCACCGACGCTGGCAAGAGAGGCTGCTCCCAGTGCAGTGGTTTCGGTGATTGCCGGACGTTCGACATCGACATCGAGGATGTCCGCGAGAAACTGGCACACCCAGTCGTTGACCACCATTCCCCCGTCCACGCGCACCCGCGCGAGGTCCGGTCCATCGTGCGCCATCGCATCCACGAGTTCCGCAGTCTGGTAGGCAACACTCTGCAGCGTGGCCGTGACGATCTGTTCGCGGCTGGTATCCAGCGTCATGCCGGTGATAGTGCCACGCACGTCCGGTTCCCAGTACGGCGCGCCGAGACCTGTAAACGCGGGAACCACGTATACGCCTCCCGTATCGACACCGTTGGCCTCGGCGATGCCTTCCGTATCTCCGGCCTCATCGATCATGCGCAGTTTGTCTCGCAACCATTTCACCGCAACCCCAGCGACGAAGATGCTACCTTCAAGTGCGTAGGTCGTCTGGCCACCGATGCGATATCCGACCGTCGTGAGTAACCCGTGACTTGAGTTGACCAACATCGGACCGGTGTTCGTCATAAGAAAACAACCCGTTCCATAGGTGCTCTTCGACATCCCTACTTCGAAACACGCCTGGCCGATAAGCGCACTCTGCTGGTCGCCCGCGATGCCCGTGACGGGAATGGGCGCTCCAAACCACTCTGTGTGAGCCACTCCGAATTCTCCCGCGCTGTCACACACAGCTGGCAACATGTCAGCGGGTACATTCAAATACCGGCAGAGTTCTTCGTCCCACTGCTGCCGGCGAATGTCGAACAGCATCGTGCGGGATGCGTTGGTAGCGTCTGTCTTGTGTGAACGTCCCTTTGTCAAACGCCACAACAAGAAGGAATCTACAGTCCCGAAGCAGAGATCACCTCGCTGCGCCGCCGTTCTGAGACTGCCATTACCATCGAGCAGCCAGGCGAGCTTGGTGGCTGAAAAATAGGGATCAACGACCAGTCCCGTCTTGTGAGCGATGGTCTCGGCCATGCCATCCGCTTCGATTTCCTCACAGCGGGCCGCCGTACGGCGATCCTGCCACACGACGGCGTTTGCTACACAATCGCCAGTGTTCTTGTCCCAGACCAACGTTGTTTCGCGCTGATTGGTAATGCCGATGGCGGCGATGTCAGAGCCGGTGAGTTCGGCTTGCGCGAGTGCTGCACGACCCGAATTGAGTGTGCTTTGCCAGAGTGCCTCCGGATCCTGTTCTACCCAACCATCGGCAGGAAAGATCATGTCCAGGCTCTCCTGCGCGATAGACACCACCTCACCGCGCTCGTCGAACACAATAGCGCGCGAACTCGAGGTACCCTGATCCAGGGCCAGAATATAGGTCATCTAAGGCCTCCACCGGCTACTGACGAATGGGGCACGATAGCACCTCGACCTGGCCCCTTGAACCACTCCTTCCCCGACCGTCGGAGGCCGCTGGATAAGCAAGAAACAACTCCCATAAGCTCCACTGGGGACTCACAGGTTATCCACAGGGAGTCGCCTTGCATTGCTCACCCAAGCGCATTATCTTGTGGAACTTGCGGTGGAGAACCCAAGATATAGCGTTTTCAACATTGACCGGGTCAAATATTCGGGGAGCAGTCGGCGTCCGAAACGGACGATGAAAGCGGTTTCGAATAGCGACCAGACTGGTCAGGCCCGGCGTGGATCAGATAGCAGATTCGGCTCGGCCCGTGACCCCAGTGGGAGCGGAGAGAAAACGCGAAAACCTCCCACCGCAATGCGCCGGCTTACGATGTCCGGCCAGGGTGCCACGGACGGTAGCACCCTGCAGCGGCGCCGGAAAGACGCCCCGCCCTCTGACGAGACGCTGCCGGAGGGAAACGACAGCTGAACGCAAGCTGCGAACAATTGGTAGGACAATTGGTAGAAGGACTGACTGGCGGCGGGCTCGGAGGGGGCACGACGTGGTGGTCCCGACTCCGAGGCCGGCAGAGCGGCTGTATCGCCGTGATTCCAGCTGGGAGGTCGAAGCACGAGAGGCCGAGGCGGTTCGATAGCGAGCTTGCCCCAAAGCCCCCCTCCAACATATGAAATCGATGCACGCAGCAGTTACGGAGAACAAACTCGATGCACACTGAGTCCACGGACACCACCCAGCAGCCACCGGTCGTCGATGCCGCATCCGCACTCACACCGAGCTTGGCCGCCACCGCGCCCGGTCAACTGAAAGTCATAAAGCGCAACGGCACCGTCGTGCCGTACACGGAGGACAAGATACACGTTGCCATCACCAAGGCCTTCCTCGCCGTCGAAGGCGGTACCGCGGCCGCCTCGCCACGAATACGTGAGCTGGTGAGTGCGCTGTCCGATCAGGTGGGCAATACCTTCCGGCGCCGTCTGCCCTCGGGGGGCACGCTTCACATCGAGGACATCCAGGACCAGGTGGAACTCGCGCTCATGCGTTCGGGGCAGCACAAGGTAGCACGCAGCTACGTGCTGTACCGCGAAGAACGGGCCAGAGCCAGAGAAGCGGACGCCGTGCCCACCGAAGAGCACTCGGACATCGGCGTCATCATGCCCGATGGCAGCCGTCGGCCATTGGATGTCGGCCGTATCCGCACTCTCGTCTCGGAGGCCTGTGAGGGACTGGCGGACGTCGATGGCGGGCGCATCATCGAGCAAGCACTGAACAACATGTATGACGGCATTTCGGCAAGCGACGTGGCCACGTCGCTGCTCATCACCGCACGCACGCTGGTGGAGGAGGAGCCCAACTACACCTATGTCACCTCGCGCCTGTTGCTGGACGAACTGCGCACCGAGGCGCTGGCATTCCTCGACGTACGCCGCCCCGAGGCCGAACCCGGCGACTATCGCGCCACCCAGTCGCAAATGCTTTCGCTCTACCCACGCGCGCTGGCCGCGTTCATCACACGAGGCATCGAGCTTGAGCTGATTGATCCAAAACTCGCGAAGTACGACATGGCGGCGCTGGGCGCAGCATTGAAACCCGAGCGTGATGAGCTGTTCACTTACCTCGGTCTACAGACGCTGTACGACCGCTACTTCATACACAGTGATGAGACGCGCTTCGAACTGCCACAGGTGTTCTTCATGCGGGTCGCCATGGGCCTGGCCCACGATGAGGACGGTCCGGTGGCGCGCGCCATAGAATTCTACGATCTGCTCTCGAGCTTCGACTACATGAGTTCGACCCCGACGCTGTTCAATGCCGGCACGTTGCGTCCGCAGCTTTCCTCCTGCTTCCTGACCACCGTACCCGACAACCTTGAAGGCATCTACGGTGCGATACGAGACAACGCCCTGCTCTCCAAGTGGGCCGGTGGTCTCGGCAACGACTGGACGCCTATCAGGGCGCTCGGTTCCTATATCAAGGGCACCAATGGCAAGTCGCAGGGTCTGGTGCCTTTTCTGAAGGTGGTGAATGACACCGCCGTGGCCGTCAATCAGGGCGGCAAGCGCAAAGGTGCCGTATGCGCCTATCTCGAAACCTGGCACCTCGACATCGAGGAATTCCTGGAACTCAGGAAAAACACCGGTGACGATCGCCGCCGCACCCACGACATGAACACGGCCAACTGGATACCGGATCTGTTCATGAAGCGCGTCACCGACGATGGCGAATGGACCCTGTTCTCTCCGAACGAGGTGCCGGATCTACACGATCTCTATGGCAAGGCATTCGAGGTACGCTACGAGGCCTACGAGGAGATGACGCGTACGGGCGAAATCACACTGTTCAAGCGCGTGAAGGCGAGCGACCTGTGGCGCAAGATGCTGTCCATGCTGTTCGAAACCGGGCATCCATGGATGACGTTCAAGGACAGCTGCAACACCCGCTCACCACAGCAGCACATAGGGGTAGTGCATTCATCGAACCTGTGCACCGAGATCACGCTCAACACCTCCGAGGAAGAGATCGCGGTCTGCAACCTCGGCTCGGTCAATCTGGTGAATCACGTCGAGAAAGGTGAGCTGAACCACAAGAAGCTGAAGAAAACCATCCACAACGCCGTGCGCATGCTCGACAACGTCATCGACATCAACTACTACTCGGTGGATCAGGCACGCACATCCAACCTGCGCCATCGCCCAGTAGGACTCGGCATCATGGGGTTCCAGGATGCATTGTACAAACTGCGCATCCCTTACGGATCGAATGCGGCTGTGGAGTTCGCTGACCGTTCCATGGAAGCGGTGAGTTACTTCGCTATCGACGCCTCGTCCAGGCTCGCCAAGGAGCGTGGCTCCTACGCCAGCTTTTCGGGATCGTTGTGGAGCCGCGGCATCATGCCCATCGACTCTCTGAAAGTTCTGCAGGCAGAACGCGGTGAGGCCTACCTGGACACGAATTTCGACTCGACCCTCGACTGGGACAAGCTACGCGCCAAGGTGCAGATCAATGGCATGCGTAACTCCAACGTGATGGCCATCGCGCCGACGGCGACCATCGCCAACATCAGCGGCGTATCCCAGTCCATCGAACCCACCTATCAGAATTTGTATGTCAAATCGAACCTGTCCGGCGAGTTCACGGTCGTGAACCCGTTCATGGTGCACGATCTGAAGGCCGCGGGTTTGTGGGACGAGGTGATGGTCAACGATCTGAAGTACTACGACGGCAGTCTCACCTCGATCGATCGCGTGCCGGACGATCTCAAAGCCTTGTACGCCACGGCTTTCGAGGTGGAGCCGCGCTGGCTGGTCGATGCCGCCAGCCGACGGCAGAAATGGATCGACCAGGCGCAGTCGCTGAACCT
>DCWG01000103.1:472-1043 GCA_002327525.1 Gammaproteobacteria bacterium UBA2168 | reverse complement strand
CGACCAGGCGCAGTCGCTGAACCTCTACATAGCGGGCGCGTCCGGTAAGAAACTGGATGTCACCTATCGAATGGCCTGGTTGCGCGGGCTCAAAACCACCTACTACCTGCGCGCGCTGGGTGCGACCAGCGCTGAGAAATCCACCCTCGACCGGGGCGAGCTGAACGCAGTGTCCGCCACGCAGGAGACACCCGGAATGTCAGCCGCGGCTTCCGATTCGCCCGCCCCTGTCTCACGGGTGAGTGGCACTGGGGAATCCGAGTTCGCAGACGCAGCCCCGGTCCCGCTCGCCTGTTCATTAGACGACCCGGATTGCGAAACCTGCCAGTAGCATGGGCATCTGTTCACGTCGGAAGACGACGCGGATGAGGACATCACCATGCTGAGTTGGGACGAGTACGAAGAGAATGAAAACGCGACACTCACCCAGAGTGCGCAGGAAGCTCAGACGCCGGTAGTCGCGCTCGATGCCGAAATACCTGGTATCGCGGAGCAGCCGCTGCCGGCGCCATCGCCGCCCGAGGTACGGCTCGAACAGGCGCCACCCATCGTGGTGCCGGAGCCAACAGCC
>DCWG01000103.1:0-173 GCA_002327525.1 Gammaproteobacteria bacterium UBA2168 | reverse complement strand
CTCGTGGTGCCGGAGCCAACAGCCGACGTGATAGCGCGCACGGAAGTGGTGATTCCCGAGCGCGACGAGCCGGAAAACCTGGAGCGCGTGACCGTTGATCAGAAGGCCATGATCAACTGCCGGGCGGATCTCAATCAACTGGTACCGTTCAAGTACGACTGGGCATGGCAGAA
>DCWG01000156.1:39949-48632 GCA_002327525.1 Gammaproteobacteria bacterium UBA2168 | reverse complement strand
TTGCCTGGAGGTTGTTGTAGCAGCGGTTCTGCGGATTTGCGCGGGTGGTGCACGGGATTGACGGATGTGGGTGAGAATTGTAGGGATGCTTCAGTGCGTAGCGCAGCTTGCCGACGCCGGTGACCGAAAGACACTCTTCGGCCAACGGCGGGCGCACCACGTAGCGGCATAGCCGTTTTAGTTTGGGGCGTTGATGCGCGTGGCAGTTCACAGCGGCATTGAAGGAAAAGCCATCACGAGCGACGGTGAAGGACTTGCTTGCGCTTGTGGAGGTGGAAGGCTGGGTGCGAAACTCGATTCCGCGCAGTTGCGAATACAAATTGATCGCGCCCGGGTACCATGCGCTTCCTTTACACACCGTCGGACACTCTCTCGTGCGTTTACTTTTGATTTCGCTCGCCGTTGTCGTTGCGCTGCCTGTGGTCCTGTTTCTCGGCCTGCTCGTAACAGGGACCATCGCTGCGAGCAGCTTGAGCATGATGCTGAACGCGATGCTTGGCTTGTCCGGCCCCGCTGCTAACGAAGTCGTCGTTGCTGAACGCTACAGCGTGCCGGAGGGGTTCATACTAGAGTTGTACAGCACCGATGTACCGCAGGCGCGTTTCCTACGCTTCACGTCAGCGGGTGATCTACTGGTTTCCAGACCCCATGCGGGCGATGTCGTGCTGCTGCGGCGGGATACGGATGAAGACGGGTACCCGGACGGTGTGCAGACCGTGCTCGGCGGATTGAGTCGGCCGCAGGGTATGGATTTCATGGGTGACTGGTTGTACATCGCGGAGTCGCACCGTGTGGGACGCATTCGTTTCGATGCGGCCGTCGGGCGTAGCGTCGGGGAATATGAACCGGTCGTGGAAGGGCTTACCGATGACGGCAATCACTGGAGTAAGACAGTGCGCTTCGGTCCGGACGGCAAGCTGTACCTCGCGCAGGGTTCCACGTGCAACGTTTGTGAGGAGGCCGATGCGCGCCGCGCCACTATGATGCGCTTCGCCGTGGATGGCAGCGGTGGTGAGATTCTAGCCACGGGATTGCGCAACAGTGTTGGTTTCGACTGGGCGCCGTGGGACGGTGGGTTGTACGCCACGGACAACGGGCGCGATCTGTTAGGTGACGATTTCCCTGTATGCGAACTCAACCGCATAGAACCGGGCGCTTTCTACGGCTGGCCGTATTTCAACGGCGACAATGTGGCAGACCCGGACATGGGGGCCGATCCGCTGGCGCATGAGCGCGAGCCCATTGGCCCGGTACACGGCTTTCGCGCACACAATGCACCGCTCGGCATCGTGTTTCCCGATACGGCCGGGTGGCCGGACGCGTTCAAGCGAAGTGCCCTCGTGGCCCTGCACGGATCCTGGAACCGCAGCAGTCTGGACGGCTATAAAGTGGTGTCGCTGCACTGGAGCGATGCGGGTATCAAGGAGCGTGATTTTCTCACCGGATTTATGATCGACGGAGATGCGAGCGGCCGGCCGGTGGATGTGGCGCAGGGCCCGGATGGTGCGATCTACGTTTCTGACGACTACGCCGGGGCGATCTATCGCGTGCATCGCGGAGCACGTCGTTCGGCGGCGCCGAATGAGGTGCGTCAACCGGTGAGTCGTCTGGATGACACGCCACCTGTGTGGCTCGCATCAGCGGACATTGAGCGCCTGACAGAGAAAGGTGCTGGCCTGTACCTGCAGCACGGCTGCGCTAGTTGTCACGAGGTTGGCGAGAATGCCGTACTGCTCAGCGGCCTCGCGCAGAGGCTCGGTTACCGGGCCGTGGATGAGGTGCTCTCAGCACCTCCGCCGCCCATGCCGGTGCTGCCGTTCAGCGAAGATGAGCGGCGCTCGCTCGCGGTGTTCCTGCTCGCGTGCCCGGATGCGAACTCTGCCGGGAAATAACTGGCTGTCAGGCGATTGTGGCTGTACGCAGCACATAGAGCGCATCGGCGCTCGCCCAGGTATTCATCCTGCGCTTGCCGGCGCCACCCCAGTCGAGATAGTCGTTGCCGTGCTTCGGTTCCAGTTCGTGCTTGTGATAGCGTTTTTCGGCGGGCCAACCGCCGCCGGGCAGGCGCTCGTCCACCAACAGATCCAGTGCCGGGTGACAGCGCTCGTTGCTGATGTAACTGCACTCGGCCATCACTTTCAGCCCATATAGGAAGTCGTAGTACCAGTACAGCGGGTAGTGCAGCAGGGTGAACTTCCGCCTGATCGGCGTGTCATCGGCCTGACGCAGGTACAGGTGCTGCTTCAGAAAAATCTCGGCCGCACGGCCAGCGGCCTCTCTCGCAGCGCGATGGTCGTAGGTTCGAGCCTCAAGCACGAGGGCGCGCAGGGGCAGGATGCTCTCCATGAATGAGGAATGATGGGCGTCGGGGTTCTTGTCGCAGTTCCAGACGCCGTCGGGCCACTGCCAGTGCAGCAGGCGTTCGACGAATTGATGGGTGCGCTCGTCAGCGAGTCTGAGTCGCAGCGGCGGTGGTGGCCCTGCATCACCGGAACACCGTCACGGCTGTATACCCGGGCGCGAGTCCTGAGTTCGAATATGTCGTAGTAGTTGGGCGCAAGCCATTGATCTTGCAGCTGATTCTGGAGCGGGGCGAGGGTGTCGTCACCCGGCGGGTAGCCAATGTCGGCAAGCGCTGCCATCATCCAGTGTGCGCCCTGCCACTTGTCGTAGGCGTTGCGATAGGGCGTGATGCGGCCGTCTCGGTCCCGCCACCGCAGCAGCGCGCGGGCCTGGTATGAGGCGGCGATGTCGTTCTGAAAGGTGCCGCATGTCGGGAGAGTCGGAGGGTTCTCCCAATACGTTAGAGCGAATCTTGAAACGTATGGATGCAATGCCTGGGTTCAGCAGCTCCTGCGTTATCTCTTCGATGTCCACACCTGCTTTACACCTGCTTTCTCCCGGATCAGGTCACCAGCACTCCTCACTCACGACCTCGCCCTCGATTACCACGGTACACGCGTGGCTGGTGTATTCGAACGGGTCGCCGTCGAACAGCACCAGGTCGCCGTCCTTGCCCTTCTCGAGCGACCCCACCCGGTGATCGACTTCCAGGATGCGCGCCGGCGCGATGGTTACGGCTTCCAGCGCTCGCTCCAGGCCGAGCCCGTGCGCCGCGGCGATGGCAGCTTCAAACAGTAGTATGCGGGTCTTCGGCACATAGCTCTCGAAACCGGTCTGAATGGCAAACGGCACGCCGGCCTCAGCCAATAGACGGCCGCTCTCGATGGTGGCGTTCTCCGTCTCTCTCGCTGCCCGCATCATGGGTGGGTGCAGCAGCACGGGAACTGCCGCTTCCAACAACTCGTCGGTCAACAGATAGGCCTCCGAGGCGCCGTCGAGAATCAAATCGAGATCAAACTCTTCCTTCAGCCGCAATGCCGCCGCGATGTCGGTGACGCGATGAGCGGTGATCATCGCTTTCAGCTCACCGTCCAGCAGCCGCAGGAGCGACTCGTGTTTCAGGTCGCGTCCGGCGGGTTTGTCGTCGTCATCGCGCTTGGTGCGATACGCCTGCGCCTCCACGAGGGCCGTGCGCAGCATTGCCACGGATTTGGCACGCGTACCAGGTGTTTCGTAGTTCGCCGAAACCGATGGCCCCAGCGTAATGGCAATCGCGGTCGCTTCTTCCACCAGTGCGTCCTCCGGCGTACGCCCCCGGGGCTTCACAATCATCGTCTGTCCGCTGATCACGGCACCGGGACCGTGGCCCGTATGCAGAGTGGTGACACCAAACTGGCGTACCCACTCGATCAACGGATCGCTCGCGTTGTAGGCATCAACCGGCCGGAGCATGGGCTGTACGGGTTCGGTCTTCTCGAGCTGGTCCTGATCGTGCACCTGTCCCGCACGAGCGCCATACACGCCGGAGAGGCCAACCGTGGAGTGTGCGTCCACGAGCCCCGGTGTCACCACCTTTGCCTCCAGCGTTGTTACACCATCCGGGATGTGCACCCGGGAAGCCGGGCCTACCTTGCGAATACGGCCGTCGCGAATGAGCACCACACCGTCGCGGATGGGCTCGCCCGCCATGGTGTACAGGGTCTCACCGCGCACGGCGAGGTCACCCGCCCAAAGGCACGGACTCATCGCGAGCGCGAGGAGAATCGCTGTCAATCGTCTCATCGCGTGCCCCCTACCTCGTGCGAGTGCAGGCTGTTGGCGTTGTACACATCGAAGCCTCCCAGTGCGTACTTCTCGTGCTCCGGATCTGCACGATCGAAGATCCGCCTACCTTCCACCCAGGTCTCGAGCACTTTCGTGTAAGTGCTGAACGGATCACCCGAGAGAACAACGAAGTCGGCGTCCTTGCCGGTTTCGAGAGAGCCCACCCGGTCGTCCAGGCGCAGGGCGCGGGCACCGGCAAGGGTCAGTGCCTCCAACGCTCTAGCGGGTGTCATGCCATAGCGCACGTTCAGCGCGCCGTAGCGCAGCATGCGCCTCGAGTCGAGGATGTAGTCGTCCGTGTTGAAACTCACATCCACGCCTGCCTCGGCGAGAATCACGCCGGCGCGCATGTTCCAGCCAAGGGCCTCCTCCTTGCCGCCTGGAGATTCGATGAACGTCAGAGATACGGGTATGTTGGCTTCGGCGAGTTCGCCGGCAACCTTCCAGGCGTCGGTGCCGTGCTGGATCACGGGATCCAGATCGAACTCCCTGGCCAGACGCAATACGGTAAGAATGTCGTTGTGCCGGTGGGAGTGAAACTGCACGCGGCGCTCTCCGGCGAGCACTTGTGCGATTGCCTCCAAACGCAGATCACGCGAAGGTGGTTGGTCCTCGTCGTTCCTCGCCAGCTTTTCGAGATAGTTCTGACCCTCAACGAACAGCGCACGCTGCAGAGCTGCCGAACGCGAGCGCGTACCGGGAAACGGCTTGTCCTTGATGGAATTGGTGCCGTTGGCCATCTTCATGCTGCCGCACACGTCATTGATGGCATCGGTGCAGAACAGCCAGTCCTCGATACGGCGTCCGCCATCGCGCAGTTTCAGATAGGTGGTCTGCCCGCTCATCAAATGGAGCGATCCCGGCATCACGTTCAGCGTGGTGATGCCTCCCGCACGGGCACGCCAGAACGCGTCGCTGAATATATCGATGGCATCCAGCGAGCGCGTCTCCGGTGCCAGCGGCGCACTGCTGTCGCCACCCTGGGGCGAGCCGATGTGGGAGTGAGTATCCACCATGCCTGGAATCAGCACCTTGCCGCTCACATCGTGTGCGGTTGCACCCTTCGGGATCTCAACACTCCCGTCGCTGCCGAGCGCGGTGATCATGCCGTTGTCCACCACCAGTACGCCGTTTTCAATAGGTGCGCTGCTCACGGGATAGATCAGCGCGCCCCGAAAGACATCGGTTTGCGCATGCGACACAGAGGCTGAGAGCAGTAACACTACAATTGCGCTGGCTGAGCATACAGGTAGTTTCATCTGCTGCCCCCCCGAAAGTTGGATGATACCATAGCACCGATGTGTGTCGGGGAATATGTACGCTCGGAAACCGTCTCAAGCGATGCAGCGTGCGTGATGTGGCATGTCGTCTTCGGTTATAAAATGAGTGTGGAAGGAATAAAAGAATGAGAACGTGAAACCATTTTCGCCGCAGGGTCTCAAGCCACCATGAGCCGCAACAACGTCCTGTTACTACTCATCGTCGGTGCACTGGCGTTCGGCGCCGGGGGCTGGCTGACAACGAGCTGGCTGCAGGACGAGCCGATAACGGGTGAAGTGACGAGAACGCCCCCCGCGGATCTGCTCGAGCATCTCGCCCAGTCCGGCGAGACATCGCCGGAACTGCAGATGCTCCTGCAGGGCCTGCTCATGAGAGTCGACAGTCAGGATATGGCACTCGGTGAACTGGAAGAGGAGATGCAACGCCTCGAACGTGAGCATAAGACCGGAACCGCGCCCGCGATAGGCGATGAATTGGCAGATACCGCAATCGACGCAAGCGATGCCGGGGAAGAGAACGCCGCACCCACGTTCAGGGGACCGCGTCGCGGGGGTGTGAGTCAGGCGAACCTCGTTGCAGCCGGTATGGCGCCCACACAGGCTGCCACCATCGTTGCCACTGTGGACCGCCTGACGCTCGAGCGTCTCAACCTGCGGTTTGAGGCATTGCGTGACGGAGAAGCACGTTCGCGAGATTTTCGCCAGGCGATGTCGGACCTGCCGGACATCCGCGAGGTCATCGAGAGCGAGTACGGCAACGATGCGTACGATCAGTATCTGTATGCATCGGGTCGCCCTAATCGCGTAGTCGTCACCGACGTGTTGCAGGATTCGCCTGCCCAACGGATTGGTTTACGCTCGGGAGACGTGCTCATCGGCATGGACGGGCAGCGTATCTATTCGGCCTCGGACATCATGAGCATCGCGGCAGACAGCAACAGCGTGAACGACATGCCGGTCACTATTCATCGTGATGGTGTGTTGCTCGATTTGTACGTCCCGCTCGGACCGCTCGGCATTCGTAGTCAGATGAGCTACGAAAATCCCGCGGATAGCGCGGGCGACGGTTAAACGATATCGAGTCGGGAGCGTCTGCACAGCTCGTAGGAGATACCGGAAATCATGAAGTGCCGCGCCCAGACCCTGAGGTCGCGGTGAATGCGCTGCAGTACGTTACTGTCCAGCACCGCGCCCGCACCGGTCTGGCGCAGTGCCCGATTGCCGATGTCGAATGACTGCTCGGTGGCAAGAGCACACACGGCGCGAACGCGGCCGGTTAACTGGGGTGCTTTCGCCGGGCAGGCGCGAGCCATCGAAGACTTCCAGCAACCCTTGTTCAGGGAGGCCGCATGCCAGCAATGCCGTGACACTCGTTCCGATCATCATAGTCCAGCAACCGGACATGTCGGCCCTTGCGAGTTCGATCATCACGTCGACCTGAGTCACGTAATCGGCATCGAAACTGCCGACCTCGAGCGGGCTCGACAGGCCCGTCAGGCCCGAATCGAGCAACGCGGTCACGGCCTCGGAACACAGAGTGCGCTGCCTCTCTGGGTCTGCCGCGGTTCGTTCGAGAATGGGGGCGATATCCCGTGCACGGGCGATCAGTTCCGATCGGGTAGGGTTGCTGTCGGCCGAGGTCGATTCTCGCGTTCTCAATTCGTGGGTCCAAGTGTGGGTGAAATTCTCGCTCGTGAACAGCTATGCTCACTGCTGAATAAGAGGAGGAAGAACCATGATGAGATTCTGTTTGTGCGGGGGCCTCGCGGTCTTCGCCTTGGTATCTGGTCTCGCGCAGGCCGACGACTGGTATCCGTCCAGATACGGTGCGGAGGATACGCTGGGCGCTATCAACAACCTGTCGCATGAAAAAGTGGTGCAGGCGGCAAGGCTCGTGACCAAGGGCAAGACGTACCGACTCGGGGTGGAGACGGGACGGGAATCGCCCGCGTACTCACCGCGTACCTATTCCATGACCATCCTGCAGCTCGACGATGGCATGGGTACGCCGCTCGGCGCCAATCGCGCAACCGGCAATGACGACCTGATGAACCTGTGGATGGGTATCGGCAGTCAGATAGACGGGCTCGGCCACATGGGTATCGAGCATGTCTACTATAACGGCAATCGCGCGAGCGACTTCGTCACGCCATCGGGTCTCACCAAGCTCTCCATTCACGAACTACCGCCCATCGTCACGCGAGGCGTAATGCTGGATATTGCCAGGCACATGGGTAAAGCCGTGCTTCCGGCAGGCACTGTATTTAACAGCGCCGAGATCAAGGCGGCGGCGAAAGCACAGGGCGTGGCCATTGAATCGGGAGATGTGGTGCTGTTCCATACCGGCTGGCTCAACGTGGCGGATGACGACGCGGCGGCCTTCATGGCGGGAGAGCCGGGCCTCGGTGTAGATGGCGCCCGTTATCTAGCGGGTCTCGGTGTGGTGGCGGTGGGATCCGACTCGTGGGCTGTGGAGGTGCTGCCATCGGAAGATGAGACGCTGGCTTTCCCGGTGCACCCCGAACTGCTGGCAAAAAACGGCGTGTATATCCTGGAGAACATGGACACCCGGGGTCTTGCGGCCGATGGCGTAAGTGAATTTCTGTTCGTACTCGGGCAGCCGCGCTTCGTAGGCGCCGTGCAGGCGGTCATCAATCCGGTGGCGATTCGCTGATCATGCGAGATACATCTCATACCCGCCCCAGTGTGCGGCGAATGCTCGTGGGGGTTTCCTGGTTTTGTGCTGCACTCACGCACGCCGCACCGGAAGACGGCGGGCTGGATCTGCTGTTGGTGAACGCTCAGGTGTACACGCCTGACGGCTGGATGCAGGCCATGGCGGTACGTGACGGCCTCATCGTCGCTCTCGGTAGCAACGCGGCTGTGGAGAAGCTCGTGGAACATGGCACAGAAGTGTTGGATCTGAAGCAGCAGGCGGTGTTCCCGGGGCTGCACGACTCTCACGTGCACCCCATGTTCGCCGGACTCGAGCAGAACAGCTGCGGGTTTCCCGCCGGTGCATCCCGACAGATCATCACCGCGGCGGTGGCGGAATGTGCGAATCGGGCACAGGCTGGTGAGTGGATTGTGGGAGGTAACTGGGTTGGTGCGGTGTTTGGCGAAGGTGAGCAGAACAGTACTTTTCTGGATGCCGTTGCGCCTGACAACCCGGTGGCGCTCACCGACGAGGCGCATCACAGCCTGTGGGTGAATTCACGCGCGCTGCTACTGGCGGG
>DCWG01000156.1:1244-39632 GCA_002327525.1 Gammaproteobacteria bacterium UBA2168 | reverse complement strand
AACTACTGGCGGGTATATCGGCGGATACACCCGATCCGCAGGGTGGGCGCATCGACAGGGATGCGCAAGGCGAACCCACCGGGGTGCTACGCGAAAGCGCCGAACGGCTGGTACGTGCGGTGATCCCTGCGCCTTCGCTTAACGTGCGAAGACAGGCTCTCGTATGGGCGTCGCAGGAGATGCTCTCCTACGGGATCACGTCCTACACGGTGGCCAGTGTACGCCGGGGTGACCTCGAGCCGCTCTCGGCGTTATCCGCGGAGGGGCTAATCAGGCAACGCGTGCGTGGTTGCATTGTATGGTCGCCGCCAGGTAACGAACTCAGTGCGTTGTCGGAGCAGCTCATAGAAAAGAGGCATCGTTACGCACAGCCGCGTTTCCGGCCCGATTGCGTGAAGATCTTCATGGATGGCGTGCCGACAGAGAGCCACACGGGTGCGATGCTCCAACCTTACGAGGGCACCGCCGAGCGGGGCATGTTGTTGATTCCTCAGGCCGTGCTGGAAGAGGCTGTGGCACGCTTCGACCGTCAGGGGTTGCACATCAAGTTTCATGCGGCGGGCGACGGGGCGGTTCGGGCGGCCATCGACGCGGTTGCGGCTGCGCGGGCGCGCAATGGCTTCGGGGGTCCCATCCACCACGTGGGGCATAGCACCTTCGTCGATAGCGCGGACATTCCGCGTGCGATCACGGCACAGCTCGGTTGGGAATTCTCACCCTACATCTGGTATCCGACGCCGATGGCCGCGGTGGATGTACGCCGCGCGGTTGGAGATGAACGTATGCGACGTTGGGTGCCGATTCGCGATGCCATCGACACCGGAGCCCTGGTGGTCGTGGGTTCAGACTGGTCGGTGGTGCCCTCGGTCAACCCGTGGCTTGCCATGGAAACGCTGGTCACCAGACAGATGCCAGGAGGCAGCGAGCGGGCGCTGGGTGAGAATCAGCGCATTACGCTTCGTGAGGCGTTCGAACTGTTCACGGGTAACGGTGCGCGCATGATGGGCCACCGGAACGAGGTGGGTTCGCTGGAGCCAGGTATGCGGGCAGATTTCTTCGTCACGCGCACAAATCCGTTCGATGTACCCATCACCTCGTTGCACGAGATGCGCATCACCAGCACGTGGATCGACGGGGAGCAGGTGTATTCCGCACAGTAGCCTGATGGGGGAGTTGCGATGACGGCGAGACATCTACTGGCGACGACATTATTGATTCTGACGCACACGGCCATGGCCGATCAGTGCCAGTACAGCGGCAGGCAGGTGTTGTGGGGTGATCTGCACATCCACACCGGATTCTCCATGGACGCATACGCGTTCGGAGCACGCGTCGATCCCGCGGCCGCTTACCGTTTCGCGAAGGGAGCGCCGCGCACGCTGATTGATGGTGCGCAGCACGCGCTGGCGCGTCCGCTGGACTTTGCGGCGGTGACCGATCATGCGGAGAACTTCGGTGTCATGGGGCTGTGCGCCAGTGAGCAGATCGAGCACGAGTACTGTGAGGCATTCGAAGCAGTGAGCGATGGTCGTTCGAGGGATGGATTCACACGCTTTTTCCTGCCGGCACTCGCCGGCCAGGTGCCACCGGTGTGCGCTGTTGAAGGTGGAGATTGCCGGGCCGCGCAACTCGATCTCTGGTCTCGCACCATCGAAGCAGCCGAGTCAGCCAACGAGCCCTGCGAGTTCACGGCGTTTGTCGCCAATGAATGGAGCGCCACGCCAGGCGACCTGCACCTGCATCGCAATCTGATCTATGCGAGCAGCACGGTGCCCCGTGTGCCCGTCAACGCAATCGATGAGCCCCACGCCGCGGACATGTGGCGGGCGCTGGCCCAGCGCTGCCGGCCGGAGAATGGCTGCGACGTGTTGGCCATTGCGCACAATCCGAATCTCGGCATGGGTGTGACGTTCGGTGTCGAAACGCTGGATGCACGGGAACTCGAACTGCGCCGTAACTACGAGCGTGTGATGGAGATACACCAGCACAAGGGACAAAGCGAGTGCTACCCCGGGGCCGGTTTCACCGACGAGGCGTGTGCATTCGAGATTCGCCTGCCGACACCGCTGATCGGTAAAGGGACGCTCACGCCCGGCGATCACGCGCGTGTGGCATCTGGATATGCGCGTCAGGCGCTCTCAAAGGGTTTACTCGCCTCCCTCGCGGGTGCACCCAATCCGCTGAGGCTCGGCTTCATTGGCTCGACGGACACGCACGATGGACGCCCGGGAGATGTCGAGGAGCGTGGCTGGCGCGGGCACGTCGGGCGCATGGATACTCCCGGTGCGACGCGTCACCAGTTGGCGGTCAACAATCCCGGTGGCCTGGCGGCGGTCTGGGTTCGCGAAAATACACGTGAGGCAATCTTCGCCGCGCTCGAGCGCCGTGAGACCTATGCCACCAGCGGTCCCCGAATCCAACTGGAGGTGTTCGCCACGCGTGAGCCGGGCGATTGGTGCGCCAGCGACGGCATGCCGGACGACACCGTGGTCATGGGCGGAACATTATCGCGCGGCCGGGACGCCCCCGTGTTCTACGTGCGTGCTCTGAAAGACCACACGCCGCTGGCACGCGTCGATATCGTCAAGCTGTTCGTGGCGGGGGGCAAGACTCAGCAGACCATCCGCACGGTGCGCACCGGTGACGCGGGCGCGGCCAGCGTGTGCGCCCGATTCGAGGACGGCGACATCGCGCCGGAGCAGCCGGCGTTGTGGTACGCGCGCGTCCTGGAGCAGGCCACACCCAGGTGGCGTAGCGAAACCGGTGAGGTACAGGAGAGTATCCGGGAGCGCGCATGGTCTTCTCCCATCTGGAACAGCACCGTGAACGGGGGCTAGTTCAGGTGTTTCAGCAGAAACGCATCGATCACCTTGTGCGCTGTCTTCATGTCTTCTGCCGTGAAGTCGACGAAGTGTTCGCGCCCCTGGATGGTATGTAGCTGGTTCGGTACGTTGGCTTCATCCAGCGCCTCGTGCAGGCGCACCGCGTGGTCGTAGGGCACTACCTGATCGCGGTTCCCGTGCAGGGTCAAAATGGGCGGGAGATCTTCGCGCACCCAGGTCAGCGGTGACACCTGGCGGGCGTTTGCCTCGGAATTCGGTTGGCCGCCCAGCCAGGTTATTGCGTAGCCGACCGCGTTGGGTCCCGAGATGAGATCGTTAACATCGGTTATTCCTGCCCAGTTCACGATGGCCGCCACGTTGAGGTCGGGCGTGGAGGCGAGCGCGCGGTCGGTGCCGTTGCCGCCTTTGCTCTCGGGACAGCGGTTGTCGAGTCCAGCGGTGCCGGAGAGCATGCCGGTGATCAGCGACAGGTGACCACCGGCGAAACGTCCTGTCAGGACCAGACGTTCGGTATCGAATCCATACTTCTCCGCGTTACGGATCACCCACCACACTGCACAGCGGGTGTCCTGCACGGCGGGCGGCGGGTGCGAGTGCCGTGCCCCCGAGACGGTACTGCACGTTGACGGCCGCCCAGCCCTTTTCGAGATAAGGCAGCACACGCAGTGACGAACCTTCCTTGCTACCTCCCATCCAACCACCGCCATGGAAGTAGATCAGCGTTGGCCGGTTGGTTTTCGCTTCCGCGTTGAGGTTGGCGTAAGGCAGGTACAGATCCACCTTGAGCTCGACACCATCAGCCTTGTGATAGACGGTGTCGGGGGCGATGTAGTAACTGTTGGAGACATCGGTCGCGCTGCCCTGTGCCTGGAAAGCAAAAAAGCAATCCGCACAGGCCACAGGCGGCGGCCAGGAGTGATCACAAGGCATACTTCATGGTGACTTTCCCGGTGTTTGCCACACGGTCTCAGCGTGCGATTTCGGTTGGGTGAATGCCCTTACCGTAGACGAAATGAGATCCCACCGCACCCACTACCGCCGTGGCGCGGGTGAGATCGAGGCCAGCGCGCAGGCGCATGAGCACTTCCACACCCGTGCAATGCCCCGCCATCAGATGCTCTACACCGAGTTCCCGCAAACGAGATTCGAGGACAGGATGGTGACCGAGACGTCGTCTGCCATGGCTGTCTCCTCAGCAGCTGCGAATGCCGTCGAGAGCATGAGCAAGAGATTTTCGATGGTCAGACCCAAAATTCGTTGCGATTGCATACGCTGCCCTTCTCGATCCGGCTGATGAAGTTGAATTGTACTACCATGAACCGCTCGGTCGGACAGGGAGCAAGCATGCGTATTGCCATCGCCATGATGAGCCACGAAACCAACACCTTTTCACCCGTGGTGACGGACCTCGCCCGCTTTTCGCGCCAGGGTCACTCGGCACCGCCTGCCGGTGAGGAGGCCATCGGCATCTATCGCGGCACCGCCAGTTGTCTCGGAGGCTATCTGGAAGTCGCCGAGGATCAGGGTGCGGACGTGTTCATGCCCATTGCCGCCGGTGCGCCGCCCAGTGGCCCGGTGGAAGACGATGCCTTCGAGTTCATGGCCGACGCCATCGTCGCCGCTGCCCCAGAGTGCGATGCGATGCTGCTCGATCTGCATGGCGCCATGGTTACCAGGTCGTACGACGATGGCGAAGGTGAGCTTCTGCGCCGGTTGCGGGAGGCCAGACCGGGTCTGCCCATTGCCGTCTCTCTCGACATGCACGCCAATCTCACGGAACTGATGGTGAACAACGCAACGCTCATCACCGGCTATCAGACCTACCCGCATGTCGACATGGACGAAACCGCGCGTCGCGCTGCACGACTGTTTTTCGAACATCTCACGGGACGTTTCGATCCGGTCATGGTGTGGGGTAACGCGCCGATGCTGCCGCACGTGATGCGCCAGGGTACGGATGACGAGCCCAACAAGACGCTGCAAAAACGCCTCAGGGAACTCGAAGCGGACGGTGACATGTTGGTTAGTCTGTTTACCGGGTTTCCGCACGCCGATATCCACGATGCAGGTCTTTGCGTTGTGGCAGTGGCGAACGGCGATATGGCGCTTGCTGAAGGCGCACGCGACGAGTTGCTGGACTCAGCCTGGGCGGGACGCGAGCAATTCGTATACCAGCCCGAACCGCTGGAGGAGAGTCTTGCACGGGCACAGACCATAGCCGCAGAAGACGGGGGCGGGCCGGTGATCATCCTCGATCACTACGACAACACCGCCTCGGGCGGCACCATGGACACCACTGAGGTACTGGCCGCGGTGCTGGATGAGGGACTCAAGGACGTGGCGGTGTTCGGCTTCTTTGACCCGGACAGCGTGCAACAGATGGTAGAGGCGGGTGTCGGTAGTGAGGTCACGGTACAACTCGGCGCCAAGCTGCCGATGCCCGCACTCGAGAACAACAGTGCGCCTCTCACCCTCACTGGCCGCGTAAAACTGATCAGTGACGGGCGCTTCCCGGCCACTGTGGCGATGTCGCGGGGACTTACGATGAACATGGGTACCACCGTGGTACTGCACCTGCCCGGAGAAGTGGACGTCATCGTGATTTCCCGGCACACCGAGCCATTTGACCCTGGTTGCTTCCGCTCGCTTGGCATCGAACCAACTGAGCGCACTTACCTCATGCTCAAAAGCCGCGTGCACTATCGCGTTGGTTTTCGCGATATGGCGAAGGCGGTAGTGGAGTGTGCCGGGCGAGGTGTTTGCACCTCGGATTACTCGGAGGTTACGTTTGAGAAAGTACGCCGACCTATCTACCCGCTCGATGGGGTGAACGCCGACCGCGAGGACTGGCTGCCGGTGGAGTAGGACCTGGCGATGGAAATCGAACACATGTGGATTTCCATGGCCGATGGTGTACGTGTCTCGGTGCGCCTGTGGCTGCCCGATCGGCGACCAGCCCCGGTGGTGCTGGCGTACATCCCGTATCGCTAGCGCGACAGCTATCGGGCGCATGACAGCACCTGGGGCAGGGTGCTCATGAAGGCGGGCTTTGCTTTTGCGCGGGTTGACGTGCGCGGGTCGGGTGATTCGGAAGGTGTGTTGAGCGATGAGTACGCTGAAGTCGAGATCGCCGACGGTGTGCAGATCATAGACTGGCTAGCGATTCAGCCGTGGTGCGACGGCAACGTGGGTATGCGCAGAATCTCCTTGGCGGGCAATCAACATGTTGCACGTGGGCGCGCGGCGGCCCCGGCACTGAAAGCGATCCCGCCGATTGCCGGAAGTGATGAGCGTTACTCTGACGATGCCCATTTCATCGGCGGAATCCCGGCAATGGCAAACTCCGATTAGGTGTGCTGTTCAAAACGGTCATGTCGGCGCCACCGGATCCCGCCGTCGTGGGGCAGGTGTGGCGTGATATGTGGTGGATGCGTCCGGAGGCATCCTCACCAGCGGTGACAATGCTTGGTGGGGACGACAGACTATTGCCTCACATATTCGTGGAGGACGATCTGCACATGAACTATGCCGGTTACGACATCTGGCGCAATGCGGTCCGTCCGGTACTCATCGGCGCGCAGGCAGCCTATGAGTGAGGGGCGGCGTGCGCTGATACGATGCTGCGCTCCTACCGGATTGAAGCGGGGTCAGGCTTTCTTTTTGTTACCGAGAACTATGTGTCGCTGGCTGCCGAGCGGGTCCTGGCCGCTGACGCCGCTCGGAACCTGTTCGATCTCCTTGCCGGAATCGAGATAGGCTCTCACATCGGCGGCGAGGGTTTTGCGCATTTCGTGCGTCGATTGGGCGGGAATTCGGTTTTTCTGTTTGCTCACGGTTTCTCCTGGTTTGACACGCGTCCGAGAAAAGCGGCGGCCGACTACTGACAGAGCGTGAACTCAGGAAGAAGATCGGAGGCAGGTGTCTCTAAACTACACGCGGCCCTGGGCTGCGCACAGCTCAAAGCTGAACGCAGTATAGCATCTCTGCCTCCGGTTCGTTTACCGCCGGTAATCATGCGGTGCTATTGATCAGGCGGCGAAGGCTTCCTGACAGGCCGGACGCTGTTGCAGGCGTTCCACGTAGGCGGCGAGATTTGGCATGTCGTCGCCGATCATGCCGAGGCGGCCGCTCATGATGCTGGCATGCCCGAGCTGGATGTCGGCGGCGCTGAACGTACCGGCGAGATACTCCTTGCCCTCCAGTGCTTCGTTGATCGGAGCGAGCGCCTTGCCGAGAAGGCGCTTTGCCTGGTTCAGCGCGTTTTCGTCACGCCGATCGGGCGGCAGCAGGACGGTGTTGACCATGATGATGTTGATCGGCGGCATCACCATGCCCTCGCTGTAGTGAAACCACTGCAGATAGGCGGGGAAATCGGGTGAATCCACTGCAGGCTTCAGTCCGCCATCTCCGTAACGGGCCATGATGTACTCCATGATGGCGCCGGATTCATAGATCATCACATCGCCGTCCTCGAGGACGGGTACGCGCCCCAACGGGTGCCGGGCGCGGTGATCATCAGACTTCAGGTCCTTCGGGTGAAATGCCATGGCGTTCAGTTCGAACGGCATGTCGAGTTCCTTCAGTAGCCAGACGATGCGGCCGGAGCGGCTATTGGGTGCGTGGTGCAGTTTGAGCATGGAGTGTCTCCTGGATTGCCTTTGATGGTTTGAAAATCGAGCTTTATAACATAGCCGTGCCGATTGCCGACGATTTGCTCTGTGTGTTCGTGGGGGCTGGCATCGATCGGCATCAGGTTCATATTTAAGCTCGTCACATCATGATGACGGGGAGTGGCTGATGAAAGTGAAATTGCTGGGTGACGTGGTGCTCAACGTGGTCGATCTCAAACGGTCCGAACGGTTCTACAGCGGAGTTCTCGGCCCGGGAGTATGCGCGCGTTTCGACGAGCAGGGTATGAAGATGACATCCTTCACGTTTGGAGATCACCATGATCTTGCCATCGCACAGGTGAGCGGCGAAGACGGAGAGAGTTCCGATCAGGCGACGGGTTTGAATCACGTCGCGTTTTGCATCGGGGAGAGCCTGTCGGAGTTGGTGGAGGCCAACAAGCACCTCAAGAACGCCGGTGTAACCACGGTTCCCATCGACCATGAGGTGACGCAGTCGCGCTACTTCGATGACCCTGACGGCAACAACGTCGAGTTTTACGTCGACACCTCGAATGTGTGGAAACAGGATCCTCAACGCATTGCGCAGGTCGCGCCGCTGGACATCTGACCGGCCTCTGTCGGCGGTAGCGATGCTCTACGGCCGCAATCAGTGTCTGATGAGTTACTCGGGAAGGCGGAAGGCCAGAAGTGCGTTACCCGGCATCTGCCCGAACAGGCTGTACCCCGACTGTACGTAGATCATGTTGCCCACCGGCTGAACGCCTGCCACGTCGATGGCACCGCCGTGGGTTTGGATGCCGTTGACGGCATCGAACTCACGCACCGTGTCGAATTGCCACAGCAATGCGCCGTCGAGGGTTGCAAGGGCATGAATACGCCCATCGAGGCTGGGGGTGAACAGCACGTCGTTGGAGATGCTCGGGGCTGCCGAAAAACCATAGTAGAAGGAACACTCCGGGTACATCTCGGTGCGGGAGAACCAGGTGCCGACGTCGGTATCGCAACCGCGCCCGGGTGTGTAAGCCCACTGGAGATCACCGTCATCGATATCCAGCGCGTACACCCCGGGTTTCGGGAAGTGGCCGGGAATCGGGAATTCGGGGTCTGCGGCGGGTGCGAACACCCGGCCATCGTGAACTGTCAGCCCCCAGTGGACCCCGCCCAGTGCACTACCGGAACCAACGCGTGCCTGCCATAGCATGGCGCCGTCTTCGTCGGGATCCAATGCATAGACATCCCCCGATTTCTGACCGACCAGAAGCATCTCGCGCCCGTGCGAGTCTTCGGCGAGGATGATCGATGCACCGATGTCGAAATCCGGACCGGACCGCCTCGGACAGTTGGGCCCTTTGGGGAAGGCGCTGCAGGCGTCGTTGTACGCATCGCCCACCAGAGCCTGGAAGTGCCAGGACACCTCGCCGGTAGCCAAATCGAGGGCGAGCACCGCATCGCTATAGCGAGTAGCAGGCGCGGAGGCGTTCTGTCCGGTGCCGACGTAGACGAGGTTGCGTTTCGCATCGATGGTGGGCGTGCTCCACACCGGCACGCCTGACGGGCCCCAGCGTGTGACGCCCTCTCGGGTTTTCCCTTGCGGCTGTGCCGGTTCCGTGAGGTGGCGTTCCCATATGTTTGAGCCCGTGGCGGCGTCCAACGCCATGACGGCGCCATGTGTCTTGCAGCACTCGTAGGCGGGATCGCGGGCAAGGGCTACCTCGTACAGCGAGACGGGCACGATGAGCATGGCACCATGCTGAATCACGGCTCCGGTCAGAATCGAGTGCGCACCGGTGCTTGCCTGCGCACGCCAGATGAGCGTGCCGTCGTCTGCATCCACCGCGTTGACGTACGACTCGACGTCGCCGAAGAAGAGCACATGGCGTCCGGCAATAGTGCCCAGTGTCAATGCCGAGCGCAGCGGCGCGACGGATTCGGTGTGCCATCGCGTGCAGCCGGAGAAGCGATTCAGAGCGAACAGATGTCCGCTGACAGCGGCCACGAAAAGAGTATCGGCGGTTATCACCGGCTGTGCGCGGGTATCACCCGTGAGTGGGAGCCCGAATGCCCAGGCCGGTTGCAGATTGGATACGTTTTGTGCCGTGATGCCACTGATCTGCGTGCCGACCCTGCGCGTGCTCTGCGCATTGAATCCCCAGTCGCTTATCCGCGGTGAAAAATCAATGGCGGACGAGGCGCATAGCGCGCTTTCGGGTGTGGCATAGGGCGCGCCGGTGATGCCGATGAATTCTGCGACACGCAGGTGTTGTTCATAGGTGAACGCCTGGGCCTGCGTTTTCATCTTGCCGTTAGTCATCGCGAACAGCACCTGGGCTGCGTTCATCTCGTGCATTGACTCAAGCGGCGGCGCCTTGGTGCTGGCACTGTTCTCATGACAGGTGGCACATGCACTGGCGTAAAGTTCTGCACCGCTAGCGTCAGTCGGCATGGCAGAGACGGTGGGCGTTACGGCATCCGCTGCATCCGGTGGCGGCTCGGTGCCACAGCCATTCAGGATACAAGCCAGCGCCGCGAGTGCGAATGCTCTCATACGAAATTGGCCTTGCGTGTCTGTAGAAGGTAAGTGAGTGCGATGAGCGCGACGACCTGCTCTTCGACCATTCTGGCTTCGTCGGAGATTGTGAATTCCATGGCCAGACCGTCGATGAGTGAACCAATGATGATTTGGCAAGGCGAGAGCGGGAGGTATCCGTATTTACCCTCAGGCGTACCCGGCCACCCGAATCACAGCACCTCCCTCGATACGTCCGTCGCGCAGATCGTCCAGGGCCTTCGCGGTATCGGGAAGATCGTAGACGGAGATTTCGGTACGCACACCGGCAAGCGGTGCGAGCTCCAGCAGCCGCCGCCCGTCCTGTCTTGTGAGATTGGCCACCGAGCGGATGGTGCGCTCCCCCCAGAGATCCGCATAGGGAAACGAGGGTATATCGCTCATGTGGATGCCGGCGCATACCACCACCCCTCCTTTGCGTATCTGTTTCAGTGCGGCCGGAACCAGCGCGCCGACAGGGGCGAAGATGATGGCTGCATCGAGCGCCTGTGGTGGAGCGTCACTCGCACCCCCGGCCCATATGGCACCGAGACCACGAGCGAAGTCCTGGCTCACGATATCGCCATCGCGGGTGAAGGCGTGCACCGCCTTGCCTTGCCAAACGGCGATCTGGGTCAGTATGTGTGCGGCGTTTCCGAATCCGTAGAAGCCGATCCGTACGGCTTCGCCCGTCATCTCAAGGGCCCGGAAGCCGATCAACCCGGCGCACAGGAGCGGGGCCACCTGTAGATCGTCGTAAGTCTCGGGGAGGGGAAAACAGAAACGTGCATCCGCCTTCGTGTACTCGGCGAATCCGCCTGGCCGATGGTAGCCGGTAAACTCGGCTGCTTCGCACAGGTTCTCGGTACCGGCGGTGCAGAATGCGCAGTGTCCGCAGGTGTAGCCGAGCCATGGAATGCCGACCCGGGAACCGGGGGTGAGATCCACCCCGTTCGCCTGCACAACTTCACCGACGATCTGGTGCCCCGGTACGATCGGATACGCACCATCGGTGAGATCGCCGTCGACGACGTGCAGATCGGTGCGGCATACGCCGCATACACGCACCTTAACCAGCACTTCACCGTCGCGCGGTTTCGGTCTGGGGGTTTCGACGAGGTGAAACGCCCCCCCGGGTTGAACGAGTTGCATGGCTTTCATGTGCGAAGCATAACGCTCCCGTACCAGGGCGGATATCTTCACATTATAAAGATCTAACGTATGGGTGTTTGATACCGTGAGGCCCATGCTCGTGTGCGCTCACGCGTGCGTCAGGCATCGCCCTCAAACGCGAACCCGGCCCATATTGACGCGGCCTTATTGTCGTTCTCAAACCGGCTCACGGGTAAGGGTCGCTCGTGTGGCAATTCTCGCAAGCCCGTGTTGGGCCGTGGTCCTTACCTTGTGAATAATTCTCTATGTGGCAACTCTGGCACAGCTCGTGAAACTGGGCTTCCATGAGATGCGATACGGTTTTGTCTCGTTTATGACAATCAATGCACAAGCCGATACCAGTGCGATCCACGAAATTGTGGTGACAGTCGATGCACTGCTGCTGTTGGTGATCGAGGTGCGCGAAGGTGACCGGCAGCACCGGAGCAGCCGAGCGGTGCGCATCCTGCAGATATGCGATCGTGGCGAAGAGCGCCAGCAGCGCGGCGATCACGGCCACCAACCACACCCGAGGCATATAGATCATGCAACGCCCAGATTGCGTGGCACGACGAACAGCACCAGGATCAGAAGCGTGGTGCCTGCTGAGTGCTTCAGCGCGGTGCGCGTAGCGCTGGAAGCCTCGATGGGCTCCGATGCCGTGCGCGGCCATATCGTCAGGACGATCAGCAAGGCGATGAAGGTGCCCGCCCCCAACCAGGTGTCGTAGTAAAACCCGGATCCCACCACGTGCCAGCCGGCGGTGGCGGCCACGATGGCCGACAACCACCAGTGCTCCTTGCGAAATGCGCCGCTCGGATACAAAGCACGGCGCACACCGTGGCCCGAGGTCAACACCACGCCGAGCAGCGCGGCCAAAGCGGTCAGTCCCGCCAGCATGGGAACAGGCGCACTCAGCTTGAGGTACTCAATTACCAGGGGATCCGCGATCAGAAAATATACCGTGTGCATCGAGGCGAGGGAGAATGCTGCCCAGCCGAAGGCCCGGTGGCGATCGTATGCCCGTCCACGGCCGTGATCGAGGCCCAGGCCCAGCAGTATCGCAATGGCCGCGAAGCCGAGGCCATTGCCGGTATCCCACAGCCATCCACCGGCAACGGCGTCACCGAAAAATGTGGGCAGGACGAGTACGAGCGCAATGAGGGAAAGGTGTAGCATCGCGTCATGCTGAAGGTTTAACACTTTGCCGGCAACCACGCCGGTAACCATAGGTAGTATCCGAAGCGGCTAACCCGGGAGCGGGAAACTCGTCCGTCCACGTGGTTCAAGTGGTTTACGAAGATGTCACTGATCTTCGTATCGGCAGGAACTGAAGACATACATATTTCAGGCGGCGGAATCTGCGCCTCGAGATGGCGGCGATCTGGAACCCCCGTGCATGGGAAGGCATCCTGCATGCGGCGGACGCAGTGGAAGCGGATCTCATCATGCGCGCGGCGAGGAGTTGCACGTCGTGTGCGCCTATCCGCTGTTCGAACCCTGGGCCGGTGAGATGGGGCTGGTGAGCGGCTATGAGGCGCTCAAGGACAGCGTCGAGGCCGATATCGTCAGCCGGGTCAATGCGCTGGCCGACGAGGCGGGAGTGTCTTATGCGATGCTGCATTCAGAGGAAGGCCACGTTACCCACGCAATTACAGGCGTCGCGGAGATCACGCGTACCGACATAGTGTGTCTCGGTACGCATGCCCGCGAGGGTATCCGGGGCGCGGTATTCGGCAACACTTCGGAGAAGATCCTGCACGCGGTGGGGACAGACGGGGTCACGGTGATCGGAACCTGATCGACATATTGATCGGCTGTGATGTGACCTGTTCCGCTCCACACACGCGTTCGAGTCCATCATAATAGGCCCCTGAATTGAGGGTTCCACAGCCGTGAATCGCGTCGCGTACGGCATGGATGAAAGCAGACCACGTAAGAGGGAGCGAACGTGAGCCAAGAACAGCTACAGAAAATCCGAACCGCCCAGGGCTTCATCGCGGCTCTGGATCAAAGCGGTGGCAGCACCCCGAAGGCGCTTAGGCTATACGGTGTGGATGAAGACTCCTGGTCGAACGATGCCGAGATGTTCGATGCCGTGCATGAGATGCGAAGGCGCATCGTCACCAGTCCCAGCTTCGACGGTGCTCGCATTCTCGGTGCCATTTTGTTCGAGATGACCATGGACCGGGACATCGGCGGTAGCCCGAGTGCCGAGTATCTGTGGAACGAAAAGAACGTGGTGCCATTCCTCAAAGTGGACAAGGGCCTCGCTGATGAAGCCGACGGCGTACAGCTGATGAAACCGATGCCCAACCTCGATGCCCTGCTGACCCGGGCCGTCGAGAAGGGTGTATTCGGCACCAAGATGCGCTCCGTAATCAAGCAGGCGAACGCCGCCGGCATCGAAGCCGTAGTCGCCCAGCAGTTTGAGGTCGGCGGGCAGATACTGACGCACGGATTAGTACCCATCATCGAGCCGGAGGTGGACATCAACTGTCCGGACAAGGCGCAGGCCGAAGCGCTGCTTCACGCAGAGTTGCTGGACAGACTGAATACCCTGGCGGAAGGCCGGAACGTGATGCTGAAACTCACGCTGCCGGAAGAAGACAACCTCTACGGCGACTGCATTGCGCATCCCAATGTGCTGCGGGTGGCGGCGCTCTCTGGCGGATACTCGCGCGAAGAGGCCAATCAACGTCTGGCACGACAAAATGGCATGGTCGCGAGCTTCTCGCGCGCGCTGACGGAGGGCTTGAGCAGCCAGCAGTCTGACGATGAGTTCGATGCCGCACTCGATGCCTCCATTCAGAGCATTTTCGAGGCATCCAATACCTGAGCGGCTGCCCGGCTGGAGGCACGATCCGGAGTCCGCAACGGTGCCAGTCTAATCGGCTTCGAGGTTCGCCTGGTAGGTCTCATTCAGGCTATAGACTGACGCCAGCGTCAGGGCGCAGGCAAAGGCTACATAGATGGCAATGCCGAGCGTGCTGTCGAACGTGGCGAGTAAGGCAGTGGCGACAATGGGCGCCATGGCCCCGCCGAGAATAGCCCCGAGTTGATAGCCGAGAGATGCACCTGAATAGCGGACTTCCGTCGTGAAGAGTTCTGCCAGCAGCGCTGCTTGGGGCCCGTACATCATACCGATGAATATCTGGCCCACCGACACCGACAGTGTGATGAACAGGAACTCGGCCGTGTCGATGAGCGGAAAGATGAAGAATGCCCACACGCCGAGCAAAGTGGCACCCAGCATGTAGATGCCGCGACGGCCGTGCCGGTCCGAGAATCTCGCGCAGATGAACAGCACCGGAATCTGCACCGCGGATGAGATGAGGACGGCGGTGAGCATGGTCTCACGTGACAGTCCCAGCCCCACCGGATTGCTGCCATAGGCGATGACAAACGTGATCAGGATGTAGAAAGTCACCTGCACTGCGAGAAAAGCTCCGGCGCCGAGCGTGATTTCCCTCGGGTATTCGCGCAGGACCGTCAGAACCGGTGAGGGTCGGCTGGGCGCTACTTCACCGGTGGGCGGCAGGTTGTCGCGGCGCGCCTGCAGTTCCCGGAAGGCGGGAGTGTCCTCCAGCTTTAGCTGCACATAGAGGCTGAGACCGATCAGCACCACGCTCGCGAGAAAGGGGATGCGCCAGCCCCAGTTCATGAAGGCGTCGTCGGACAGGGTCGTGGTCGTGGCGAGAAACGCGAGGTTCGCCAGAATCAGCCCCACGGGTGCGCCGGCCTGGGCAAACGCTCCGTAATAACCGCGTTGTTCGGGTGGTGCATTCTCCGTCACCAGCAGCATCGCCCCACCCCACTGACCGCCGACCGCCAGCCCTTGAGTGAAACGCAGCAGAATCAGTAGCAGCGGAGCCACGGCGCCGATGGTGGAGTAGTCCGGTAACGCGCCGATGAGGGTGGTGGCGATCCCCATCATGAGCAACGCCGTCACGAGGGCCGATTTGCGTCCAACTCGGTCGCCGAAGTGACCGAACAGCACACCGCCCACGGGGCGTGCCAGAAAACCCACCGCAAACGTACTGAACGAGGCGATCAGGCTGACGTATGGCGGCATGTCCTCGGAGAAGAACACCGCCGGGAAGACGAGCGCCGCTGCCGTGCCGTACAGAAAGAAATCGAACCACTCGATACTGGTGCCAGCCAGAGCGGTGAGTGCAACACGGCGCATGGATCGCGCCGATGCGGCGGCGGAGGAGGTGTCCGTTGTAGAGGTCATGTATTCGGGCTTCCTCGTCAATCGTTGCTGGGCATCTGCCGGATATGGAGGTCGGTCTGTGGGAACGGGATGGTGACACCGCTCTCCCTGAAGGCCCGGTCGATGGCGAGGTACAGATCGTGCCGCACCCGGCCCCGCTGTTCCGGGTGTTCTATCCAGCAAAGTAACTCGAACACCTGGCTCGATGGCGCGAATTCACGCATACGCACGCGCGGTTCGGGTTCGGCGCAGACCTGGTCGTGACTTTCTCCAACGGATTTGAGTACCTCGACAACCCGATCGAGGTCTGAGCCGTATGCCACGCCCACGCGAGTGCGGATGCGGACCTTCTGGTGCCGACCGCCACTTTCGTTGGTGATCTTGGCATTTCCCATCACGCCATTGGGTACGGTTATCTCCACATCGTCGCGAGTCAGCAGACGCGTGCTGCGCATGCCGATGTGTGTCACCTGTCCACGCTCACCGCTATCCAGATTGATGTAGTCACCGATTTTATAAGGCGCATCGGCCACGATGAAAAAGCCGGCAAACAGATTGGCCAGCGTGTCCTTGGCCGCGAAACCGACGGCGATGCCGACGATGCCGGCCGAAGCCAGCCAGCCGAGGGGATTGATCCCCCAGATCAGCAGCAGTGCGTAGCTGCCGATGAGAATGCAGGTCAGTTTGATGACCAGATCGATGGCGGGGATGGTGCGCGGCTCCACCCATTCGATGTCACGGCGGTTGTTGAAGTAGCTGAGCACGTCACCTGAGAGCTTCATACCGCCTAGCATCCAACTCACCACGATGACGGACGCAAGCGCACTCAGGAAGAGGTCCGTACCGAAGGGCAGGCGGGCGACGTTCACCGCCAGCATCAGACCGAAAAACAGAATAGTCGTGAACACCGGGCGTCGCAGATGGGTGAAGAACACGTTGTCCAGGAGGTTGTTGGTGCGGGACGCGAAGTGTTCCAGATTGGCGAGAATCACCCAGCGGAACAGGAAGGCGAACAGCCAGAACAGCAGTGCGATCGCGACCGCCCCGGAGAGCGGATTTTCTGAAACGAACTGGGCAGATGGTTGTAGCCAGTCTGGCAGATTTTCGGTCATCGCGTGCAACTGATCCGACAGGGCTTTGACGGGCTCTACCTGCGGTTGTGGGCTGTTACTGGGTACCGGTTGTGCTGCCATTAGATTTTCCCCCATGTCTTGCGATTGATTTTGCCAGAAGCGGGCGTCTCACGTAGCGCAGGGAACAAGGAGACAATGTAATGAATAAGACGACGGTTGCGCCCGCAGCTCTGGCCGGCGGGTGAATGGTGGCTGGTTCGGCCATTGCGGTAGAGGAATTCGACGAAACGGATGTCAAGGTCGAGATCAACGCCACCGGCGGGGATGCAGGATTTCACGTGTTGTTCGACGCGAAAGCCTGACACAGGGCGATTATCAAGGATCCGGCGGGTGACCTCATATTCAACGAGAAAGCCTTCGATGATCTGAAGGATCAGGATATTACCGAGAACTTTTTCGAAAGCGCAGAACCAGTGTGCTTAGGAGAAGGTGAGGAGGATGACGACCCTGTCCCGCTACAAACCTTTCTCGAGCGCTTCAACTGAGTGCGCGCGTGAGTGCTTCGATCTCGGACGCAATCTCGCTCGTACCGCGCGCCGTGCGCCCGGCGCGGCGGTACCAATAGCCCGCATTGCCCGTGTCTCCTTCCATGAGGTGCACGATGGCATGTGCCCAGCAAGCCTGCGTCGAGGAGTCCGACTGTACGAGCGCATGAGCAGCCTCCCAATCGCCATTGGTGAGGTGGGTGATCGCGTCTTCGAGTGTGGCCATGACCGACTTCCAGCATTCGAGAATTGCCATCGTACTCCCCTGGCCGGCTTTCGGTAGACTAAGTACTAAGGAGGGGATATGTCCATCAATCGCAGAGCGATACTGAAAGCGGGTGGCGCTGCTGTCCTCGCACCATTTGCAAACACACATGCTGCGCCCAGCGACACCATCAACATCGGCGTGATCGGATGCAATGGCATGGGTTTTTCGGACCTCGCCTCCATGGTGAAGGTGCCCGGTACGCGCGCAGTGGCGCTTTGTGACGTGGATGTGAACGTGCTCGAACGCCGCGCGGCGGATGTGGTCAGCGCGGGAGGCAATGCCCCGCGCCTGTACGGTGACTATCGTGCGCTGCTGGATGACAGAGATATCGACGCGGTTATCATCGGCACCCCGGACCATTGGCACTGCCTGCAGATGGTGCATGCGGCGGAAGCCGGTAAAGACGTCTACGTGGAGAAACCACTCGCCAACAGCATCGATGAGTGCACGCGCATGATAGTTGCAGCAGAAAGGTATGCGACCGTGGTGCAGGTGGGACAGTGGCAGCGCAGCGGTGCCCACTGGTGTGATGCCATGGACTACGTGCACTCGGGGAGCCTCGGAGAGATACGCGCGGTACGCGCCTGGGCGTATATGGACTGGTTGAAGAACATCCCGCGAAAGCCCGATACGTCGGTACCGGAAGGTGTGGACTACGATATGTGGCTGGGACCGGCGCCGGAGCGGCCCTTCAATCCAAACCGCTTCCACTTCACCTTTCGTTGGTTCTGGGATTACGCGGGTGGTCTCATGACGGATTGGGGCGTGCACCTGATCGACATCGTGGTGTGGGGTATGAAGGCGGACTTTCCGCGTCGCGTGATGTCATCCGGTGGCAATTTCGCGTATCCGGAAAGTGCCATGGAAACTCCAGACACGCAGCAGGCGATCTACGAGTTCGATGGTTTCTCGATGATTTGGGAGCATGCTGTGGGTATCGGACTCGGTCCTTTCCAGCGCAGCCACGGCATTGCATTCATCGGTAATAACGGCACGCTGGTGGTGGATCGTGCCGGTTGGGAGCTATTCCCGGAAAGTGAACCGGGCCGCGACGGAGCACGCCACTACAAACTGCAGGCCGTGCCGCGCCGTACGGCACGTCCGGAGGCCCGCGGGCTCGATCAGCACACGGAGAATTTCATCGAGTGCATGCGCACGCGCGCGACTCCGCGTTGTGATCTGCAAACGGCCAGCCTCGCGGCGGTGTGCCCACCTCGGTAACATCGCACTGCGCACGGGAGAGACGCTTGAGTGGGACGCTCAAGCGTCACGTTTGCGCGGAAACCGCGACGCCAACGCGTTGTTGCGTCCTGACTACCGACGGCCCTGGACACTGCCGGGCTGACGTTGCCTGGAGAGCGGTTACTCGGATCCCACGCGTTTGAACTCTGGCGGTCGTTTTTCCATGAAGGAGCGCACGCCTTCCTTGAAGTCATCACGCACGAGCGACTCTGCCATCCACTCGTTGGTCTCTCGCATGGCGTCACCAAGCTCCATGTTGAGATGACGGTAGACCTGTGCCTTGATCACCTTCAGAGATATCGGCGAAGCCGTCTCAGCCAGTAGTTTGATGTAGTTTGTGGCCGCCTGCAGGGCTTCTCCTTCATCGACCAGGCGGTCCGCCCAACCGATCTCCATTGCCTCTTCGCCCAGAAACTTGCGGGCGCTCCAGAGAAGATCCAATGCCCGTCCGGGTCCCAGCACGCGCGGCAGAATCCAGCTGGAGCCGTGTTCCGCGATGAGACCGCGTTGTGAAAAGGCAGTGGTGAGTTTTGCCTGCCGCTCGACGAAGCGCATGTCGGCCAAACTGGCATAAACGAAGCCGAGACCGGCACAGGGTCCGTTGACTGCCGCGATCAGGGGTTTGGAAATGGACAACAGGTAAGAATAGGTAACCTCGAAGTTGGGTCCCATGTCAGGATTGCCCGGGTTCGCCTTCAGATCGGACATGTCTTCCCTGGCCCCGTCTTCGCCCGAAGCCGTGGCGTTGAGTCCGGCCATGTCGGCGCCTGCGCAGAAGCCGCGGCCCGCGCCCGTCAGGACGATACCCACGACGGCCGGATCGGCTTCGGCGGCGGCGAGCGCGTGTCGCATCTCTGCCATCATGCGGCCAGTGAGGGCATTGAGTGCTTCGGGACGATTCATGGTGATGACGGCCACCGGATTCTGCACGTCGTAGAGAATTTCACGGTACATTGGTGTCTCCCTTGTTTCTTTTGTTTCAACAACCCAATGAGAGCGTAACTGGGACCGGAAGGCCAGCCCTTCGGTGTACGGGATGTCCCCTCTCTAGCGCTGGGTATCAGAACGGCCGCTACCAACAGAGCCGTCAGCCGGCCATACAGGCGTATGCTGCAGCCTAATAGGTATCGAAGCAGTCGTTGCCGAGACTGAACACCATCGGGCCCACGGCACTCGCGAACACGGTGAGAGAAGTGTTCAGTCCGCTGATCTCGCCGAGGTGCAGACGGCCGAAGTTACGGATGAAAGAGCTCCTAGCCGGCGTTGGTCGCGTCGATCAGGCCCGGGCGAACCAGCTCTTGCTTGTCGCCGCGCTCGTATCGCCTTGCGGGCGTATTGATAATGTCGGTAATCTCGGGTGCGTTCAGCCCCGCCTCGACGCGCTCGGCGCTCACCTCGCCGTACGTCGTACTACGTTGTTTCGGAATGCGCCCCGCCGAGCGGATCATGTCCATCATTTGCTGAGGATTGGTCTCTTGTCCGTGTAGCGTGCCGGCTGCGCGCGAGATGCTCTCGTTCATCAGCGTGCCGCCAAGGTCGTTGCAGCCCGCGTTGAGGGTTGCAACCACGCCCTGATGGCCCATCTTCACCCAGCTCGACTGGATGTTGGTGAGCCAGGGGTGCAGTGCAAGGCGCGCCACCGCGTGCATGAGTACCGCTTCGCGAAAGGTCGGGCCCTTGCGTGCCTTGCCCTTGAGATACATGGGCGCTTCCATGTGTACGAACGGCAGCGGTACGAACTCGGTGAATCCTACCGTCTTTTTCTGCAGGTCTCGAATGCGAATCAGGTGGCGAGCCCAGTTGATGGCGTGCTCTACGTGTCCATACATGATGGTGGCGGTGGATTTGAAACCGACCTCGTGAGCGGTCTCCATCACCTCGAGCCACTGTTGGGTATTGATCTTGTCGGCGCAGATGATCTCGCGAACCTCGTCGTCGAGAATCTCGGCCGCGGTTCCCGGCAGCGTATCGAGTCCGGCTTCCTTGAGTTTCACCAGATAGCCCTCGAGACCGAGATTGGAGGTGGCGGCGCCCTGCCACACTTCCAGCGGCGAGAAGGAGTGCACGTGCATGTCCGGCACCGCTTCCTTCACCGCCTGCAGTATCTCGATGTAGGTCTGGCCGGTGTACTCAGGATGAATACCACCTTGCATACACACTTCGGTGGCGCCCCGGTCCCAGGCCTCGCGGGTGCGCCGTTGAATCTCTTCGTGACTGAGATCGTATGGGTGTCCACGCAGATTTTCTGACAGCTTGCCCTTGGAAAAGGCGCAGAACTGGCATTTGAAATAGCAGATGTTGGTGTAGTTGATATTGCGGTTGACCACATAGGTGACCGTGTCGCCATTGACCTGTTTGCGGATGGAGTTGGCGGCGTGCACCACGGCACCGAAGTCTTCCCCGCGTGCCTTGAACAGGCGCACGATCTCGGCCTCGGTGAGGCTCTGTTCGGGCGAGCGTGCCTTGTCGAGAATCGTCTCGATATCGGCTGAAATGCGCTCGGGCGGAGCCTGGATGGCATCGAGATAGCGCTGCGGGGGGGCCACCGGTTCCCCGGGTGCCCAGGTATCGGTGCGTGGAAAGCCATCTGCGTCAGACAGATTGAGAATCGACTCGTGCAGATCGTTCGCCACCCAGGTTTCCAGTTCGCGGACGTAGTGGGGATAGATGGTCAACCGTTCTTCGAGGTCCTTTCCGGCATCGAGGGTGGCTCGTGCCAGTTCCTCGACGTGCGGCCAGGGTGCTTCAGGATTCACGAAATCAGGAGTAAGCGGTGAAACGCCCCCCCAGTCGTTGATCCCGGCATCGACGATTTGCGGCAAAACACCGGGACTCAAGTTGGGCGGAGCCTGTACGCTCATATTGGCACCGAAGATCAGTCGGGTGACGGCAATGCTCCACAGCAACTCATCGAGATCGGGTTCGGGTGCCTGCGCCATCCTGGTTTCCGGCTTGGCACGAAAATTCTGGACGATGATTTCCTGTACGTGGCCGTGACGCTCGTGAATCTCCCGGATTGCCAGCAGACTCTCGATGCGCTCGCGGCGGGTCTCACCGATGCCGATCAGGATGCCCGTGGTGAAGGGCACTTTCAGGGCTCCGGCGTCTTCGAGCGTTTGCAGGCGCGCCACAGGAATCTTGTCGGGCGAGCCGTAGTGAGGCATGCCCTTCTCGCACAACCGCTCGGAAACGGATTCGAGCATGATGCCCATGGACGGTGAGACGGCGCGTATGTGTTCGATCTCACCGGGTGTCATGGTGCCGGGGTTGGCGTGGGGCAATAATCCCGTTTCTTTGTAGACCGCCTGCGCACAGTGCAGCAGGTAGTCGAGGGTGGTTTCGAATCCCATCTCATCGAGCGCCTCGCGTGCGGTCCTGTAACGCTGCTCAGGCTTTTCGCCGAGTGTGAAAAGGGCTTCCTTGCAGCCCATCGCGGCGCCCTCGCGGGCGATGTCGAGAACCTCCTCCAGGGTGAGGTAGGGTGCTTTCAGTTTTCGTGGTACCTGGGCGAATGTGCAGTAGTGGCAGACATCCCGACACAGGTGTGTCAGTGGTATGAACACCTTGCGTGAATAGGTGACGATGTTGTGAAAACAGGTATCGCGCAAGTGTGCGGCGACTGTGGCGAGGCCGGCGGTGTCCTCGCACGTTGCAAGGCATAGTGCATCGGAGTCCGATATCAGCTCCCCGGCCCGGGCCTTGTCTAGCACCTGCTGGGTTTTGGCCTCGAGCATGATCTCATCTCCTGTGCTGTTCGTTACCCGTATCCGCGACCTGCGCGGTTGGGGTTCAGTCCCTATGGGGCCGCCTTTTCGGCCCCCTGAGGTTTCATCCCCGGGCGAGTCGCGCATTATCGACGGGTTTGGGTGCCTTTGGCTATAGGTGGGAGAAGTTGCCCTATAATCGGCCCATGAGCCATTTCACTTACGAAAACTGCCCATACCCGGTGCGCGAAAGCATGGTCGAGGCGTTTCGTGCCAGCTGGCTCTACATCGCAGAGCCAGGTAGCTGGTGGACGGGGGAGGAGCGCGTCGCTATTGCAGCGGCGGCACGGGATGCCGCCGACTGCCTGCTATGCGCGAAGCGCAAGACGGCTCTGTCTCCCGCGGCCGTGTCCGGCGCGCACCTGGCCCGACCGGAATCTTCGAGACTGAGTGCCAAGGTCGTCGATTCGGTGCACCGCATCGCAACAGATGCCTCCCGGCTCAGCGGCACCTGGTTGGGCGACACGCTGGATGCCACATTTACGGATGGACACTGGGTAGAGGCGGTGAGTGTCGTCGTGACCATCGTCTGCATCGATGCGCAGCACAAATCGCTCGGGCTACCTTTGGAACCGCTGCCGGAGTCGCTGGCGGGTGACCCGGACGGGTACCGCCCACCCAATGCGCAGATCGATGTTGGCTGGGTGCCCATGCTGACCCCCGACGCCCTCACCGGGCCCGAGGCGGACATCTATGGCGGATCACCGCAGATGGGCAATGTCATACGCGCGATGAGCCTGGTTCCGGATGCAGTGCGACAACTCGATGCGCAGGCGAGCGTGCAATACCTGCCCAATGTCGATGTGCGCGACTTTGGTAAGACGGGTGAACTCAGCCTGTCGCGGCCACAGATCGAACTGGTGGCCGGACGTACCTCGGCGCTGAACGACTGTTTCTACTGAACCAACGCACATTCGATGATGCTCCGTGAGAGCGGTCGGGATGTCGAGGGGCTGAATTTGCATGCAATCGTGAAAGGCAGCGGGACGTTCAGCGGTGTGCCTTGCGGAGAGGAACTGGTGGCGTTCGTGGAGGCCGCGTTGACCGGAACACCGGAGTTGGCCACCGCCCGGCAGGCGGCGGCGGATGCACTCGGGGCGCAGGCACTGGTGGATGCGGCAGCCGTGATCGGAAATTTCCAGCGCATGACCCGCATTGCGGATTCGACCGGTATTGCCGTTGACGAGCGTACAGCGGTCGTCACCGAGGGAATGCGTGCGGAGTTGGGGTTGAATGAATTCGTGTCCGCGAGGTTGCCGCTATGAGTCGTCTGCTGGTGTTCATCGTTCTTTTATATGTGGGATCGTCGCTTCGAGCCGAAACCTGCGATGCGGAACACGTGCTGGAGCGCCTTCACAATGAGGTGTTGGGAGAACTCGATCAGCGCGAACGCACACGAGTGCGGGAGATCCTCCAGGAGTTCTGCGGTGAGGTGCGTGTTGAAACCCGGGAAACGGTGGCCAGGGAGCGGAAGGCGGCTGAAACGACCGAGGTGTTCGGAATCGAGATCCGCAAGGCAGATCCGGATTCGCGCGGGCACGAGAGGTTGAAGAAGCGTTAGCCAGCTCGTGTCCTGGGATTGCCGGCTGTGGCTAGAGATACTCTTATAAATAGACTTTAATCTATTGATTTAATAGGGATTTAATTATGCCATGGGAGGGCTTTCGACCCTGAATTCGTGATTGTTTTTTTTCGATAGGCACAGACTAGCCCTCCGGCATGGCATAGAACTGCGGTAGATGGTTGGTGATCGTGAACCAAGGGAGCCTTGGAACCGGCGAAGATGTGTGCCTGCGGCCTCAGCCCGGGATCCTGATCCAGCGCGCTCATTGGAACCATCACCACGCCGCGCTCGCTCACCTCGGTCGGCATCAGGGAACCGCATCGCGGGCAGAATGGGTGGTGCCCTCCCGGGGACGATTCGAACGAGCGTTCTTCCCTTCTGCCGAGCGCCACTCGAAAGCCTCCGCCGATACGCCGATGAAGCATCCATAGGCCGTTCCATGTGTTTTTCTGCACATGGAACAATGGCAGCTGGACATCATCATGGGTTCGCCGTCAATGCCCCAGGTGATGTCGCCGCACAGGCAGCCTCCCTCGTTCGTAACGCGTTCACCTGATCCGCGGCCGAGCCGGGTCTCTGCGTGTCAGAGCAGCTCTTCGGCGAAGAAGCGCAACGTATCCATGTCCGCCGTACCCACGTTGAGCTGCGTGATGGGGCTGTCCTTCCAGCCCTGAAGCCGTTCTCGGATACGCTCCCTGGGCCCGCACAGCGCGATCTCGTCGACCAGCTGGTCCGGGACGGCGGCGAAAGCCTGTTCGCGCTTGCCGGACATGAAAAGATTCTGGATTTCCTGTGCGGCATCGGCGAAACCCATGCGGCTGACGTGGTCCTTGTGCACATTGAAGGTCTTCGCTCCCATACCACCGACATAAAAACCTACGTTGAACTTGATCTGTGAACGAGCCTTGTCCACGTCGTCGTCGATCACCACGGGCACCGCCGCCGCGATCTCGAAGTCCGGTCCCTTGGCGCGCATGGCGTCTGCGTACTGATCGTTCATGCGGTAAGGAGACAGAAACATGGGTATCCAGCCGTCACAGATTTCCGCCGCCATAGCGACGTTCTTGGGCCCCTCCGCGCCGAGATAGACGGGAATGTGCTCGCGCAGGGGATGTTGCATGAGCTTGAGCGGCTTGCCGAGGCCCGTGCCGCCGTCGAGTGGCAACTGGTAGTGATCGCCATCAAAGGACACCGGTTCCTGGCGTGCGATGATCTTTCGGAAGATCTGGATCCATTCGCGGGTGCGGGCCAATGGTCTGGGGTAGGGCTGACCGTACCAGCCTTCTACCACCTGTGGTCCGGACACACCAATGCCGAGAATCAGGCGGCCGTTTGAGAGGTAGTCCATTGACACCGCGTGCATGGCGGCACTGGCTGGACTGCGCGCGGAAATCTGCATGATGGAAGTCCCGAGGTTGATGCTGGAGGTGTGCGCCCCGATCCACGCCAGTGGCGTAAAACAGTCCATTCCGTAGATCTCGGGACACCATATGGTGTCGTAACCGAGGTTCTCGGCTTCCCTGGCGAGTTGAATGATGGTCTCGCCGCCGGGTGGGCCCATCGGCCCCACGCCTAATCCGAGTTTCATGCTCTTCTCCTTTTTGTTGCGAAGGTGGTTATGTGTCGATGATCTCGAGGTTAGCCCGGCTGCTGCGCGGCGCGCAACGGAAGTTCCTCCGCGTGAAACGCTTGGCGCTCGGCCGAAAGGGTACCTGTCCCCATTCCGCGGAATCGGAAACACCCTGTTTCGTTGGTCGGGCGATCGCGGCCCTGGCGGCAGACCCCGAATGTAGCGGATAACTCGGGTGCGGTGCATGCGAGCCGGACGCTGGTCCGGGAGTACGCAATAGAAGGAATCGACGGTCGCCGCCCCGATTGGGGTGGTTAGGTGCGGTCCTCGATCATGGACATTCTGGATCGCTGGGGCCGGCTGAGGACGCGGAGCGATTCTGGGTGAACGCCTGGTATATGCAATTGAAGAACGATGCGCGCTGGCGGGATGTGATGCGGCGCATCGAGGCATCACGTCAGTCGGACTTATCCTGGTTCTCTTCCCCTGCTGTCCGGGCCCGGCTGGCGAGGCGCTCGGCAATACCGGCGCGTTCGAGATACGTGCTGGTCTGTGTACCCGGTCCTTCACGCAGCAGAATTTCCAGATCCGCGGGCAGATCGATGTCCACTGCAAAGCCCGTGCAGGGCTTGATCAGCGGCGTGATGCCGGCGCGATAGGCGGCGTCCACGTGCGGGCGGAAACTCTTGCCGTCGAAGATAAAGGCAATGGCGTCAGGCGGTGAGGTGAGCAGGCCGTTCGTTCCGATGTGTTCGTCGTCCGGAATGATCGTGACGATTTCGTGTTCGTCGAGAACGGCATCTATCTCGCTGGCTCGAATGAGCGGTACGTCCGCCGGGACGATGAAAACGCCTTTCGCGTTCAGACGCTCGGCCAGATACTCGGCGGCCTGCGTGAGCGCGGATGGCAGATCCGCATCCGGCGCCTCGGCAAAACGCTCGGTGCCGAACGATTGTGCCAGGGCGTCTGCTTCCGGTGCCCGGCTGACGATGAGCACACCGCTAAGACGCTGTGATCGGGAAAGGGCCGTGAGGACATCACGTGCCATGGCCAGCATCAGTAGGCGGCGCTCATCGGGTGAGAGGAGATTCGCCAGACGTTTCTTGGCGAACTCGAAGGATTTGATTGGAACGATGGCCCACATGGGGCCATTGTGGAGGTTTAATCGGCGGAAGAACAGAGGCGGGCCAGATTCGAATGGCCGCTGAAGACACTCCTGCTACGCTATTATTCTTATGTTAAAACAATAGGTTGTAAGTGTTTTGCAAAAAAAATATTAACTCTGGTTCCGCTTGTCGATGGCCGCTCTAATCTCTGCGTGGTGCTTGCGGTTGATCCGGTAGCGTAGGTAAAAGGCCACGCCTGAGATAGAGACGATAGACGAGGCCGGCCCCTCGATGACACCGAGCCACCAGGTGGTATCAGCCGCCACGCTTCCTACCTCGGCGGCGCGCGGAAACGCGATGACGTCCAGCATCACACCGCCAACCATGGCGCCCAGCGCGGCCGATGCCTTGTTGGCAAATGAGCATTCCGCGTAGATGGTTCGTTCGCGCCGCTTACCTGTCTTGAGTGCCACCTCGTCGGCGATGGCGAAGGTCGGCATCAACATGCCGATGAATATGAGGCGAAAGGAGCGGTTGTTGAAAACGTCCATGAAGTCGGACCGGAACACGGCCGGTGTCAGCGCATCGGAATCGCTGCTTTCGCGCAGGTGTGGAATCTCCCGCGTGGTGCCGAACACGCAGAGCATGATCACGCTGAACATGGCAGCGGCGAAGAACAGCGAGAAGCCCTAGTATCCGGCAGGGTTCAACGTGCCGGATACGCCTACCACCTGTTGATAGTAAAAGAGCAGGCAGACGTTGAAAGCCTGGTTTTTGAATGCTTCGGCGGCCTGCCCGATACCGAAGGCGAGCATCGTGGGTTGAGAGAGCCTACGGGTTTTCCCAGGCGTCACGCTTTGAGGGTATCGACGAATCGCAGGGTTGCGCGGGCGAGCTGGATTTTGTCCTCGAGCGTGTGCATGACCGAATGAGCCACGCTTGTCGTTACCGGCAACGCACCGTGCAGACCTGCGTCCTGTTCGTCGAGCAGAAACCCGGTGAGCAGATCTCCGTAGTGTGTGGCCACCTGCTCGGCCGTGGCGGGCACGTCGAGTTCTTTCATCATCTTGGCAGTGGGTCCCTTGATGGCGAGGCCGCCGACGATGGGCGAGACGGCGACGACCGGTGCACCGCTCGCCCGGATGGCATCGCGCATGCCTGGTATGTCGAGCATCGGATCTACTGAGACGAACGGATTCGAAGGGCAGATGATGACGGCGTTGCAGTCTCGGAGGCAGGCGAGGATTTCGGGGTTTGGTACAGCATCGTCTATTCCCTGAAACTCGAATCCCGTTACGGCCGGCTCGCAACGGTCGCGCACGAAATAGTGCTGGAAAGCCAGCGGCCCGTCGGGTGTGTGCACGATGGTGCGCACCGAATCGTCGCTCATCGGCACCAGAGTATGCCAGATGCCGAGGGCCCGAGTGATGGTCCTGGTCGCCTCGGTGAGGGTTCGACCCTCGGCGAGCAGCCGCGTGCGTGTCACGTGCAGCGCCAGGTCCCGATCGCCCAGACGAAACCAGGTTTCTCCGCCAAATTGAGCAAGGGCGTCGATGAATTGCCAGGATTCACCCGCGCGTCCCCAGCCGGTATCCTGGTTCACTTCGTCGGCGAGTGTGTAGGTCAATGTGTCGACGTCAGGTGAGATGTCGAACCCGAGATGCTCGAAGTCATCACCCGTGTTGACAGCGAACAGCACATCATCAGGGCCGAGGAGCTTGGACAGACCGAGCGCCAGCTTCGCGCCACCCACGCCCCCGGTGATGGCGAGATAGCGGCCCATCAGCGAAACAGATCCTCTTCCAGCGGCCGATTGATCATCGCCGCGGTGTCGTCGCACCCCTCCCACGGCACGCCGCGCGCGATCACGAGCGGTATCTTCTCCGTGGTCTCACCCATCAGCAGGGTGGCCGCGCCCGCGATGGCATCGGCGCGGTTGATGAGAGTGACTTTCAGTTCGCGGCCGTAGATATCGGTGCCGCCGCGATGATCGTCCAGCACACGCATGCCGGCTGCGCCGATGGCGGTACCGACGGTACCGAGACGCCAGGGACGGTTGTGACTGTCGGTGATCAACACGCCTATCGATTTGCCGGTCTGCTGCTGGATGGCATCTCGTAGTGCGGTGGCGGAGGCGTCCGGGTCCTCGGGCAGGAGCAGGGCGTAGTCATCATCTCCATGCTTGATGTTGCTCTGATCGATACCGGCCTGCGCACTGACCAGCCCCAGGCGGTGGCGTACGATCAGTACACCAAGCTTCTTGCGTACGACCTCCGTCGACTCATCGAGGATGAGTTGCACCAGGCGCGGATCCTTGTCGGTCTCAGCGGCCAGCTGCCGGGCTTCTTCGCTGGCTTCTATGCCCGCGAGCGGTAGCAAGCAGCCTTCTGCTTTGCTGACCACCTTCTGTGCGATGCAGATGATGTCACCGTCCTGGAGTGTCTGACCATCTGCCTTGATGGCGGCCGTGATCAGTGCGGCGAGATCGTCGCCTTCGACCACCATGGGCAGTCCGGCGATGGCGACAAAAGTGAGTGAGGGCGTCATGTGCGCTCAGTGATCGTCCTGGCCGATGATCTTGATACCGGAATGGCTGATGTCGTGTCGCCGGTTGATCTGGATCAGGATGGACGTCAGTGCCTCGGCGGCGGCCGAGTTTTCGATAGGGCCCGCGTGCCAGGCGGTCATACCTGCTTCCTTGGCCAGTTCGATCACCTTGTCGCGTGCCGCTTTCTTGTTGCCGGCTACCAGCACGTCACACTCGATGGTGACGGGTTCCTGAAGCAGATGAGCGGCAATGTTCTGAAAGGCGGTCACCACCATGACGTCCTTGCCGAGCGCATCCTGGGCGCGCTTACCGGCGCTGCCCTCCACGGGCAACTGCACCGTACCGACCTTGGGCGGTACCAGTGGAACCGTGACGTCGATCAGGATCTTACCCTCGAGTGAGTCCTTCACACCCATGAGCGTGGAGATCTGATGTTCCGCGGGAACGGTCAGCACCACAATGTCACCGGCAGCGGCCGCATCGCTGTTTTCCATGGCATCTGCCGGTGTTTCGGGACTGACGGCCTGCAGGTTGGCAACGGCGTTCTGAGCTTTTTCCAGCGTGCGTGATCCGATGACGATCTTGTGCCCTGCCTTCGACCAGCGGATGGCGAGTCCTGTGCCGAGATCCCCGGTTCCGCCCAGAATAGCGATGGTTTCCTTACTGTCACTCATCAGATCTCCCGTTGTGCGCTTGCGGTCAACATCGTGTCCGCGAAAAGCGGCCGATTATGCCGCCTCTTGCCGTCGGTGCGCCATACCCTTGTTCGTTCACTTCCCGGCAGCCGATGCTTTCCGCTAAGGTGGGCGCCTTTATGACCTGAATTAAGGAAGACAATGCGTATCGGTATCATGCTGGGGGCGGACGGCACGACCATGACCCTCGACGACGTCATCGACCGGGCGAGGGAAGCCGAGGCTGCCGGCCTCGACAACATATGGATGGCCAACATCTTTTCGTACGACGGCATCGGCACGCTCGGGTTGATCGGGCGGGAAACTAGCCGTATCGGGCTGGGTACGGCGGTGACACCGACCTATCCGCGCCATCCCACCGCTATCGCACAGCAGGCGCTGACCACTCAGGCTGCCTCGGGTGGTCGCTTTACGCTCGGTATCGGCCTTTCCCACAAGGTGGTGATCGAGGACATGCTGGGGCTCTCATATGCAAAGCCAGCCGCGCACATGCGTGAGTATCTGAGCGTGCTCATGCCGTTGGTACGTGGCGAGGAGGCCACGTTCGAGGGAGAGGAGTACAGGGTGCGCGGCGTGACCATGGACATACGCGGTGGCGAGAACATGGATGTGGTGGTGGCCGCTCTCGGACCGGCGATGCTCAGGATAGCGGGCGAGATGACCAATGGAACCAACACGTGGATGGTTGGTAAAAAGACCATGGAGGAGCATATCGTCAAACGTCTGACGGAAGCTGCGGGTGCGGCGGGTCGACCGGAACCACGCGTGGTGGGTGGTTATCCGATGATACTGACCAACGATCCTGACGCGGCGCGCGAGAAGCTCGCCCATTTGTTGACTGTATATGGACAGCTGCCGAGTTACAGGGCGATGCTCGATCGGGAGGGTGTGGACGGACCCGCGGACATCGCCATCGTGGGAGACGAGAACTTTTTGCGCAGCGAGATTTCGCGCCTGGAGAGTGCCGGGGTCACGGACTTCAACGCCGCCATCATGGAAGTTGAACAAGGGGCTGCTGCCCGCACGATGGAGTTCGTGACCAGCCTGAAAGGTTGAGCAGCCGCGTTCGTGTGCACGCGGCGGGGATGCATGAGCCGGTTGCTCAGGTGAGATCAATGGGGGGGGAGGTGAGTGTGCGTTACATCAAACTGGTGCCGGCGAGCCTCACAGATCCAGCGCGCGCTTCAGGGGCGTGACCTCTGCCTCCAGGGCGGCCACTCGCGCTTCCAGATCAGAATTGGCGGACGGTTCCGCTCGAGGTGGTTGCGGCCGGTCGGTTCGGGGTACTGGAGCGGTCTCGATCTCTCCACACTCAGCAGATGCATGTACTGGTGATGGCGCCGACCCGGGGTGCGGCAGTTGCACGACCAGTTTGCGCTTGATCAGTTCCCGTAACACTTCTTCAACCGCCCGATTGTCCTCGAAGGTATGCAGACGACGGCTGTTGGAGCGGAGCTCGCCCGGGGTGCGTGGTCCACGCAGCAGCAGGACACACACGATAGCGAACTCGGGCTCGTCGAACTGGTGGTCGCTGAATGAACCGCCCCAGGTTTTCCGGAGACTCCATATCTTGAGATAGAGTGCTGCACAGTCGTTGTGTGTACTTCTCGATTTGAGTGCGAAAACTCTTCTGCGTACGCACGAGGTGCTCGGCCTCCAGCGAGCGGATGGTTTGTTGCACTTTGCCTGGTTCTAGCGACATCATCGGATCGCGAGAGGATTTCTGATTGCAGGCGCTGGTTAGCGCATTGAACGTGAGTGGGTACTGATTCGGGGTTAGTACGGATTTCTCCAGCAGGCAGCCGATGACGCGTGCTTCTATGGGCGTGAGTTCGATGGGCTAGGAGAGGCTCCGTTGATGTTGGTGAAATCCCAGTATGCCAGTCTCCGAGGATTGACGTGGTGGGCGGTGCTGGTGAGCATAGAGCGCATACACACCGCTGAAGGGAATACGATGACGACGATCAACTCGGTGCTCGGGCCCATCACGCCGGGTGAGCTCGGTTTCACGCTGATGCACGAGCACGTGATGGTGAGTACGAGCGGGTTGTACACCAGTTACCCGGATCTCCTGGGTGAGAACCGCGAAGAACGTGCCATCGAGTGCCTGAAGACCGCCAAGGCCGAGGGTATCGACACCATGGTGGATGCCACCACGTTCGATCTCGGCCGCGACGCGGATCTACTCGAGCGTGTATCGCGGGAGTCGGGCGTCAACCTCATCAACGTCACCGGTTGGTGGCTGGAAGTGCCGCGCTTCATGTGGGGCGTGGGTGCCAACCAGATGGCACGGGAGTTCATTCGGGACATCACCGAGGGTTTTCGCGGCACTGACATCAAGGCTGGCATCCTCAAATGCGCGGCGGATTTCGAGGGCGTGACGGCACCGCTCGAAACCATGACGCGGGCCGTGGCGCGGGCGCACAACGAGACGGGTTTGCCGATCATGGTGCATTCCTACCCCACTGGGCAGGTGGCGCGCCGGCAGATCGCCATCTTCCAGGAGGAGGGTGTGGATCTCACGAAGGTGAAGATCGACCACTCCAACGACACGACGGACACCGAGTACCTGCAGTGGATACTCGATCAGGGTTGTTACCTGGGTCTGGATCGCTACCCGGGCCGTTTTGTGAGCCCGCACATGCGTACCGTGACGCTCAAGAACCTCATCGACCTGGGCTACGCAGACCGTCTGTGCCCGTCACACGACTGTATCTGTCTGCACATCCACAACGAACAGCCCGATGGCACCATACCCGCCATGCACGATTTCCAGCGCTTCAATCCGGATCAATACCTCTACATGAAGCGCCATGTCATGCCGGACCTCGAGGAGATGGGGGTGGGTGACGATGTGATTCGTCAGCTGTTCGTCGACAATCCGCGGCGCTTCTTCGGTGGTGAGTAACCGCGGCAGAAATCAAAAAGGGGACGGGTACACTTGTCTAGTTTAAGTGTACCCGTCCCCTTTTTGGGGGGCTTTACGTCAGTTGCGCTGAAGCGTGACGCGCGTGCCTGGTGCGGGTGGCTGTGATGCCACGCCCGCGAAGCACTGGGCGATGGACATCCACAAGGCGGCGTTCGCACCCGTGACCTTGAGGTCTGTGTCCGCGATGTTGCGTACTTGTGTCACCACCTGACAGAACTCCTCCGCCGCACCCTCGATACGCTCGGTCGCGCTCGGTTCGTTGTAGGACCACACTTCGCCGGAGGGCGCAGTGAGGATGAGATGAGGGACCGGGGCGGGAGGTTGTTGTCTGCGCACGGCAAAGGTCCAGCCGTAGGTGTTTGCGCCGAGTACGACGATGTTGCGGATTCGATCGGCGTTCTGACGCACTGTGCCAAGCAGGTCGTACACTTCCTGGCCATGTGCCCAGGTTTCCATCAGGCGCGCGGTGATCGAAGACCGCACGCTCATGTCGGGTCCGGCCCATTTGACGCGCATGGCGGGATCGGCCGCACCAAAACGCTCGGTCATGCCTTCGAGGTAGTCGTGCCAGAGGGTGACGAGCGGGTGCTTTGTCAGGCCGCCGATATACTCCGACTCGAATTCGGCTAGCGTGGCCCCCGCGCCGGTCTTGTCGCGCAACTGGGTGAGATACTCCTGAAAGGCATCCGGATCCGTGAGCGCCAGGTCGGCGGCATAATTCCACACGTGCAGATGACCGATCACGTTGTCGATGGTCCAACCCTTGAACGCTGTCGGAGCGGCCAACTGCTCTTCAGTGAGATCCTTGACGAGCTCGTAGAGCGCCTCGCTCTCATCGCGAAAATCCTGCGCCTGTTGCATTTTGTCCATGTGGGGAAGTTCTCCCGTGCTCAGTGGGGTCGTTTTATCGGATACACGCGGCCCTCGAACACCGTCGCGCGAATGGGTATATCACGGATCAGCATCGGGTCGATGGTCAGCGGGTCGTCGCCGAGTACCGTGAAGTCGGCCATTTTACCGGCCCGGATGCTGCCGATCTCGTCTTCGCGGCCGAGTACTCGAGCCGCATTGATCGTGATGGCTTCCAGCCCCTGCTGGGGGGTGATGCGTTCATGCTCTCCCATCACGTCTCCGGCGAAATTCACGCGATTCACCGCGACCCACATGCTGTTCAGCGGCTGCGCCGGAGCCATGGTGAAATCGGAATGGATCGTGGTGGTGATTCCCTGACGGAAACACTCGCCTATGCGTGCCATGGTCGAGGCGCGCTCGTAGCCGACAGAGTGGCGTGCATAGATGTCCGAGAGTTCGTGTAGGTAGTAGATGTTGGCGGATACGCACACTCCGAGTCTCGCGGCGCGCGCTACCTGATCGGGATTCGAGAAGCCGAAGTGTTCCAGGGTGAAGCCGTGATTGAAGCGCGGTCGTTCCGCCTGCACTTTCTCGAGAATATCAAGCGTCAGTTCCACTGCGAGGTCACCGGTCACGTGTATGTGTATTCGGTAGTCCTGCATCCAGTACTTGCGGATTGCCGCCTCCAGGATCTCAGGCTGCATCATCCACTCGCCGTGGTGGCCATCGATGTAACCGGGTTCCATCAGCTGGGCGAGTTGCGAGAAGAACGCGCCGTCTGCGAAGAGTTTCATGCGCCTGCCGAATCTGAGCCGGTGCGTGTTGCGCCCGGGCAGGGAGTCGACCAGCGTATCCAGCTGTTCTTCTGTGCGCCCGCGCACCAGAGCCAGGGCGTTGGCGATCATTTCGATCCGAAACGGAGTGTCGTCGTTGTCGAAGATTTCCGGGATCCACTGCATCTCGGTGTCGAAATCGAAGATGCCGACCGCCATGTCGGCGATGGTCGTATGACCGCCGAAGTGCACCATGGCCTTGAGCTTTTCCAGCCCGTCGCGAATGCGCTCGGGCGCCCACAGATGTGGGTTCAGTTTTACCAGCGCATAGCCAAGCCCGTTCTCGTAAAAACGGCCAGCGGCGTAGTCGATCTGCTTACGGTTGCCAGCATCCTCCTCGGTGATGCCGAGCCAGTCGAGGGCGGCGTCGTTCATACACAACTCGTGAAAGGAGCGGTTCCATACCACGATCGGGTGGCTGGAGTTGATCTTGTTGATGCGCGAGCGTGATACCGGGCCGTGCCATAGTTCGTGGTGGCCCCAGGTGATCAACGGGTCGGTTGCGCCTGCAGCGATCTCGGACAGGCGTTCGTCATAAGCCTGGGGTGTGGTGGTGGCTGGCACTTCCTCCCAGGGAAATGACCAGGGCAGGGCGGTGATGAAAGTCATCGGCAAGATCACGGCGCCCATCGTCGGGTGCAGGTGGGCATCGATCAGGCCCGGTGTGATGATGTCGTCCTTAAAGCGCTCGTCGATCACGTGCTTGTGATTCGAAAGCCAGGGCGCGAGGGACTCCAGAGTGCCCGCTTCGACGATGCGACCGTCACGCACAGCGACGGCCTGTGCGCGGGGCTGCGACGGGTTCATGGTGATGATGGAACGTGCTGTGTAGACAGTAATCATGTGTTTAGCGCCGCGATTTCGGGCATCAGTTTCTCGATGAAGAGCTTCGTTTGTTCCAGCATCTCTTGGGTTCCCCGTGCGATGGGTCGCAAAATGAACTTCTCGACGCCGGCGTGTCGATATTCGTTTACCAGCGCCATGATGTCTCCAACGTCGCCTGCGGCGGTGAAACCCTTCGGCTCCCTGCCGAGGTAGGTTTTGAGCATCTCGTTGTAGCGGGTGATCATCAGGTGGTCGTGTGCGCCAAATCGGAATCCGAAGCCTGCTCCGTAATGGTCTTCGTCGATGGTGCGGCCGATTTCGAGCACACGGGCCTTGATGGCGCTGATGACCGGCGCGATGTCCTCGGGTGATTCGATTCCCGCCTGCCAACCGGTACCCCAGCGTGCGGTGCGCTCGATCGCGGGCTTTGCCGATCCGCCCACCCACAGCGGCAGCGGGTGTTGAACGGGGCGTGGAGCGATGGTTGCTTGGTCGAGCTGGTAGAACTTGCCGTTGAAAGTCACGCTTTCCTCGCTCCACAGCCGGGAAATGATCTCCAATCCCTCGCCGCTGCGCTTACCGCGGCCGCGGGTCGGCCGGTTGATCGCGACATAGTCACGCGACCGTGCGCTGCCAACGCCAAAGGCCGGAAGCAAGCGCCCCTCGCTCAGAACATCTATGGTTGCACACTGCTTGGCGATCAGTACCGGGTCGCGCAAGCCGAGGCTGGCAACGTTCATGCCGAATTTGATGCGTTTGGTTCGCCCGGCGAGCGCGGCCATCACGCTCATGCATTCGAGGTTGTCCTCTGCTGCGATGATACGGTCGCTCTGCCAGATGGAATCCACGCCGCCGGCGTCACACATATCCACCCACTTCCAGAATCCTCGCGCATCGTCGAATGTGAAGTTGGCGATGCCGAGTCCCGCGGCGACGGTCACCACGTTCTCCTGGCGTCAGACATCGTGCAAATACCAGCGTGTGCCACAGATATCGACGCGCTCATCATTCACGTAGCAGCCCCGCTCGCGTGCTGCGGCCAGGATGGCGTCGCGATCGGCCACCGCGACGTCGAGGCCGCCGAGGCCCGCTCCGCGCCCATCCTGTGCTTGCACGAAACGCAGGCTGGCATTGTTCAGCTCAAGCGAAAGCTCTCCACCGTCTCTGGATACAGGTGCATCGATGACGTTCCCCCAGAGCTCGGCCAGGGTGATCGGGTCGGGTCCCTGCAGTTCGACGCCAAGGTAGTCGACGGTGACGTCCTGTTTCACCATGTCCTCCCAGCCGCCGCCACCGGCGGGATTCCAGTTACCTTGAAAGTCCTCGTGCACGTCCCATTCGATTTCGAGAAAGGACGCGATCATGTCGCCGGGGTGGAGCTGGCAGAGGTTCCAGCCGTCGCGCTGGCTCTCGTGAGCCACGCGTACGCCGCTATCGAGGGCGCGTTGGCGTGCGGCCTGCTGGTTGTCGAAGTTGTCGGCCTGGGTGATCACCATATAGCCACCGTCGCCATTGCGACGGTCGAGATAGCGTCCGCCTGCCGTTTTCTCCTGAACGGGGGCAACCACCTCCAGAAAGTTGTGCCCAATCGGCATGAGCGTGTTCTCGAGACCGAATACGCCGACGCCTGGATCGACGTAGCAGGCTTTTATGCCGAGGATCGAGGTGAGGTCGTCGATGACGGGGGCGAGTTCCCTGGCCACCAGGCAGATCTGGCGTAGTTGAATGGTCATTTATTTCCTCCCAATGCAATCAATCGTACAACCCACGCGGATTGCGGGCCATGATCGTGAAATCCGGTCCCTCCCCCTGCCAGCCGTAAGGCTGCTTAGCGCCTAGCAGGATCTGCATCCTCTCGTTGTTCACGTGCCGTTCCAGAAACTCCGCAGGCACCACGCCTTTGTGCCGTTCCTGGGTCTGGACGTACTGACGCGCGAAATAGACGGCCAGGTTCATTCGGATGCCGGGCACCTCGCGGGCGTAGGAACCGTGCCAGGTGTTGCCGTGCCACACCACAACGTCTCCTGGATCGATATCCATGACCACGGCCCGGGGGTTGGGCTGCTCGTGTGAGAGCCTCATCTCGGAGCCCTGGGGCTGGCGTGCCAGCTTGTGGCTGCCGGGCACCAGTGCGAGCGCACCCGCTTTCTGGCTGTACGGAGTCAGTGCGTAGTTGACATTGGCTACCTGCGAATACACCGGGAAAGGAGCTGGCATGCCGTTGCCGTTGTCCGAATGCAGCAGCAGTGGATCGCCGCCCGGCCCTTTGAAGTGACACCCCATGCTCGACAGCAGGCAACTCTCACCAAGCAGATAAGTGATCAGCGTAAGAGGGATGGGTTGGCTGAGGATGTCTTCGAACACCTCGTCGTCATAGAGCAGGTAAGGCAGATAGGTCATACCCTCGGAGTCACCCGCGGTGGCATTGTCCGGATCGACGTCGTTACCGGTATCGCGCTTCACGCGTGCCAGAATGGCGGCCTTCGCTCTTTCCACCTGATCAGCACTCAGCACGCCGGGTACCACCGTGTACCCCTGTATCTCCAATTCGGTGAGATTCTGCTGGAGGCCGAGTGCCTCGATGTCGCTGAGAATGCGGTGCAGCGATTCGCCGTCCGCGGTGGCCAAGGACCTGGTCTGCATGTCACCCCCTGCTTGCGTTGCGCTCTACCAGGTATCGACGTTGGGCCGTTTTTTGTGCGCACGATCGGGCTTGTGCGGCACGGACCTCAGGGCGGATGCGATCCACTTCCGCGAATCCGCCGGATCGATCACGTCGTCCAGTTCGAAGTGGGAGGCCATGTTCACGGCCTTGCCGCGCTCGTACATGCCCTCCACCATCTCCTCGTAGGTTTGCTTGCGTTTCTGTGGATCCTCGATGGCCTGGAGTTCCTTGCGAAAGCCGAGTTTCACAGCACCCTCAAGCCCCATGCCACCGAATTCACCCGTGGGCCAGGTGACGCAGAACAGCGGTAGCTTGAAGCTGCCCCCGGCCATGGCCTGCGCACCGAGTCCGTAAGCCTTGCGCGTGATGATGGTCATGAGCGGTACGTCGATGTTGGCTCCTACCACGAACATGCGGCCGGCGTGACGCACCAGTGCAGTTTTTTCGATTTCCGGACCCACCATGATTCCGGGACAGTCACACAGACTGAGTATGGGGATGTCGAAAGCGTCGCAAAGCTGC
>DCWG01000156.1:0-936 GCA_002327525.1 Gammaproteobacteria bacterium UBA2168 | reverse complement strand
AGCGTCGCAAAGCTGCATGAAGCGTGCACCCTTGTCCGCGCCATCGGCATCGATAGCGCCGGACAGATGCCCGGGATTGTTTGCGATCACGCCGATCGGCATGCCTTCTACACGTATAAAAGCGGTGATGATGCCATCTGCCCAGTGCTCGCGAATCTCGAGCACGGAATCCACATCGGCGATGCCTTCCACGACCTTGCGCATGTCGTAGTAACGCAGGCGGTTTTCCGGCACCACGAAGCGCAGTTCACGGACATCGGGTGCTTCCCAATCTTCCACAGGACCCTGGAAGTAGGCCAGATATTTCTTGGTCACAAGAACGGCCTCTGCCTCGTCCTTCACGGCGATGTCCACCACACCGTTGGGCACCTGTACGTCCATGGGACCCACTTCTTCCGGCGTGAAGATACCCAGCCCACCGCCTTCTATCATGGCCGGCCCGCCGATACCGATGTTTGAGCCTTCGGTTGCAATGATCACATCGCAGCAGGCGAGCAGCACGGCGTTGCCCGCGAAACAGCGCCCGGTGGTTATACCGACAATCGGCACGAGCCCCGAGAGGCGTGCGAAATAGGTGAATGCCCAGCAGTCGAGCCCCGCTACTCCGGAACCGTCGGTGTCGCCCGGCCGGCCACCGCCGCCTTCGGCGAAGAGGACCGTGGGCAGGCGGAATTGCTCCGCAAGCTCGAACATGCGGTCTTTTTTCATATGGTTCTTGCCGCCCTGGGTACCGGCGAGAACCATGTAGTCGTAGGACATCACCATGGCGCGCGCACGGTCCGGGGTGAACAGGTCCCCGTTGATCCGGCCGAGACCGCATACCATGCCGTCGCCAGTGGTGTTTTTGATGAGATCCGGAATGCTGCGCCGGCGGCGTTGGGCGGCCAGCACCACAGAACCGTATTCGACGAATGTGCCCTCATCGCAGAGGTCGGC
>DCWG01000092.1 GCA_002327525.1 Gammaproteobacteria bacterium UBA2168 | reverse complement strand
TTTTCGTCCTGGGCGAGGTAGTCGCCGAGCCCCGAGATCTGGGTGTGCATGTCGGCGCCCCCCAGGCTCTCTTCGTCTGCATCCTCGCCCGTGGCCATCTTCACCAGCGGGGGACCTCCGAGGAAGACGCGTGACTGGTTCTTGATGAAGATGTTGTAGTCACTCATCCCCGGTTGGTAGGCGCCACCGGCGGTGGAAGCGCCGAACACCACGGAGATGGTGGGGATGCGCATTTTCGAGAGTTCTGTGATCTCGTAGAACAGGCGCCCGGACTCTGCGAAGTGCGCGCCTTCACGCTGGATGGCCGCTTCCGGATCGCCGCCGCCACCCTGCCCGCGAAGGTCGGCGCCCGCGGATTCCACGAACTGCACGTAAGGCATGCGGTTCTCGCGGGCGATCTCCAGGCCGCGCATGAGCTTTTTGGAGTTGAACTGGTTGAATGCACCTGCCCGTACGGAGGGATCGTGGCCGAGAATGACGCATTCCACGTCCTCGATGATGCCGACCCCGACCACAAAACCGGAACCCACCGCATACGGAGAGCGCCAGGCGGCCAGCGGGCTGATTTCGAGGAAGGGCGAGTCGCGGTCCAGCACCGCCGCGATACGCTCGCGAATGGGCATCTTGCCGCGCGAGGCGAGGCGCTGCATCGCTTCCTCGCCGCCGCCGCGGGCGGCCTCGTCGTACAACTCCTGAAGTCCGTCGAGCGTTTCCAGCATGTCAGCTTTGTTTTGCTGAAACACTTCCGCTCTGGTATCGAGCTTCGATTCCAGTACCGCCATACGAGTCTCCCTTTTGCCGCGCGCCCTAGTCGAGCAGATTCTAGTTCGATGGTGCTCAACAGTAACACTAAAAAAAACCAGCCGGAAGGCCTTTTATTATGGTAACGTCACGGCCGCCTGAACAGGAGGATCGATGAACGGCTCACAGGGATTGCAACAGGCCAAGAGCGCACGCGCACGCGACGCGATCTGCGATGCGACCATCGAGTCGCTCGCGATCGTTGGCTATGCCGAGACGTCGCTGAAGGCTGTTGCCACTGCGGCCGGATTTTCCAAGGGGGCACTGCAACACCATTTTCCGAGCAAGGAAGACCTGATCGCAGAGACTGTCGATCGATTGCTGCACAGGACCACAGTCGTGGCGCAGAAACGGGCGAAGCGGGGCAACGAAGCCGACAGTGTCGAAGAGGCGCTCATGATCGCCTGGCGGCGCTTCATCAATACACGCGCTTATCTGGCGCTCATGGAGATTCTCATCGCCGCGCGTACAGACGAGGATCTGAAACGCCGCATCTCCAACGATCTGTTGCGCTGGGGACAGCGTCTAGATCAATCGACGCTGGATGTGTACGAATCCGTCAACGGTGGGACGGACGAGGCCGTGATGCTCATGAACATGACACGCAGTTTCATGCGTGGACTCCTGATCCAGGAGCGGTACGGGATCACAAAGGAACAGACCCTGCGTTACGTGAACAAGTGGATCGAACTGGTTGCGCCGCTACTGCGGCTGAAAGAGACAACAGACGACGGAAACGAGACGAAATGACGAGCGAAGCAGAACTCACGGAATTCGAACGCGAGGTGGATGCCTGGATGGCCGAGAACAAACCGGCAGAGCCGGCCTTTCTCCTGCCTGAGACCTTCATGGAAGTGGGCACCGACGAGCAGTTCGAATACCTGCGTGATTGGCAGAACAAAGTGTACGAGGCTGGTTACGTCGGCATGGCCTGGCCGAAGGAGTACGGCGGCGGTGGCGTGGAGCAGGTGTTTCAGGATGTCGCCACGCGCGCGATGGCGAAGCACCGTGTGCCCTTTCTTCCCAACACCATCGGTCTGAACTGGGCCGGGCCGCTCATCCTGAATCTGGGTACTGAACACGACAAGCAGCGATACATTAAGGGCATCTTGTCCGCCGAGGACATCTGGTGTCAGGGCTTCTCGGAACCGGATCATGGTTCGGACCTGGGCAATGCTCAGTGCCGGGCTGTGAAAGACGGCGATGAGTACGTGCTCAACGGTTCTAAAATATGGACCAGCCTCGGGACGTATGCCAAATACATGATCCTGCTGGCGCGCACCTCTACAGGGGGAGACAACAAGTACGCTGGCCTGAGCTATTTTCTCTCACCCATGCACGTCGATGGAATCGAGCCGCGCCCGATCAAGAAGCTAACGGGTGAATACGGTTTCTGTCAGACGTTCTTCAACGATGCCCGCATTCCGGCATCGTGCCTTATGGGCAGCGAGGGGGAAGGCTGGCGTATCGCCATGGTCACACTCACCTTCGAGCGAGGTGCCACGGGTGGGCAGGCCGGTGGGCTTTCTTTCATGGATCTCAATATCAACGATGTCGTTGAACTGGCGCGACGCTCGCGGCGCAATGGACGGCCTGCGCTAGAGGATCCGTTGATACGCGATGAGATGGTGCAACTCATCGTCGATGCGCGCGGCAGCATGCTGATGGGCGAGCGCGCCCGCATACCCGCGCTCGCCTCCGACTGGCCGAGCGCACCTGCCATGTCGGGCAAGTTGCGTGGCTCGGAACTCAAGCGCCGTATGTGCCAGTTTGCGCTCTCGCTGCAGGGTGCGAACGGCGCCAGATTCGTGAGTGCGGACGCCATTGACGGCGGTATGTGGCAGCGTTCTTACCTTAACGCCTTCTCCGCCACCATCGGCGGCGGCACTAGCCAGATTCAGCACAACATTCTCGGCGAGCGCGTGCTCGGACTGCCGAAGGATTAGGAGAGCACCATGGCGCAAATCGAATTCAGTGAAGAACAGACCATGCTGCTGGAAACCGCGGCCGATTTCTGCCGCAACACCTCTCCGATCGAGAAGGTGCGCGCCAATATCGAAACCGACAACGGCTTCGATGATGATCTCTGGCGTGAGATTGCGGGGCTCGGCTGGCTCGGCATCGCGGTGCCGGAGGAGTATGGAGGACTCGGGCTGGGACTTGCCGACGTGGTGCCCGTGGTGGAGAGCATGGGTCGATATCTGATGAGTTCGCCCTATGTCGCGAGTACGCTCGCTATCCATGCCCTGGTCACCTCGGGCAGTGATACGCAGAAGCAGTCCTGGCTTCCAAAACTGGTGGAAGGGGCGGTGGGAAGTGTCGCGCTCACGGAGGAAGACGGCAGTTGGCGCCTGGATGAGATAAGCGCGCGAGGGCGCCTCGAAGGAGGCGTCCTGGCACTCTCCGGCGAAAAGCGCTTCGTACTGGACGCTCAACTCGCCGACGTGATCGTCGCCTCGGTGGAGATCGACGGTGCGGCGGGCCTC
>DCWG01000019.1 GCA_002327525.1 Gammaproteobacteria bacterium UBA2168 | reverse complement strand
TGATGTATTCCCGAATTCCCATGTGTTGCGTACTACCACGCGTGCTAGTCTGTCTGCTCACGTGGTGCGTGCTTCCGGCGATCGCGGCACAGGATCCGCTGATCCTGCCACCGGCTCCGCAGGCCGCGGCGTCCGGCTATCTGCTCATCGACGCAGACAGCCAGAAGGTGCTGGCCGAGAACAACAGCCAGGAAGCATTGCCACCGGCGAGCCTCACCAAGATCATGACCAGTTACTTGGCCGCCGCGGAGCTCGCCAGCGGCCGCGTCAGCATGACGGATGAGGTTTCGATCAGCGTGAAGGCGTGGCGAACTCCAGGGTCACGAATGTTCATTCAGGAAGGGACCACGGTGCTCTTCGAAGACCTTTTGAAAGGCATGATCATCCAATCTGGCAACGACGCCAGCGTGGCGATTGCAGAGCACATAGGGGGTAGCGAGGATGCCTTCGCCGATATGATGAACCAGCAGGCAGCACAGCTCGGTATGCGGGATACGCAGTATATGAACGCCACTGGCTTACCGGCTGAAGGGCATCACACCACGGCCTGGGACCTGTCACTGCTGACGCGTGATCTGATCACCCGCTTTCCTGAACACTACGCAATGTACGCGGAGAAGTCGTATCGCTACAACGACATCGACCAGCCGAATCGCAATCGATTGTTGTGGCGTGACCGTACCGTAGATGGTGTCAAGACCGGACATACGAAAGAAGCCGGCTACTGTCTCGTGGCCTCTGCGGTGCGAAATGGTATGCGCCTGATTTCTGTGGTGATGGGCACGGACGGCGATGAGACCCGCATGCGCGAGAGCCAGAAGCTCCTTTCGTACGGTTTTCGCTATCACGAAACCAGGCGTATGTACGAACCCAGTGTCTCGCTCAAGAACATGGAGGTCTGGTACGGGGAAAGCGAGCAGATCGACATCGGCGTGCTGGCCCCCGTGATCATCACCATCCCGCGGGGGCATTACGAAGAGGTGGAGCCACAGCTTGTCGTACCGATGCGTGTGGAAGCACCAATCGTGAAGGGGCAGAAAATCGGCGAACTGGAGTTGAATCTGCGTGGCGATGTGTTGCACAGAGTAGATCTCATTGCCTTGCAGGATGTACCCGAGGGTGGCGTGTTTTCCCGGCTGGGTGATTTCCTCTATCTGTTCTTTGCCGAGTTGTTCTAAGTGCATGACCGATATGCTCACCATCGAATTTCCCTGCGACTATCCGATAAAGATCATCGGTTTGGGTGAAGATGGCTTCGCCGCTCGCATGCTCGGAATCGTTCAGCGTCACGCACCGGAGGTGGAGGGCTTTCGCATGCGCGCGCGAGAGAGCCGAAATGGCAAGTACCTCTCCATCACGGTGAGTATCTGGGCGAGTGGCGAGGCTCAGCTGCGCGACTTGCACCGGGACCTCATCAGCGATCCCGACGTGAAAATGGTGCTGTAGTGGCTCGCCCGGTGAAAGTCAGTGACCTTGGGCACACGCACTACAAGCAGGTGTTCGAGGACATGCGGCGCTACACCGATGCGCGTGTTGACGACAGTGAAGATCTGCTCTGGCTCACAGAACACCATCCGGTATTCACTCAGGGACAGGCCGGCAAGGCCGAGCATGTACTGGCACCCGGAGACATCCCGGTGGTGCAGACCGATCGAGGCGGTCAGGTGACCTATCACGGACCGGGGCAGATTGTCTGTTATCTGCTGTTCGACCTGCGGCGCCTTGGATTGTCCGTGCGTGATCTCGTCAGTGGAATCGAACGGTCGATGATTGCTGTGCTGGCACGGCACGAAGTGCACGGTGAGATGCGCGATGGTGCCCCGGGTGTGTATGTGGATGGTGTCAAAATTGGCGCACTGGGTCTGAGGGTGCGGCGGGGTTGTTCCTACCATGGCCTCAGCCTCAACGTGGACATGGACCTCGAGCCTTTCTCGCGGATCAACCCCTGCGGATTCGACAATCTCGAGGTCACCCAGCTCTCCACACTGGCGCCGGCGGCGGGCATCGAAGTGGTGCGTGAGCAGCTGCTCGAAGAGCTTGCCAGTATCTACGGCATCAACCTGAGCATATCGGACAGTCCTGCCGCTTCGGAAGCCTGAGCTTCCGCCAATCCGCGTACTTTGCATCGTAGTACAGCAGAGCACCGGCCAGGCTCTCACCAACGCCGGTGATCAACTTGATGGCCTCCATGGCCTGCATCGTACCGATCACTCCCACCAGGGGGGCGATAACGCCGTTCTCTGAGCAATTGAGCGCCTGGTCGTCGCCGTCGAGGTACAAACAGCGGTAGCAAGGGGAGTCCGCATCGCGTGGGTCGAACACGGTAACCTGACCCTCCCAGCGGATGGCCGCACCCGAAACCAGCGGGACACCCGCCTTCCAGCAGGTGTCGTTGATGGCGAAGCGGACATCGAAGTTGTCGCTGGCGTCGCAAACGAGGTCCACACCATCGAGCAGGTTCTCAAGCGCTGTCGCATCGAGCCGGGCTTCGATGGTTTCGAGGTAACACTCGGGGTTGAGCGCATTCAGAGTGTGCTGCGCGGATTTCACCTTGGGTAGCCCCAGTGAGGCTTGTGTGTGTACGATCTGGCGTTGCAGGTTAGAGAGATCCACCGCATCGTCGTCCGCCAGAATCAGCTTGCCGACGCCGGCGGCAGCCAGATACATCGCCAGCGGCGAGCCGAGACCCCCCATGCCGACAATAAGAACCCGTGCTGCGCACAGTTTCTCCTGGCCGGCCACGTCCACTTCCGGCAGCATGATCTGCCGGCTGTAGCGCATGAGTTGTTCGTCATCCATGGTGGGGATTGTAACGGCCAATGGAGGCGCGTTCGCGCTCGCCGAGATCGTGGTGTGTCTCTACTCCGGTGAAACCCGCCGCACAGAGCAACGCCCGAACGTCGGCGCCCTGATCGTAGCCGTGTTCCAGTAGCAGCAAGCCTGCTTCCCTCAAGCACGATGCGGCGTTCGCCACGATGTGCTTGATGGCCTCTAGTCCCGTGGATCCCCCTACCAGCGCCCGCAGTGGTTCGTGACCGAGATTTCGGAGGTGAGGATCGCCGGCGCGCACGTAGGGCGGGTTGACCACGATGGCGTCGAAGTGGGTGGTAAGTTCTTCGAACCAGTCGCTCTTGATCAACACGATGTCTGCGTCATGGGCCCTGGCATTGCGCCGGGCCACGGCCAATGCATCGTCTGAGATATCAGTCGCAGTGACGATCAGGTCGGGGCGCTCTAGCTTGAGCGCGATGGCGATCGCGCCACTGCCCGTGGCGAGTTCCAGTATCCGGGCCTTTTCCGGCAAGCGCCTCAGCGCCAGATCGACCAGAACCTCGGTATCCGGTCGTGGCACCAGGACACAGGGGTCCACCGCCAGAGTCAGGGAGCGAAAGGCCTGGTGGCCGGTGAGGTAGCCCATGGGTTCACCGGCGTGCCAGCGCGCCGCCAGATCGTCGAGGCGCGCGCCGTGCGCTGCTGAAATGGGCATGTCGGGGTGGGCGAGTAGTTGCGCGCGGGATACACCAAGCACATGTGCGATGAGAACATCGGCGTCGTGGCGGTCGATATCACCGTGACGCATACGCCAGGAAGCTACCTCGTGGGCTGCCTCGTTCACTCGTCGGAGAGACTGGCCAGCTGGTCAGCCTGGTGTTCCTGAATGAGAGGTTGCACCAGATTGTCGAGGCCACCCTCGATCACCTCGTCGAGTTTGTACAGTGTGAGATTGATGCGGTGATCGGTCACTCTGCCCTGAGGGAAGTTGTACGTGCGAATACGCTCCGAGCGGTCTCCGGAACCCACCAGCGATCGACGTGATTCGGCTTGTTCGCTTTGTTGTCGTTCCTGGGCCGCGTCCAGGAGCCTGGCCTGCAGCAGGGACATGGCGCGGGCTCTGTTCTTGTGCTGCGAGCGTTCGTCCTGGCACTCCACAACGATTCCAGTAGGCAAATGTGTTAGGCGCACGGCGGAGTCAGTTTTGTTGACGTGCTGCCCACCGGCGCCGGATGCTCTGTAAGTATCGACGCGCAGGTCGACCTTGTTGATCTCTATCTCGGCGATGTCTTCCGCTTCCGGCAGAATAGCCACGGTGCAGGCGGAAGTATGGATACGCCCCTGAGATTCGGTTTCGGGCACACGCTGTACGCGATGGGCGCCAGACTCGAACTTGAGCTGACTGTATACATCGCGGCCCTCGACTCGGGAGATCACTTCCTTGAAACCACCGTGTTCTCCGGGGCGCTGGCTGAGTACTTCCATATTCCAGCCCTTGCCCTCGGCGTACTTGGAGTACATGCGGAATAGATCGCCCGAAAATATCGCCGCCTCGTCTCCGCCGGTGCCCGCGCGAATCTCCAGGAATACATTGGAGGCATCGTTGGGATCGCGAGGTAGCAGCAGGGTTTTGAGTTTCGCTTCTTCGCCGACGAGCCGCGCGCTGATCTCGGCCATATCGTCGCTTGCGAGCTGTCGCATCTCGGGATCGTCGTCCTGCCCGAGTGTCTCGGCCTCCGCGTTGTCTGCCTTCAACTTCTCCACATTGCGAAAGGTCGTGATTACCGGCTCAAGTTCGGCGAACTCCTTGGATAGCGCGGTGAACTTGTCGCGATCGGCCATGACATCCGGATCAGACAACAACACAGCAACCTCGTCGAAACGATCGGTCAAATCGGCCAGCTTGGCCAGCATGGAAGGGGTCAACGACATGCGGCCCACTAGTCCAGGTCGTAGAGAGATTTTAGGTATTCGAGAAGGTCGGTGCGGCCATCGGAGCTGGCAGTGCGTATCGCGACGGTCGGTGCGTGGATCAGCTTGTTGGTGAGACTATGGCTGAGTTGGGCCAGCACTTTGGATGCGTCACCGCCGCGCTCCAGATCTCGCAGTGCCTTTTGCAGTTCCGTGCCCTGGATGTCTTGAGCGCGGTCTCGAAATTGACGCAGTAGTTGCTGCCCATGGTGCGCGCGCCGCTCGCGTGCGTAGTGGTGCGCGCCTTCGCGAACCAACTGTTCGGCGGAGTCGGCGGCGTTGCTGCGCTCGCGCAGATTTGCCTCGATGATCTCTGTGAGATCGTCGATGGAATACAGAAACACGTCCGGCAGGTCGGCCACTTCGGGTTCGATGTCACGCGGCACGGCGATGTCGACCATGAATATCGGGCGGTGCCGGCGTTGGCGAATGGCGGCTTCCACCGCACCTTTGCCAACCACGGGCAGCGAACTACCGGTAGAGGCGATGACGACATCGTAGTGATGCAGGTGTTCCACCACCTCGGTGAGTTGCAGTGGAATGGCATCGAAGCGTGCCGCCAGCGATTCGGCATTGGCGAGCGTGCGATTGGCGATGGCCATACCGCCTATGCCGTGTTCTCTGAGGTGCTCGGCAACGCGCTGTATCGTGTCACCAGCACCGAGGAGCAGGGCAGCCTTGTTGGGAAGATCCGTGAAAATCTGCTTCGCCATGGTGACTGCGGCGTAGGCAACGGATACCGGATTGCGCCCGATGTCGGTATCGGTGCGCACCCTCTTCGCGGTGTTGAGTGTGATCTGGGACAGCAGGTTGAGCTCGGGTCCCAGGGTGCCTAGATTGCGTGCGAGGTCATACGCGGATTTCACCTGCCCCATTATCTGTGGTTCGCCCAACACCTGGCTGTCCAGCCCCGCCGCCACGCGAATCAGGTGTCTGACCGCATCCTGATCCCAATAGGTGTAGGCGGCACTCGTGAGCTCGTTTACCGACACTTGACGATGCTCGGCCAGCCAGGACTGCAAAACGGGCTCATCGGTGGGTTCGAGCGTGCAGTACAGCTCCGTGCGGTTGCACGTTGAGATGATGGCGGCTTCCGATATGCTCGGCACGGATCTCGTGACCTCCATCAACGCTGAGCCGAGCATCTCCTCGGGAAACGCGATGCGTTCCCGCAGATCGATGGGGGCCGTGCGGTAGTTGACGCCGTATGCCAATATCGCCATGCGCGAATATGAAGCTGATGAAAACCACCATTATACCAGAGTCAAGCGTCGAGAATGCCGTGGCGTGGCGCCGCAACATCTTGATTTGCAATGCTATTTTCATACTGCTGTTGTCAGGGTGCGCAACACTGAAACCCACGGTGAGCAATCCGGACTTTGTGCTCGGGGGGAAGATAGGGTTCCAGCGTACGACTCTGGAGGGGGGCGAGGAGGGCGGCTCTGCCCGATTTCAGTGGACGCAGACGGGTGGTCGCTATCAGATCGACCTGTGGGGCGTTTTCGGGCAGGGGCGCACGCGACTGACGGGAGATGCCCGTGCAATGCAGGTCACCAACGGGTCGGGAGAGGTGCTGCTGGTCGGGGCGCCGGAGGTAGTGATGCAGCAGCGTCTCGGTTGGATGTTGCCGGTGGAAGTGTTGCCCGATTGGCTATGGGGTCTGCCGACACCGGCATTCGCGGTGAAGGAGGCGCAGAGTGACGATGCGGGGCGGCTGTCCGGGTTCAGCCAGATTGGCTGGCGCGTGTCGCTTGGTGAGTATCGCTCGTTTGGGGAGGGTGAGCAGCCACGCCGGGTGACCATCCGGCGCCCTGGATTCACTGCCCGTGTCATCGTGGCGGAACGCGCGGGCAAGCCTTTGATTTGACTTGGTTTGGCGGGGCTGGAAAATCGCGCGCGCGTTTGACAGCGCTGGGGCTCGACAGCACAATAGCGCCCCCTCGAAATGGGGCCAAAACCGGGGTCGGATGCGTCGATCCCTGCACCAGCCGAATACCACTGTCTGGCGCGATCAAGTACGAAACTGAAGCTATACGCGAAACACAGATAACGACAATTGGGGTGTGGCCAAGCGGTAAGGCACCGGGTTTTGATCCCGGCATGCGCAGGTTCGAATCCTGCCACCCCAGCCATACTTACTGCTCGTCCTCAAGGTGCGCGCAGAGGCGCCCATCCAAAGCACGGTCATATTCAGGAAAGCACCTTGTCGCAGTTGATGATCTTTTCCGGCACGTCAAACCGTCAGCTCTCCGAGCAGGTGGCGGCCAATCTGCGTATCGAACTCGGACGCGCGGATGTCGACCGCTTCAGTGACGGTGAGGTGCATGTGGAGGTGCACGAAAACGTTCGGGGTTCGGACGTGTTCATCCTGCAGAGTACCTGCGCGCCGACCAATGACAACCTGATGGAATTGATGATTCTCGCCGACTGCATGCGGCGCGCCTCCGCACAGCGAGTGACCGCGGTGATTCCGTATTCAGGCTATGCCCGACAGGACAGGCGTCCACGTTCGGCAAGGGTGCCCATCAGTGCCAAAGTAGTTGCAGACATGCTTGGCGCGGTGGGCATCGATCGCGTTCTCACGGTGGATCTGCACGCCGATCAGATTCAGGGTTTTTTCAATATGCCCGTGGATAACGTCTACGGTTCGCCCGTGTTGGTCGATCACATCCACGAGCAGGACTACGACAATCCCATCGTCGTATCACCCGATATCGGCAGTGTGGTGCGTGCCCGGGCCATCGCCAAACAGATCGCCGATCTCGATCTCGCCATCATCGACAAACGCCGGCCACAGGCCAACGAATCCAAGGTAATGAACATCATCGGTGATGTAGCCGGCAGAACCTGCATTCTGGTGGACGACATCGTGGATACGGCGGGGACGCTGTGCACGGCCGCCAGGGCCCTCAAGGAAGAAGGGGCGCAGAAGGTGGTGGCTTACATCACGCACCCGGTGTTTTCCGGACCCGCCATCGAGCGTATCAGCGCGTCCGAAATAGATGAAATGGTGGTTACCGACACGATTCCGCTGCGTCCCGACACCGAGGCATGCGGCAAGATAAAACAACTCAGTCTCGACGGTATGCTCGCCGAAGCCATACGGCGGGTGAGTAACGAAGAGTCCATCAGCGCGATGTTTCGCTAGCGATGGAAAGGTACATCTCGATTGCCTGGTCGCGGGAATCGAGGTGAATATGAAAACGACGGAGAATTTCAATGTCAGATCAGATTGAACTTACCGCCGAGCTACGCAAAGACGTCGGGAAGGGTGCGAGCCGCCGCCTGCGCCGTCTTAGTGAAAAAGTGCCCGGTATCATTTACGGTGCGGATGCCGATGCACAGGCATTAACGTTGCAGAGCAACGAACTCACCAAGGCCATGCAGCAGGAAGCGTTCTACTCGCAAATACTGAATGTGATCGTGGAAGGTGACGGCCAGCAGGCCGTGGTAAGGGACCTACAACGTCATCCGGCCACGAGCAGGGTAATGCACATCGACTTTCTGCGCATCAGCGCCGACAAGGAACTGCAGGTACACGTACCCATTCACTTCATCAACGAAGACAAATGTGTGGGCGTGAGGCAGGAAGGTGGCGTTTTGGCACACAATCTCATCGAAGTGGAGATTAGTTGCCTGCCGAAGGATCTGCCCGAATTCATCGAGGTGGATGTTTCTGGTCTCAACCTGGGTCACGCCATTCACCTGTCCAACCTCATTCTGGGAGAGGGTGCCACCATCGTCGCACTCACTCACGGCGACGATCACGATCTCACCGTGGTGAGCTGCAACCAGCCGCGCGTGGCGTCGGAAGAGGAAGAGGAAGCCGAAGCCGAAGCAATGGCCGAGGCTGCTGTCGAGGAAACCCCGGACAGTGAAGCAGAAGGTGACGCAGATGCGGGTGAGGAAGAGCGGTCTGCGGACGAGTAATTCGTCCGACGCTCCCTTGCTCGACTACTCTGCAAAGCCATGCCAGGTATACGGCTGATCGCGGGTCTCGGTAATCCGGGCCCGCGCTATCAAGACACCCGACACAATGTCGGCGCGCGCTGGGTGCAGCACCTGGCGGCTCGCCATGACGCTACGCTGCGCGAAGAACGCAGATTCAAGGGAGAAACCGGCCGCGCACGGATTCTCGGCCGCGACCTGTGGCTGCTACTACCCACCACCTTCATGAACCTGAGTGGCGAGAGCGTGGGGGCGCTGGCCCGTTTCTACCGCATCGAGCCCTCCGAGATACTGGTGGCCTACGACGAGGTTGCGTTCGACGCCGGCATGGTGCGTTTGAAAACGGGCGGTGGTGCCAATGGACACAATGGGGTGAAGAGCATCATCGATCACCTCGGTGGAAACCGCGACTTTCACAGACTGCGCATAGGCGTCGGTCGTCCGGGCGATGCCAGCCGCATGACCGGCTATCTCACTGGTACGACGATGCCCGGAGGCGAACGCGAAGCAGTGGAGCTTGCTCTGGACTTCGGCGAAACCGAACTCACCGATCTGCTTGACGGCCAGATGCAGAAATTCATGAATGCCGTACATCAGCCGACAAAGCAATCAACACAGGACGAGGGAAGCTAGTGGGATTCAACTGTGGCATCGTGGGGATGCCGAATGTCGGCAAGTCGACGCTGTTCAACGCGCTCACACGTGCCGGAATAGACGCCGAGAACTTCCCGTTCTGCACCATCGATCCGAATACGGGTGTCGTGCCCGTCCCCGACCCGCGACTCGAGCGGGTGGCGGCAATCGCCAAATCGGCGAAGGTGATACCAACGACGATGGAGTTTGTCGACATCGCTGGCCTCGTTGCCGGGGCTTCAAAAGGCGAGGGCCTCGGCAATCAGTTTCTCGCCCACATCCGGGAGACAGATGCCATCGCGCACGTGGTTCGTTGTTTTGATGACGAGAACGTGGTGCACGTCGCGGGCAAGGTGTCCCCGGTGGATGACATCGAGGTGATCAATATCGAACTCGCGCTGGCGGATCTGGAGACAGTGGACAAGGTGCGCGAGCGCAGCCGCCGGGTGGCTAACTCCGGGGACAAGGACGCGCAGGCGATGGTGGGGCTGCTTGACGAGGTGGCCGGGCAGTTGAATGAAGGAACACCGGTGCGAGCGTTGAGCCTGGACCCCGAGAAACTCGAGCGCCTGAGAGAATTGCACCTGATCACCGCGAAGCCGGTGCTGTACGTGGCCAACGTCGCGGAAGATGGCTTCGATGACAATCCGCTGCTCGATGCGGTGAGAGAGCTGGCCGAAGCCGAGGGCGCGGAGGTGATCGCGATCTGTAACAAGATCGAGGCGGAGGTGGCGGAACTCGAAGACGACGAGCGCCAGGAGTTTCTGGAAGCGCTCGGTATCGAGGAGCCCGGGCTGAACAAAGTCATTCGCGCGGGATATAGGTTGCTGGGTCTGCATCACTACTTCACCGCCGGGCCCAAGGAGGCGCGAGCGTGGACGGTGCCCATCGGAGCGGAAGCGCCGCAGGCTGCTGGTATGATTCACACGGATTTCGAGAAGGGCTTCATACGCGCCGAGGTAGTGAGTTACGGGGACTACGTGGAAAACAACGGCGAGCTGGGAGCCAAGGAAGCGGGGCGCTGGCGCCTGGAAGGTAAGGACTACGTGGTGCAGGACGGCGACGTAGTACACTTTCGTTTCAACGTTTGAGAGGAAGCAACGCAATGCTACGGTGTGTGAGCGGATTGTCGATGAGCTTTTTACTCATTGCATGTGATCGGCCTCTGCAACCCGAAACCGATGCGGTCGTAGGCCCGCCGCGAGCGACGCACGAGTACCCGGCGAGCACCTTTTTCGAGACCACCTCCTACTTCCTGTCGAGTGCACCGGCCTGGTCAGCGGACGGCACCAGGCTGCTCGTCGGCTCGGATGCGAACGGCACGGTCAATGTCTACGCACTCGCCGTGAACAGCGCCGACCCCGAGCCGCTGACCGCTTCCGAGACGAATGCGATGCGGCCGTTGTCGTGGTTTCCCGAAGACGATCGGGTGTTGTTCACCTCGGACGAAGGCGGCAATGAGCAGACCCATGTATACGTGCGTGAAGGCTCGGGCGAGGTGCGTGACCTCACACCTGGCGAGAACCTCAAGGCGGTGTTCGGCGGCTGGTCGGATGACAAAACGCGCTTCTTCGTTCTGACCAACGAACGCGACAGGAAAG
>DCWG01000105.1:453-13444 GCA_002327525.1 Gammaproteobacteria bacterium UBA2168 | reverse complement strand
AAATAAAGAAATCGCTGCCCCCAACCCCACGGCAAGACAGCCAAGAACGATCCAAAGGTGGCGCAAGCACAAATCCGCTGCGAAGTGATGCGAACACTATGCCTTGGATGGACACATGTTGCATCGGGCGGACGGTGCGAGCCCGCGCCAGGCTCTCTTCAGCCGGGTAATAAATGCCTCCGGCGGCCGGTTTCACCGTTTGCGCGTTACCCATCACACCTTTGATCAAACCGATTGCGAAGTACGCCAGCTACAAACCGCCCGCACCCCAGACTAGACAATCAAATAGTAATTGGGTTGTAGCGGTCCAAGAAAATAAGGCGATATCAATGACGCTGTAACTTTAGAGCTGGATTCGGTACTGGGGGCAGGTCACTTCGCTATCGGCGACGGCCCAGCCGCACCGGCGGCCGCAGCAATCGCGACAGCGAACCTGCAATACGAAAGCCTGCGTCAGGCAACGGATGCGTTTCAGCGTGGCTACATCGGTCATGTCGTTGAAGACAGCCACGGCAATTGGGCGGACGCGGCGCGAACGCTGGGTGTGGACAGTGATAATCTGCATCGCCTGGCCAAACGCCTGGGTATGAAATAAGCGGCGCGAGGTAACGCCGCACGACGATCAAATCGTGCCGATTCAGCTGAATTCTTCGGCCCGCTCGATTAGGTCGCTCAAACCAACTTCGGCCTGATTGAGCGGTTTGCCGGGGTGGATGATCGCCACCTGGCAGATCTCCGCGGCTTCCACCAGCTCCCGGTAGCTCCCCGCAGTGATGTCGGCGATGTAGGCCTGCTTGTTTTCGTCGTACGCGAACAGCTTGCCGTTGAGATCGGTGCACTCGTCACAGGTAGTGCAACGCGGTGTTTCTATATACGCCTCGTCGCTGCTGGGTGGCTCCTCAGGCACTGGTTCCGGATCAGCTGCCGGGGCATCCTGGGGCGGAGCGCTAACTTGGTCGACGATGGGCTGGTCGCCGGGTTCTATGGGAGCCGTATCCGCTTGAAGCTTGAGTTGCTCGATCTCCCTTTCCTTTTCCTGCTCCCATTCGTTGCGCTCTAGTTCGAGCAATCTCATTGCGTGTGAGTTGTGAATGCCACCCAGCTCCTGGAGACTGTGCCACATCTCTCGGCAGCGCCTGGCGGCTTGGATCAGCTTGTCGTCGACGATGCACGTTTGCAGGACGTCCTCGGCGTCGACCATCAACACGAAAGGTACTTTGTTCCCGTTTTCGCCTTCGCTGCTTGTCACATACTCACCGCAGGGCACGAGAACATCCTCGCTGCCCTGGTTGGCAACGGTCGCGAAAAACCTCGCATAGCGCGTGTCGCAGGCGGCGAATTCTACGAAGGTGAAGGTGATATCCTGCGAAACTCGCTGTAAATCCTCATCCTCGTATGCGAGATTTTGTAGCGGCCAATCTGTCTGTGCCTGTGGATTGTCGTCCACATCAAAGCGCGTTGCCTGGTCCGCACCGAGCGCCGGATCGTAGGTGAAAGTGGGAAAAGCCCGTGACTGTGTTGCGCTAGCGGCCGTGAGGTAACGGGGAAGATCGGTAATGTTGGTGTGTGAGCCTGCATAAACGCTGAATAACGCAGGGCCTTCGTAGGTGAGTCCGCACTCGATCCGATCTCGCGTCTGATACAGACACGAAGACGTTGTCTGCAGGACGAAAGCGTTGTTCAGACCGATCGTCATGGTTGCCAGCTGCTGACTGCGCGCGCCAAAGGTGAACTGGCCTTCGCACAACGAAGGCTCTGCCAGAATATCGTCCGTCTCGACGAGCACCTTCATGGGCAGCCCCGAGCAGAGCAGCTCGATGAGCTTCGCTTTCTCGCTCCCCTGGCATGCCTCGATGTGCATGCAGATCAGGTACGACGGGAAGAAGTCGAGGTCTTCCTGTGTGAGCGAAGCCTCGGAGAAACCGGCGAGAAGTTCATCGTGCTCCGATTCATCGTAGCGGTTGTCGATCTCGAGTTCCGCGGTCGCAATGGCTTTGAGCAGTTCTATCTTTGCAGGGGTGTGGGCTTCAAAGGCATGCCACGCGTCCGTGCAGCTTGAGAACACGAAATCCCGGGCGGCGCCATCATCCGATTCGTTTTGCCCTTCGGATTCGGGAACGAAGAAAGGCTGGGCTTGAAGGGCGGCGAGTGCGGCACTAATCCGTTGCCGTCTGCGCTCGGTTACCGAGCTGTTCCGGGCACCCTTTTCCAGCATGTCCGACAAAGCCACGAAGTCGAACGTATCATCGACACCGGCGCCCATGGATCCCTTCAGAGATTCCGGGGTCCGTGCTGCCCGGGTGGTCTGGAAATCGGCCTCGAGAATTTGTGACAACTGCGCACTGAGCTGATCGAGACGCTTGAGCGCGTCATGGCTGCGGGCTCGATACGTGCGCCTCCACAGGTGCTCGAGAAGGACGCTCGTCACCTTCTCGTCGCAGTCGACGACCGTGCCGTTGGCCGGCACCCGTTGGCGTGCGTGGTTCAGTTCTTTCGTCAGCGACCAGGCGGTTTCTTCGTCGCTTTCGGACACTAGTTCGAGCGCGGCGATGTCCCACAGTTCAGCCAGAGACCCTTGCACCTGACGGGTGGCAAGGGCACGGATTCTGGTCTCGAGACGAAAGCAATGCTTGCGCATCCGCTCACCCTCGATACCGTGCGGCGCAGTTTCCTGCAAAAGTTCATCCACGATGCTCGACAGTGAGCGCACGCTCGTTTCCTCGCGCTCGCCCTGCACCAGGATCAGAGGATAGTCGTAGCGCAAAGATGTGAGATCCCGATAGGGCGCAAGGAGTGCCGGTCGCAGGCCACGGTCGTCCATTTGCTGCTCGTCGGCGTTCTCTCCCGTGACGTGAAACCGAATCAACTGTTTGATACTGACGTTCATTGGGTGCTCGCTACCGCTTGTTCACTTCGGCCCGTGCTCGGCCGGCGTGTCACACTCATGACGCTGGCCAGACGGTGAACTTGTCCAATTCTGCTTCGATGTTGGTGCGCACGACCTCGGGCGTAAAGAGCCCCGCAGGGTTGAGAACGTCTTCGTAGCAGGGGACTTGTTCGTTTCGGTACAGAATGCCCACCGGTATGCGATCCTTCATGGAGGCGATTTCGCGCGCACGGTTGAGATCCATCGGATCGTGAATCTCCTGCTGCTTGTAGATCCTTGCGAGGTCGGGTGTTACCTGCATACCGTCTTCATGAGTGAGTAGGAGCAACTGATCCGGATCGTCCATCCAATGATCGAAGTGCTCCGGAAGGTATTCGGGACAGCGTTGGAGTACGCGAACAAAAGAGCAGCCGGGATGTTTGTATGCCTTCGAGATGATGTCGTAGAGGAGCCCGGGAGCCCAGTCCACCGCTTGCGCCGCAAACGAAACGTTTGCCACCCCGAGTGTCGTCTCCATCGGGTTCAGGCTGTCGAGGTAAGCACCTCGTGGCGTGGTGTTGCTGGCAAGTCCCTTGGGCGAAGTAGGCGAGACCTGCTTTTTGGTCAAACCGTAAATTTCGTTGTCGTGCAGCAGCACGGTCATGTTCATGTTGTAGCGAATGGCGTGAATCCAGTGGGCGGCGCCGATACTGCAGCAGTCGCCATCGCCGGTGTTGACGAAAACGTGCAGGTCGGGGCGCTTTATCCTGATGCCTTCTGCAACGGGCAACGCGCGCCCGTGCAGACCATGAAACCCGTAGGTGTTCATGTAGTGGGGAAATCTGCTCGAACAGCCGATTCCGGATACGAAGACGATCTTCTCCCGGGCGAGTTGCTCATCCCGACACAGACGCTGAACGGCCGCCAGGATCGCCAGATCCCCGCAGCCGGTACACCAGCGGGGTTCCTCGGAAACGTAGTCGTCGAGCACGACCGGTTCATCGTTGGACCACAGCAGGCATCGCGGTGCAGAAACTGACATATGACTACCTCTTCCTAACCTAGCTTCTCTCGCAGCGCGCGTTCGATCGCACCGGGTTTGAGTGGCTGGCCTTTGACTTCACCCCAGCAATCGATGTCGACCAGGCAGCGCGCGCGTAGCAGCCAGGCCATATTCGAATATCGACGATTCTCTTCATCCACCAGCGCGTCGTTCAGGTCATCGCTCCAGTTGTTCTCCACCGCCATCACTCGATCGAATCGCTGCAGCACCTCCTTGATGCCCGAGGCCATCGGTTGCAGAAACTTGAGATGCAGCGAAGACACGCTCTTTCCATCGGCGCGCACCCGGGTGACAGCTTCCTCGATGGCCCCCTTTGTGCTTCCCCACCCGACGACCAGGAGTTCGCCTTCCTCGTCGCCGAATACATTGGGTGGTTTCAGCGACTTCTGCAGGGCTGCCAGTTTCAGACTGCGTCGGCGGATGGTCTCGTGATTTTGCTCGGGGTTGTAGACGATGTGGCTCATTCGGTCGTGAGCCAGCCCGGTCAGGCAGTGCATGCCGTTCGGCTGGCCAGGAATGAACCTGGTGGCAAGCCCCGTTTCGGGATCCCAGTCGTAGGGAGTCACTCCCTCGGGTACCGGACTCTGATCAACAGGCGGTGCCAGCCACTCTTCATTGAATTGTGGTCTCACGAAAGGTTGCTGGGCCGAGCCGAGGCTGGCATCCGAAAGCAGCACGACCACCACGTTGAATGCTTCAGCGATCTTGCGCGCGGTGATCACAGAATAGAAGCAGTCTTCGATGTCGGAAACGGCCATCACCACCTTTGGTGCATCTCCATGGCCGCCGAAGCAGGCAGCAAGCAGATCACCCTGCTCGGCCTTGGTGGGCTGACCTGTTGAAGGACCGCCGCGCTGCACGTTTACGACCACGAGCGGGATCTCGCCCATTACGGCCAATCCGATGCCTTCCTGCTTCAACGAGTATCCGGGTCCCGAGGTGATCGTCACCGCGCACTTTCCGGCGTAGGAGGCGCCGATGGCAAAAGCGCAGGCGGCAATTTCGTCTTCCGCCTGATGCACTACGCCACCCACGCTCTGAAAAACATCGCTCAGATAGTGCGAAGCGGATGTGGCCGGGGTGATCGGGTACATGGCGCAAACATCCATACCGGAGGCCATCACTCCCAGACCGAGTGCGGTGTTGCCGTTCACGACCAGCCGCGGTTCCTTGGCTGGTGTGGTCGGGACACGGAAACGTATGTCGAGGTTTGCCTCAGCCCAGTCCCAACCCGCTTGCAGTAGCTGCTGATTCGGCTCAATAACGCGCGCGCCCTTCTTGGCGAAGGTCAGGGCTACCTGCTCGAGGGCCAGTTCGAGATCCAGGCCGCAGACCCGGGACATCAGCCCGAGCGCGAACATGTTCTTGCCGCGATGGGGGTCGGCGACATATTTGAGGCATTCCTCTTCCATCGGGATCTCGACGACCTGAAATCCGTCGGTTGTGAGCTGATCATGGACGCTTGTATAGGCGGCGGCGATGCTCTCATCTTTGCTGCTGCGCCATTTGTCTTCGAGCAGGATCGTGCAGCCGGGCTTCAGTTCTTCGGCGCGGATGCGGCCCAACAGCACCTGTTCGTTGAACGCGACCACCAGGTCGGCCTCGTCGCCCCCGTTGGTGACGGCCTGGGTGCCCACCCGAATCCGATTACCGCTCGCACCTTCGATGCTACGCGCGGGTGGCTGGATCTCCGCGGGAATGATCTCCACGGTCCAGATGCCGTGACCCATGCGGGCTGCGATCGAGGCAAACGACTGCCCGCACCGTTGCGCGCCTTCGCCGGAGTCGCTGACGATCTCGACAACGAATTCCTCGAGCACTAACTCGTGGACAGGCTCGTCCCTGGGCTTTCTTATTGGCACCAGATCTGTCCGGGATTGCGCTGATTGATTCATACCGGTTCCTTGTCTGTGTGCCCTGCTCGCTCCAGCTTGTTCAGGTTGCGGCGGACATGGCCTCGGCCACGCGTATGCGAGTGAAATTCTTCTCGCCGAGATCGATGCCGAACAGGACGTTGCCAGGCCCCTGCCCTTCGGGCCGATAGGCGGATTCGGAGTCACGGACGCCCAGGTAAGCCTTCATACTGCGCGCCGCCTGCCGGCCCAGGCCCATGGCCAGGATCACGGTGGCGGCACCGGTGACGATATCTCCCCCGGCGTATACACCCGCCATGGATGTCGCCAGATCTTCGTCCACGTCGAGATAGCCCCATTGATTGAGCTTCAGTTTCGACGTTTGACCGAGTACGGGATTGGCGTTCGTACCAATGGCATACACCACCGTATCGGCCTCGAACTCGTATTCACTACCTTCGACTTCCACAGGCCGGCGCCGTCCGGATTCGTCCGGCTCTCCCAGTTCCATGCGGATGCAGCGCATGGCCCGTACCCTTCCGTCGTCATCGCCGAGTATTTCCAGGGGTGCGGTCAACCAGTGGAATTCGATTCCTTCCTCTTCGGTGTGGACGATCTCCTCTTCCCGCGCCGGGCTTTCGTCGCGAGTACGTCTGTAAACGCAGTAGACCTTCTCCGCGCCCAGACGCAGCGCCACGCGCATGGCATCCATCGCCGTGTTGCCGGATCCGATGACGGCGACGTGCTTGCCGAGGCCGAGCGGCGTGTCGTGGTGGGGAAAGTCGCCTGCACCCATCAGGTTGCATCGGGTCAGGAGTTCATTTGCCGATAGGACACCGTGCAGTGATTCACCCGGTATGCCCATGAATTTCGGGTAACCGGCTCCGCTGCCGATGAATACGCTGTGGAAGCCAAGTTCAGTCAGCATCTGTTCTATGGTGAATAAGCGTCCCACCAGTGTGTTGCACTCGATTTTCACACCCATACGCGTGAGATTGCGCATCTCGGCGTCGATCACCTCGTTTGGCAGACGAAACTCGGGAATGCCGTAGCGCAACACCCCGCCCGGGGCATGTAGAGCCTCGTAGATGGTGACGTCACAACCCGCTTTGGCCATGTCGGCGGCACAGGCGATGCCCGCGGGTCCCGAGCCGACGATACCGACCTTGAAGCCGTTGGGTTCGATATAGGGTTCGTTGGTCCACCCCTCGGCAAGAGCGAGATCTCCTATCCAGCGCTCGAGTCTGCCGATAGCAACCGGTTCCAGGGTGTCACCCACCGGACAGACACCCTCACATTGGTCTTCCTGCGGACACACACGGCCACAGATCGCGGGCAGCAGATTGGCATCGCTCAGAATGTCGTACGAGCGTCTGTAGTTACCATCGGCGATGTTCTCGATGAAACCGACGATATCGATAGCCACGGGACAGCCCGGCACACAAGCGGGATCCGGGCACAGCAGACAGCGTTCTGCTTCCACCAGTGCGGCGTCTGTGTCAAAGCCGCACGCAACCTCTTTGAAATTCTGCACACGTTCATCGGCGTCGCGAACCGGCATTGGGGCGCGGTCCTGGGGTATGTTTCGGATCGTTTTCTTCTTTGCTCCTTTTTTTTCCATGCTCGCTCCTAAACGCGCCCGATGACCGGGTTCGCTGTTAGCTACGTCCTCGGTGTGGCGCCGCTCTCTGTGGGTGACTGCCCTTGCTCCCAGACCTCGACCGCCTGACGCTCGTATGCTGTAAAACGCCGTAGCCGGCCCATCAGATCTTCGAAGTCGACGTCATGTGCGTTGAACTCAGGGCCATCGACGCAGGCGAATTTGGTCTCGCCAGCAACCTGCACCCGGCAGCCGCCACACATCCCGGTACCGTCGACCATGATGGGATTCAGGCTGACGGTGGTCGCGATTCCGTGTGGACGCGTCGTCTCGGCACAGGCCTTCATCATGATGGGCGGCCCGATGGCGACGAGCTTGTCGATGTCGGCGTGCCTCTGCAGGGCCACCCTGATACCATCCGTCACCAGCCCCTTGATGCCCGCCGAGCCGTCGTCCGTACAGATGATGAACTCGTCGCAGTGCTCCTTGAACTTCTCCTCCCAGAAGACGAGCTCACGGTTCCGGAATCCGACGACGCCGATCACGTAGGTGCCGCTTTGCTTGAAGGCGCGGAGCTGTGGGAAGATCGGAGCCACACCCAGCCCGCCGCCCACACAGACGACCTTCCGGGCGTTGCCGATCTCGCTCGGGATGCCCATGGGACCGACCACGCTCGACAGCCGGGCTCCCACCTGGCAGCGCTGTTGCATCTCCCTCGTGGTCTTGCCGACCGCCTGGACGACGAGCGTGATCGTCCCCTCGTTCCGGTCGAAGTCCGCGATGGTCAGCGGAATGCGCTCGCCGCGCTCATGGGAGATGACGATGACGAACTGCCCCGGGGCGGCGGCCCTGGCGAGCATCGGATGGCGGACCTCGAGCAGGTAGGTGACGTCCGAGAAGTCCTCCCGCGCCGTGATCTCGAACCCGGGCGCTGACTCCGACGCCGCCGACGCCGGGCATGCCTGGTCACCAGCCTGTACCGTCTCAATCACGTTTTTCCCACGCAGATTCGACCGCCGACGCGCCGGGGCCGGCAGCATCTCGGACGAGAGGAAGTAGTAGAGCCCCCCGTCCGCTCCATTTATCATAATGCGCATTCTTCGGCAGGCAGCATTGGCGTCGAGGCAAGATCAGACTCTGACGCGAAGCGATCCAACCCAGGTGCCTCTCAGCGACCGATGCTGTAAGACACCGGCCGGCATTGTCAGGTTGAGGCTGCAGGTGGCAAAGTAGGCCGATGACGAGCCTGCCGCCCAGCTATCGCGGATACCGATTTCCCCCTGAAATCATCAGTCACGCCGTCTGGCTCTACCATCATTTCGGTCTCAGCTTCCGCGATGCGGAAGATCTGTCGGCCCAGCGCGAGGTCACAGGCACCTACGAGACGATTCGGCAGTGGTTGCGCCAGGTCAAGCTTGGAGGAGGGGGAAGCCATGTAGCACGACAGACATGACGGAAACCTCCTGGAGGAACCCAGCAGGTGCAAGTCCTGCCACGGCAAAGGCTAGCCACCATCCGTAACCGAGTGTTGCGTGGTCCGGGTGCGAACCCGGCTGGGAAGCGTACACAGGGAACGTGCAGGCCGCGTGATGGAGCCCCGAAAGGAATCTGATTGCGGAGCCGACGCTGTCCATTGAGCGGAAGGCCGCATCGAGCGTCCCGCGTTGGCGAGTGTACGTAGCCTTGCGTGGTACCCCGATCGCAGCGAACCGTCTCCGCGCGCTGTTGCGCAAGGTGTTCAACTTTGCTGTCGAGCAGGAGATCGTCGAGAGCAACCCGGTTACCCACGTTCCGCGGCCGGGTGTCGAACAGCGCCGGGACCGGGTGCTGTCTGCTGATGAGATCCGGAACCTGTGGACGCAGCTCGACGACGAAACCCCGCAGATGGCGGCCGCTTTTCGGCTGCGCCTGATCACGGCGCAGAGGGGCGGGGAAGTTCGGAATATGCAGTGGGCCGACGTCGACCTCGAGTCGGGCATCTGGACCGTCCCGGGCGAGCACGCCAAGAACGGGATGCCGCATCGTGTACCTCTAACGGACCCGGCGCGCGACATCTTGATGGCGCTCAAGACGGCCACGAACTCCGAATACGTGCTGGCTGGCGCGCGTGGCAAAAGGCAGCAGTCCGAGACGACTGCGCGTTGACTTCGACTAACCCTCGGGCAAGGCCGCAACCCACCGGCAGAATGATGGGCATCTGTAAGCGGCCTGCAAGATGCTACCCATGCGCTACCCCTTGTAACTTTTGGTCGAATGAGCGCTCGTCGGAGCTTCCGCTCAACTCGTTGATAGGGAAGGGGAAAGAGTTGGTGCCGAGGGGCAGAATTGAACTGCCGACACCACGATTTTCAGACCCCTGAGCGGGTCCACCTCGATCACCCGAGAACCCTAGCAAGACTCAGCATTCGCTGACTCGACCGCGACTTGCGTCGGGACGTGCAGCGACGCCAAGAACCGCCAAGTGACGGGGTGACAGTTACATTTCTGGCTGAGGTCGCTGGCGACCAGATCCTCTCCGACGAACCCGCCTGAGCCAAACGGTTTCACCCCTCAGCTCGCCAGAGGTGTGTCTCGGCGTCTGGAATCACGCCTGACCGCAACCCCGGAGCGGGCATTCTCGACACAATGCGTTCCGTGGAGGCCCGTAGTCCGCCTGTGGGGCGCAGTGGAGGCCCGTAGTCGGCGTGTGGGGGCGCCCAATCCGCTTGTTCAGGGCGTCGAGGGGGCTTCTAATGTCGTCTATCGTCACTGTTGGTCAGAAATGATGCGCACGAGTCCTCCTCTTGTTGAGGTCAGGCACCCTCGGGCAGCGACGATCGACAGTTCCGGAGCGCAGTGGCAGTCGAAGGGTTCCGCAGACCGGCGCTAGAGAGGTGTCGGAATTCGGCAATAATGAGCACGGTCGCGAAAGACACCGAGAGGAGCGAGCCATGCCGACATTACGAGGACCCCGAATTCGGACCGGTTGGCGGGCGGGGCGAGTGCCGCGTGTCGCCTTCGTCTCCGTTGCGGCAATCGTGGTCGCCGCCATCGCGGGCCTGGCTACCCTGTCGGCGAAGGACTGGCCGCAATGGCGCGGCACCGAACGGCTCGGGCTGTGGACCGAGACGGGGATCCTGGACGAGTTCCCGGACGAGGGGCTCACGGTGAAGTGGCGCGTGCCGGTCCACGCCGGGTACTCCGGTCCGGCGGTGGCCGACGGCCGGGTGTTCGTGCTGGATTACATGGAGACCGAGGCTCGCGTGATGAACGGGACCGAGCGCCTGCTGGCCCTGAGCGAGGAGACGGGCGAGGTGCTCTGGAGCCACGAGTGGGCGACGACCTACCGGATGCTGATGTTCACCTACGCCACCGGCCCGCGCGCCACCCCCACGGTGGACGGTGACCGCGTCTACGTCACCGGCTCCACCGGTCGGATCTTCTGCCTCAACGCCGAGACCGGCGCGGTCATCTGGGACAAGGATACGGTGGAGGAGTACGACACGAACATCCCGGTCTGGGGCACCTCGAGCGCGCCGCTGGTCGACGGCGACCGCGTGATCTTCCTCGTTGGCGGCGAGCCCGACGCGCTGGTAATGGCGTTCGACAAGCACACGGGCACAGAAGTCTGGCGGGCACTGGAGAGCAGCACGGAAATGGGATACAACCAACCGCTCATCATCGAGGAAGGCGGCGCCCGCCAGCTGATCGTCTGGCAGCCACGCGGGTTATCCTCCCTGAACCCGGAGACGGGCGACCTGTACTGGGAAGAGCCGTTCAGCGCGCGCGGCAACTTGACCGTGGCTGACGCGGTCAAGAGCGGCCAGTATCTCTTTGTGTCTGGATTCTACAGCGGGTCGCTGATGATGCGCCTCGACCGCGACCGACCGGCGGCCACGGCGATCTGGAGAGGAGAGACCAACCGGGTGCTGGAGGACGGCATCGAGGTGGCCGAGACCACCGGGCTCCACTCGATCATAACGACGCCGTTCATCGTCGGCGACCACATCTACGGCATCGGCAGCCACGGCCAGGTGCGGGGCCTGCTGGCGGAGACGGGCGAACGGGTCTGGGAGGGCGAGGGACTGACGACCCGCAACCGCTGGGGGTCCGCCTACTTCGTCCAGCACGAGGACCGCTACTTCGTCTACAACGAGAATGGTGACCTCATCATTGCGCGGTTCAGCCCCGAGGGATTCGTCGAGTTCGACCGCACGCACCTGCTGAACCCGACCTCGCGGTCCGGCTACGGCGGCTCTCGGGCCGGCACCCGGTCACGCGCCCGTCACGGGCAGAGCGACCGTCTGGTGGTCTGGGCGCACCCCGCGTTCGCGAACCGCCACATCGTGCTGCGGAACGACGAAGAGGTCATCCGGGTGTCGATGGACCAGAACGACTACTGATGCAGGATCCGATCGCGCTGTTCGACCCACTACTGAGAGGAAGCTGCCATGGATAGACGATCATTCTTGAAGCTCGCCGCGGCGAGCCCGGTGCTCGTGAGCCCCGTCCACGCCGGACGTTCAGCCAGCAACGTGGAGGGCTACGCGAGTGAGACCGTCATCGGTGCACAGTCACTCGCCCCGCCGACTGACTTCACCTTCTATTCCCCGCTCGCCGAGGCATGGTACCGCGGCGGAGAGTACTTCGAGTGGACCTCGACGACTCGCAATAACGAGGGCCGTCGGGTGAAGGTCTTCTACCGGACCTTTGGGAACCGCTCCAACCCGGCGCTCGTGATACTCCACGGCTATCCTTCGTCGAGTTTCGACTTCCGGGAGATGATTCCCTTCCTGGAAGAGGACTACTTCGTGGCCGTCCTCGACTTTCCCGGGTTCGGCTTCTCGGACAAGCCTCAGGACGGCTATTCGTACATGCTGGAGGACGACGCGCAGCTCGTCGACCACTTCGTGCGGGAGATCGTGGGGCTGTCTCGGTTCCATCTCATGACCCACGATCGCGGCGGGAGCGTCGGCTTCGCCTTTCTGGGCAACTACCTGGCGCGCGAGGAGAAGGAATACGAGATCACCTACCACTTCATATCCAACGGTGGGCTCTTTCTTCCGCTGACCAACCTCGGTCAGGGCCAGTACCAAAGAGGGGCGTCCCAAGCCCCGCGTCTCGGCCACCAGCTTGGGGCGGTGCCCCCGGAGCGGCCGGCCCGGCCCCGGGTGACGGAAGGCACGCCCCAGCAGGTCGCCAACGCTGACATCCAAGCCTTCAACGACGGGATCGGCGCGCGCTTCTACGTTGGAAAATACCTGCTGGAGCGGGCAGCAAATGAGTACCGCTGGCTGGACAACCTTCGTGAGAGCCCGGTCCCGACAGCCCTGATCTGGGGGCTTCAGGACACGCCGAACCCGCCACGTATCGGCAATCACATCTGGTACAACTACCTCGACAAGAGGTCGGTGGAGAGCAGCTACTGGATCTTGCCGACGGCTGGCCACTACCCGCAACGGGACGAGCCCGAAGAGATGGCCGGCATCGTCCGTACCTGCCTGGAGGTGGGGATTCCCGCGCCGGAGGAGGAGACCGGGTTCATGCGGACACTGGCTCGGAACAGGACCGCGACGTCACCCGTCTACATGGGTCGCTCCATCATAGAGAACGTCTACTTCCCAGGGGCC
>DCWG01000105.1:0-130 GCA_002327525.1 Gammaproteobacteria bacterium UBA2168 | reverse complement strand
GGCCGTCGCGTACTCGCCGGACGGGTACAGTTTCTGAGTCCTTTTGGTGAACAGCTCGGAGGAGGATGTCGATCACGACGGAAGCTGAGACAGAACCGGTGGTATAGCTGACCCGCCCCCTATGGTCGTT
>DCWG01000062.1:53628-81243 GCA_002327525.1 Gammaproteobacteria bacterium UBA2168 | reverse complement strand
GCCCATGGCTGACGGCCGGGGATTTGAAGCCGAATGTGCTTGCGCATCGGTCAGGCGTTGCGGTTTGTAGATTGTCTGGAGGTTGTTGAAGCAACAGTTCTGCGGACCTGCGCGGGTGGTGCACGGGATTGGCGGATGTGGGTCGCTGTCGCGCCCGCACCGATCTCTCGGCCAAGGCACCCGGGGGTGTGCTTCTTCTATATATACACTCACCCCTAAAGGAAGGATGGGGCTGGCAGCGCAGGATGAAGGCGGAGCGCGAACGGCAGCAGTAGTGCCAGACCGCGCGCAGAGGGGCGGCCGCACGGCCGCGGTTTTTGCGTATACTGGCCGCAGCACAATCCTGCGAAGCCGGATCTCATGAACCTCCCCCGCCGAAAGGCCACACCAGGCGACTCGAAGCGTCCACTCTGGGACATGCGCTGGGTGCGCGAGCCGCAGCAGGACCGCAGCGCACGCACGCGGGCGGGCATTCTGGATGCCGCCGAGAAGCTGCTGGCCGAGGAAGGCCTCGAAGCGCTGACCATCGCTGCGATCGCCAGGGTGGCCCGTTGTTCGGTGGGTAGTGTCTACCACCACTTCCAGGACAAGCAGACCGTCATCTACGCGGTACTCGACCGGGTCTCCAACGATACCTACCGCACCGCCCAGGAAGGTCTTGAACCGTCGGTGTGGAAAGATGTGCCGCTGCTCGACATCTTCGAAGGCTACCTGCGCTATTCACTCAAGATGGGCCGGCGCTTCGCCGGGGTCAGCATCGCGCAGCAGCGCCTTGCGCTCGAAGACCCGCACATTCGCGACCGCATGGAATCCAACGCACGCAAGACCAATGAGCTGATCCTGCGCTTGCTGCGTGCGCGGGAGTTCGAAGTCGGTCACCCCGACCCGAAGACAGCCATGCCGCTGGTGCTGCACATGATGCGTTCGGTGCTCAGCCAGCGCTCGCTGCAACGGGCCATGAAGAGCTCGGATTTTCTGCTGCGTCAGAGCGACGAAGCGCTCATCCGCGAACTGCTCGCAATGGCGCGGGCCTACCTGCAGATCAGCGCCTAACCCGCGGGCCATTCAATTCCCCGTCGCACCGTTCCCCTGACTGGGCCGCTTACGTCTTCAGCCTCCACATTTCCCCGCCGTCTCGTTCGAACCCGCCTACCCAGCATCGTGGGGCACCCACGCTATCCTTCGTGCCAATTGCAACCGATGGATGGCCATCCTTTGATCAGGATCAAATTCGAATCTACATTCGAATGTTAGGTTGAGTAAAGGAGAATCTGCCGTGCCCGGCGTCCTGTCCGAGCGCGGTGACCGACAGCGGGAGGGTCAAATGTCCGATCAGGCAGCCGGAAATCCGGAAAACCAAGCTCGCCTCACCGACACCGAGGCTGGCGACCTCGTCCAACACTACCGTGAGCGCATCGAATGGGATGAGGTGCAGTGGGCGTCCCACTGTATCGACTGCTATCCCGGCAACTGCCCCATGCGGGTCTACAAGAAGGACGGCAAGATTGTTCGCGAGGAGCAGGCCGCGGTCTTCCCCACCGTGCAGGAAGGCGTTCCCGACATGAACCCCATGGGATGCCAGAAGGGTGCCGGCTGGGGTCGCATGCTCAAGGGCAAGGAACGCGTCACCCACCCGCTAAAGCGCGTCGGCGAGCGCGGTGAAGGGAAGTGGGAGCGCATCTCCTGGAACGAGGCGACCACGATCGTGGCCGATGCCATGCTGGACGCCATCGAAGAAGTGGGTCCTGAGTCGATCATCGCCCCCTCGGGGTGCAACTCGCCCAACCGGGGCAACATCATGGGCATGGTCGGCGGACTCACCATGGACCTGAACGCGGAGATGAACGACTTCGCACCCGGGCAGTACCTCACGTTCGGCATGTTCGATCCGGTCAGCAGCGTGGACGACTGGTTTCACTCGGACGTGTTCGTTATCTGGTTCTCCAACCCGGCCTACACGCGAATTCCGCACAATCACTACATTCTGGAGGCACGCTACAAGGGTGCCGATGTCGTGACCATCGCGCCGGACCTGTCGCCCTCCGCCGTCCACTCCGACTACCACGTGGGTCTACGCCCCGGCACGGATGCAGCCTTTGCGCTGTCCATGTGCAATGTCGTGGTCGAAGAGGGCCTGGTGGACGAGCAGTTCGTGCGCGAGCAGACCGATCTAGGGCTGCTCGCCTTCGCGGACGAACCCGGCCGGTTCTTGAGAACCTCGGATCTGACGGACGGCGGTAGCGATCAGCAGTTCTACGCCTGGGATACGAAGACCGGTCAGGCGGTGGAAGCACCCCGCGGTACCCTGTTCTGGGGAGAGGTCGAACCCGCCCTGGAGGGCGTTTACACGGTCGAAGGCAAGGACGGGCCCATCACCGTGACGCCGGTGCTCGCACTCATACGCGCACGCCTGAACGATTACGACCCGGAAAGTGCGGCCGCAACGACGGGAACCCATGCCGACACGATCCGTCTGCTCGCCCGCAAGATCGCGGCCGGTCGCACCAATTTCCTCGGCTCGCTAGGCAACGCCGGCAAGCACTACCACGGCGACCTCATGGAGCGGGCCCAACTGCTGCTGCTGGCTCTCACCGGCAACTGGGGCAAGCAGGGCTCCGGAGTGCGCGCCTGGACCACGGTGGGTCTGACGTTTGCTCCGGTCGGTGCCACCAGCACCGCGCAGATGCTCGACATGATAGAAGCTGCCCAGGATGCGGCGATCGAGGCGGATCCGACCCTGACCCCGGCGATCTTCTTGGTAGAGGCATCGAGACAGATCGGCAGCACGGGCATGGCCTTTCTGCCCATGGTGCCGCCGGTGTTTTTCTGGCACCGCCATTGCGGCTACGACGAAATCTGGAACAACAGCGACTGGCACGACCGGTCCATGCAGCGCCCCTTCGCGGAATACTGGGACGAGGCCGTGGACAAGGACTGGTGGGCCGGCGTCGACTACCCCCGCGCCGAGCATACACCGCGGGTGCTCATCGAATGCGGCGGTAACGTGCTGCGGCGCACCCGTGGCGGTTCCAACGTGCTCCTGGACACGCTGTGGCCCAAGCTCAAGATGGTGGTGACCGCCGAGGTCCGCATGAGCATGACGGCGCTCTATTCCGACATCGTGCTGCCGGTAGCCGCTCAGTACGAGAAGCTCGCTTTCGGCATCCCGAGTACCCATACGATGAACCTGACCTTCTGCGATCGGATCGTGGAACCACCCGGGGAAGCGCTGCACGAGGGCGAGGTATTTCGGCTGCTGAGCGAAAAGGTCGCCATCCGCGCCAGAGACCGGGGCATGCAGCCCTACACGGACGCTCTCGGGACAGAGCACGATCTCGCAAGCCAAGCCGACAACTTCCCCACACGAGGCGCCCTGGAGGACGAGGAGATACAGACCGATACCCGGCTGCGCGACGGCGCGCTGGCCGGTACCCTGCCACAGGATGCGAGCCTGGAGACGATACGCGAGCGAGGCTACTTCCGCTGGGAGGATCTCGGCATCGGCGCCAGAGCCCAGGCGCAGGCGACTGATCCGAAACCCAACGAGACCTTCGTACCCTTCAGGAAGCACGTGGAGGACGGCGAACCCTGGCCGACGCTAACTCGCCGCGCGCAGTTTCTGATCGAACATCCCTGGTTTGTCCAAGCGGACGAGCACCTGCCCCGCCACAAGGAGGCCCCGAAGAGCGGCGGCGACTACCCGTTCAGCGTCAGCAGCGGGCACAACCGCTGGAGCATCCACTCGCTGAACATCACCAACAACCTGATGCTGGAGACCCACCGGGGCGAACCGCACGTGGTCATGAACCATGAGGCGGCCGCGACGCTGGGCGTGGAGGACGACGACCTGGTGCGTCTGTACAACGACCAGGGCGAGTTCTTCGTTCGCACCAAGCTCTCTTCCGGCTGCCACCCGGACCAGGTCATCATGTACAACGGCTGGGAACCCTACCAGCACAAGGACTGGAAGGGCGCCAACGACGCCGAGCCGGGGATGATCAAGTGGCTGCACATGGCCGGCGGCTACGGGCATCTGAAGTACTCCGTGTTGCAGTGGCAACCCTGCCCGGTGATGCGCAACACGCGCGTGGGCATCGAAAAGATCGCCGACCAATAACCGGATAGGGAGCAGACACATGAACGACACTTCCCCGAACAAGCAGCTCGCCTGGGTCGTCGATCTCAACAAGTGCATCGGCTGCCAGACCTGCTCCGTGGCCTGCAAGGTCCTCTGGACGGATGAAGACAGCGAAGACAACCAGTGGTGGTGCACGGTCAGCACCCTGCCTGGCAGGGGCACCCCCCGCGACTGGGAACAGATGGGCGGGGGTTACGACGCCGACGGCAACCTGCAGCCGGGCAAAGAGCCCACCCCGGCCGACTACGGCGGAGGATTCGATCTGAACTACGACGAGGTCCTGTACGGTGCCAGCGATGGCAAGCAGCATCTGGCACCCCAAGGCTCGCGCGAGGACCGCTGGGCCATGAATTGGGAGGAGGATCAGGGTGCCGGCGAGTGGCCGAACGCCTACTTCTTCTATATGCCGCGGCTGTGCAACCACTGCAGCCGCCCGGCCTGCGCAGAGGCCTGCCCGAGCGGCGCGCTGCAGAAGACCGCGGACGGACTGGTGCTGCGAGACGAAAACGTGTGCACCGGCAGCCGCAACTGTGTCGCAGCCTGCCCCTACAAGAAGATCTACTTCAATCCGGCCAAAGGCATCTCACAGCAGTGCATCGGCTGCCTGCCGCGCCTGGCGGACGGCGTAGCGCCCGCCTGCGTGCGCCAGTGCCCGGGCCGCGCCGTGTTCTTCGGCTATCTCGACGAGGAAGGCAGCCCCGTCAACCGGCTGGTTCGGGAGTGGGAAGTCGCCCTGCCCCTGCACCCCGAGTACGGGACGCACCCCAACGTCTACTACGTCCCACCTCGACTACCGCACCCAGTGAAGGAGGACATGTCCCTCGACACGGAGAATCCCCGTGTGCCGAACGAGTACCTCGAATCCCTGTTCGGCGAGAAGGTGCACGGCGCCCTGGCCACGCTCACCGCCGAGATGGACAGAACCAAGGCGGGTGAATCGTCCGAGTTGATGACGACCCTGATCGCGTACAGATTCACGGAACTGCTGGGTCCGTTTCAGACCGATCCGGCGGACATCATCGCCACCGGGTAACGGGGGGTCAGCGGGTAGAGAGGGGCAGGGTTCAGTCGCACCAGGGGTACGCTGGAACTCCAACGAAAAACGCGCCCGATCCATTCTCCCGCCTGCGGATGGCCTCGAGTAGGCCCATTGCACCGGTCATCATGTTGTCACCCAACCGGCCTCCTCCTCAGGCACTGGAGGCTTCCTGGCATTAACATCAGCATCAGCTCACGGCGAGGACGGACATGGCGACAGGTGGCGAAATTCTGGTCAGGGCGCTGATTGACCGCGGCGTGGATACGCTGTTCGGCCTGCCCGGGGTGCAGCTCGACGGGCTGTTCGATGCACTGGCGGGAAACACCGGGATCCGCGTGATCCACACCAGACACGAGCAGAGCACCTCCTTTATGGCCGACGGCTACGCCAGGGCCAGCGGCAGGGTCGGCGTGTGCGCGGTGGTTCCGGGTCCGGGTGTGCTGAATGCAGGCGCAGGGCTCTCCACGGCCTTCGCGACCGGCTCGCCCGTGTTGCTGGTGGCTGGCAACATCTTCGGCGGCAGCGCAAGCCTCGGCACCGGTGCATTGCACGAACTGCCGGATCAGAGCGCGATCATCGCCGGCACCATCGGCGCGACCCAACCCGTGCATACGGTGGAAGACATTGCACCCGCACTCGATGCGGCATTCGCGAGATTGCAGGGATGTCCGGTTCGCCCCGCCGCCGTGGAAATCGGCCCCGAGGTGTTGCTGGCACCGACCAGCTACACCCTGCCGCCCCCGCACCCCGCACCGTTGCCGCCGCAACCCGACAGCACTCTGGTAGTACGCGCAGCAGAAAGGCTCGCGCCGAGCACGCGGCCGGTCATCGTCGCTGGCGGCGGTGCGCTCGCAGCGGGCGAAGCACTGTATGCTCTGGCCGCCGCCCTCGGCGCGCCGATCGTCCTGACGCCAGAAGGCAAAGGTGCGGTGTCGGCCAACCATCCGCATGTCCTGCCGCCGCTCGCCGGCTTTCCGCTGCTCGACGAGGCGGACGCCATCGTCACGGTCGGCACCCGCTATCACACGGTGCCGGGACTCGGCGGCGTGCAGCACGAGGCGACCGTCGTGCGCATCGACGCGGATGCCGAACGCCTGGCATCGACACCGACACGCACGCCTGCCTCCGTGGACCTGCGCGCCGACGCCGAACCGGGTGCGGTCGCGCTCGCGGCAGCGCTGGCCAACGTTCGGGTGCCGGATGACGAGCGCGACGAACGGCATCGCACCCGGGTGGCCGAGGTCAGGGCGACGGTGCTGCAGGGCCTGGCCGAGCGCTTCCCGGAGACCTGGGCGTATTGCCGGGCTCTGCGTGAGGTCATCCCCGAGGATGGCATTCTGGTGGACGAGATGACCCAGGTCGGCTACATGGCGCGCAACGCCTATCCCGTCTCACAGCCCGGAACCCTGATCGGTTCCGGCTATCAGGGTACGCTTGGATTCGGTTACTCCACAGCACTCGGCGCGAAAGTGGGCTGCCCCGACAAGCCGGTGGTCTCGATCAACGGCGACGGCGGTTTCATGTACGGGGCCGCGGAGTTGGCCACGGCGGTCCAGCACGGCATCAATGTGGTCGCCGCCGTGTTCACCGACGGCGCCTACGGCAACGTGAAACGCATCCAGCGTCTCAGCTACGGTCGTGAGATCGCCTCCACACTACACAACCCCGATTTCGTTCGTTTAGCCGAGAGCTTCGGCGTACCCGCAACCCGGGTGAGCGATCCGGAAGCGTTCGGACCAGCGCTCGCCGAAGCCCTCGAAGCCGGTGAGCCCCGCCTCATCGACGTGTCCATCGGAGAGCAGCCGGAAATATGGGGATTGTTCATGGGCCGAGAACGCTTCTGACCACCGGCGCCCGCGATCAGTCCGCGAGCAGGCCGTCACCTGTCTCCGCACTGCGTTTCGCATCCAGCGCGGCGCGGATCTCACCGTGGCGCCTGCGATTCACGTCGTACGGCCAGAACACCTTGAGTGCCACGGCGATGAACACGGCAATTCCCGAATAGGTGCCGGACAGTCCGAGCACCTGATTGTAGTAGAGCAGGAGCAGCGTGCCGAAGCCGAAATTCTTGATCGATTCCGCGGCCTGGCCGAGCCCGTAGAAACTCTTGATGCGCCAGCTTACCGAACCGCTACTCATGCAAAATGCCCGCCGCTGACTATCTTCTTCAGTCCGGCAATATGTAGATCATTCCGTTGGCGTCGGACGATGCGATGACACCTGTGCGAAAACGGCCGTCGGCGAGATAGTCGGTGTCGTTGCGGTCCGCATAGCCCTTCATCAGCGACAGCCCCTTGACCGTGACCTCCGCCGACTCCACCAGCTCCCACAGCGTCTGGATCGGTCAGCGCAAAGGCGCCCTCGTGGAACTGCTCGTAGTAGTCCGTGTCCACGTGATGCGCCTGCAGGGAGAACTTGGCCCGCACCGGCGAGATGTAGGCAGGTGCGATACCGTATTCGCCCACGAAGTAGTCGATGGTGTCCTTCGCAGCATCCACCACCCAGTCCGGTATGTGCACCTTCGGATGCTCGAGAATCCGGTTCATCGTCTCGTTCCGGTAGGGACCACCGCTGCTCTCGGCCCAGTTGTGTGTGCGCGACGGCGTACCGTGCTCGCCGTTGCGGCCAGCCATGACCCGGGCGATGGCCGAGTTCGCTTCCGGCAGCCAGGGTGAGGGTACGCACACCGCCTCGAATACGCCCTCAAAGCAGGTGGCCAGGCAGTTCAGGCAGTGCGTGCCGAAGGTCACGCACTCCCACGACCAGCGATCTCGGTAGTCCACGACGTTCTCGGCCACGCTTCGTTCTCCTGTGGTCAGCTTCGGAGATACGCCAGGTCGGCTTCCACGAACCTCACCGCCGTCTGGCTCACCCAGACGTAGATCGGCAGGCCCTGCGCCTGTTCCACCTTCTCGCTGAAGGCCGGCAGCCACGAGGCGAGATGCCGCTCGATGAAGCCTTCCTGCGCGCGGTGATACGAACCGGCCAGCCGCTTCGACGAGGAAGCCGCTTCCTTGAAGGCCAGGTACTGCATGAACTCGCATTCCGTCGCCAGATGATCGGGCGAGCGCGCCTTATCATCGGAGGCGGCCAGCCCGTAGTACTCGAACTGCCGCGTGAGTTCGGCGATCCGGTCCATGCGCTCACCCTCGCCGTAGTCGCCGGCGAAGATCGATGCGGCGGGCGTGCCCGGGCCTCCGAACAGGCGGACATATTCCGTCTCGAAAGCGGACCCTTCCACGGAATTCGCGAGCGCTGCGGCGCCGAAGTCGAATTCGAACGCGAGCATCTCGCCTGCCTCGCGGAGCTGCGCCGGCCAGCCACCGGCTACCGCGGCGGCATGCGCTTCGGGGTCCGGCAGCGTGAAGAAGCCTGCCAGCACGTTGTACACGCCCGATCGGGCCGTGTGCTCGTTGTCCTCGATCTCCACGTCCATGGCGGCACCGCCAGTCATTTTCAATCCATCCAGTGAATACACGAACATTAGTCAGTCTCCTGTCATCCTGTAGCTATGATCCGAGCCGGGTCTTCCGCAAAGCGTCCCAGCAGTTCCTGCCATCTGTATGCAATCAGCGTTCTCAACAGCTCCGACTCACCTTCGTCGCGAACCGTCGCCATTTCCATTTTCAACACCTCCAGCGCAACGTGCACCGCCTCGCCGAACAGCTTCTCCAGTTAGGCGGTGGGGATACGCTCACCCTCCGGGTTGACCGAGCCATCCTCGCTGAGCGGCGGCGGCGAGAGGGGCGGCACGTAGTACACGTTCAGATGGGTGCCGTACTCCGGGTGCAGCCGCAGTGCCACGCCCCACTCCTGCACCGGCCGGTCCACCGCGCTGCCTTCCTCACCGCGCCTGCCGACGAACATCGCCCGGCCTGGACACTGCCGCACGCAGGCCGGCGCCACACCTACCTCGATACGCGGATAGTAGCCGATGCATTGCGGGGCGACGTTGCGCTCGGTGTTGAAGTAGATTTTTTTTGCGGACACGCCTCCATGCAGACGTCGCTGCCTTGGCACACGCTCTCGTCGCGCAGCACCAGACCATCCTCGTTCTTCTTCAGCGCACTGCTCGGGCAGGCCTCGGCACAGGCCGGCCGGCTGCAGTGATTGCACAGCCGAGGCAGGTAGAAGTAGTACGAGTTCGGCCAGTCTCCGGCGCCCATGGACTGCCAGCCTCGGGGATAGCCCCGGCCCGGCAGCGTGTTGACAGAACACCACCACTGTGCCCGCTCACTCTCCTCCCGGGTCCACAATACCTTGCACGCCACCGAGCAGGTCTGGCAGCCAATGCACTTGTTGAGATCGATGACCCAGGCGATCTGCCCGCCGGGCGCCGCATCGCTCATGCCGTCTCCTCATTCTTCGTATCGAATGGAGCGCACGCACGCGAGTTATTGGTATTGAGTGGTCGCATCACGTGGCAGATTGATGACACCCACACGTTCGCTCCCTGGGGCTGGCTGCGCGTGGCGCCGGGTCATCCGTTGCGTGTGGTGGCGCTGGAGCCAAGCGTATTGTTCGTGAAAACGAGAGTGCATTTCGATAGATAAGTATAATATAGATTAGAATAATAATGTAACATATTGATTTAAAACGAAATAGATAGAAGATCAGTGGCGCCAGAGTCTCTGCATTTCCAGAAACGTGAACGACGCAGACCAGGTGATGAGAGACAGTCCGGCGAGTGCCTCTGCCATGGTCAGGACCCGGATCGCCCCCACGGGGAGGACATCACCAAAGCCCACAGTTGTGTACACCATGGCGGAATAGTACGCGTAGTCGAACCAGGTCTCGGGCGCAGGGTGCAACTGCCCCAGGCTGAGCCATTCATACGCAATGGCATACCCGCCTGCGAACACCCAGATCTCGATGATGTGTGCAATGAACAGCCCGTACAGCGCAAACAGCAGGCTGTTGCGGTGGGTACGAAATTTGCGCACCAGCTTGTTCAGCAGGTTCAGGGCCTCGTAGTGGATGAGGATGCAGATCACCACGACGGCGGAGGTGAGCAGTGAAGCGTAGAAATGGCCCATGACGTCTGGCTAGTCGAGCTCCGCTTCGGCTTCCATCAATTGATCGATAAAGGTGGCTGAGACGCGCAGGGATTTGGCGATGCTCTTTAGTAGCGCGATTTCCTCGTCCTTGTATCCGTCTGCCTGAGAGATGGTGCACAGGTCTCTCAGCACCTGCATGCGTTGCGGTGGTGAAGTGGACTCGCACGTCTGCCGTATACGATCGTCCAGTTCGGCCTGGATCTTTTCGATGTCGAGTTTGTCTGAAAACGAGCGCTCGCCGAAGAATTGCTCGAATACTTCGATCTCTTTGTCAGAGATTTCCCCGCTGGCGCACGCCACCGCTATGGCACCTGCGAACAACAGTCGGCGCATGCTCTCCGCAGTGTCCGTGCGTCCTTCCAGGTAGCTTGGCTCCATGAGACTCATCAGCCCCTGAATCCCCACCTCGAGATCTGTCCCGGGGCAGCCATCGGGGCGCATCAGTTCCGACTCGTCGAACAGTTTGAGCGCTTTCACGCGTAGGGGGCTGAACGGATGAGTCAGAAACCAGTCGCTGGTAGGCGCGCCCTGGCCGGGTTCGGCATCCTCGAGCTGCATTTCGTCCACCTGCCGCAGAAAGTCCGCGAGCTGAAAGTGTACATACTGTCCCTTGAGGCCTGACGCGAGCTTGAACAGCGCATGTGCGACGGCCCCCAAATCCTGCGCGCAGTAGGCTCCGGCGCGGTCGGCGGAAACTTCCGCGTAGCGTGACCAGCCGGTCAGATCCAGCGCAAGCTTGGGGGTCGGGTGTTGCTTGCCCCGCAGAATGTAGCCAATGGGGATGTCGTGGTGGTTGAACACATGGTGGCCGAGCTCGTGACCCATCACGAACTTTATCTCCTGGGACTCAAACGCCTCCAGCAGACTTGAGGCAAACATGACAAACAGGCGCCCGTCCTCGGGCTTTACGCACGCGGCGTTGTAGGTAGGACTGGGAAAAACGTACAGTTCCAGTGGTATCTCGAGGTTGAGTTTTTCTGCACACTCGGCCGCCGTCTTGTGCAGGTCCTTGGCCATTGTCTGACTCAGGCGCACGGAAGTGGACAGCAGGTGGCGGCGTACGCCCAGGTTGCCCTTCTCCTCGCGTTTGGCAATCTGTTCGTTGACGCGACGGACCTCGGACTCCTTGAGCAGGGCCTCGAACATCTCCTGATCCTGTCGCGAGCGAAGTCGATCTGCGTTCATGGATGTAGTGCGTCTGGTGTACGATGAACACTTACCTTAGCAGAACGCTGCTCGCCTTGAGCGCGTGCTTTTTACGGATTTCCAGTACACCCGGTCGGAACCCTCATCAGACTGTTGTCGATGCTTTCGTTGCTGCTCGTCGCATTGGTTGCGGGCGCGCTGATCTGATTGGTGGCAGCGGATCGCATCCTATCCGTGGAGTATTTGGACATCTGTATTGCCCGTTGGCCATCCTTGGCCAATCTAATCCAATCGTTCCAACGATTCTACGTCATTGCTCAAGCAGGCTGAGGTGCAGCGCTACCTAACAATTCCAGTTCCGGCTTGCCCACGGACTTGGTCGTTCGCGTTTCCTTACTACCAATGGTCAACAGATCCCAGAGCAGTATCACGATACCGAGCGCTGTCACCCAGCCGAACACTATCCTCCAGTTCATGGCCTGCACAAACCAGGGTTGCTGTTGTGCTTCGAAGTAAGCACCCCAGGTGGACCCACCGAGCGCCCGTTCTACGAAGGACTGTTCGTATCCGGCTATCAGTAGAGCCACCGTCATTCCGAGAACACCCAGGTTGAGCAACGTTAACGACCTCTTCCATGGAAACGTCAAACCACGGAGGGCGATGCATGGAATGTGGCCTGCTATCCTTTCGTACCTTCCCAGGCTAATTGCCCCGAGGAAGGTGGACCCGATGTGGATTTTGCTGCTGCGATGATTCAACTAAAGGCGGGTGAACAGGAAATTTTAGTTGGGGCACAAAAATCAGGTGATGTTTACGGTGTCGATCCTGAAACTACAGAGGTTGTCTGGCACCAGAAACCCGGAAGAGGTGGGACGCAAGGCGGGATTAATTTCGGACTGGCCGTAGAAGGGGATACGGTGTTTGTTCCAGTAGCCGATTATGATGATGATATTTTACCTGTTGGGGATGCTCGCCCCGGTTTGTTCGCTTTTAAAGCATTCACGGGAAAACAACTCTGGGCTAATGTAACCAGGAACATTTGTGAAGAACGTGAGCATTGTGACCCTGGCATTTCTGCTCCTGTCACCGCTATTCCGGGGGTCGTGTTTGCGGGTCACCTGGATTCACGATTGCGGGCATATGATAGCGCCACGGATGAAGTCATCTGGGAATATGATACTCACCAGGAAGTTATTACTTTATCGGGAGAGCCAGCAAAGGGAGGTAGCATGAGCGTTGCTACCGGCCCGGTTATCGCTAATGGCCGTGTCTATGCCAATTCAGGCTACGGCATTTACTTCCATACACCAGGAAATGTGTTATTGGCTTTTGAAGCGGAGGATTAGGACCTCAAGCTTTGTTTAAAAAAGCCGGGGCACCATGACCTCGTTCTCCTCTCAACGTCAGGGTCTTACACATACCGTCATCCAGGATAGTGTGTCCAGGCCAGTGTTCATTCCAGTCCATGACTACCCTGCGCAGGGAAATACGCCATTCCCCATCTCGTTTTTCGAGACGGTCTATATATCTTCCACCGTAAAAGAATACATGATGTGTATCCCCAACTTCAGCCAGGTTTAACCTGGAATAGTATTCAGATCCTTGTACCGCCTCTATCTTCTCCTTATCCCCTATTACTTTGTGATACGCAGTTAAATATGACTCTGTACACATTACGTCTCCATAATATTCCATATGTACATTGCTGATTGAATGTGTCGTAACCTCGAACCAGTTTTGTATCTCGAGGATGATGAAGTCGGCAAACTCATGTGCGTTACCTTTAAACACACCATGATCATCCATGCCATCCTCCCAATAGACCGAACGCATAAGTTCAGCATCGGCCCGGTCAAGGGCACGGCAGTAACGAGTTAGCACGTCATAACATTTTTGCCTTGCTATTAATTCAACGACATCTTCTTCGCTATATGCGGCCATAATATCCCTCCTGGGCTAATCGGTTTTTGTTTATTGAATAGGCCAGAGTATGCTGCACTGCTAGACACCAAGGCCATTTTGAATCCAAATACTAAAATGAATTTCCAGTTATCAGAAGACCAAAAATAATTGCAGGAAACTGCCCGGCGATATGCGCGTGAGAAACTGACAAATCTTGCAGAAGAGGTAGAGACGACGGGTCATCCACCATCTCGCGAATTACTGAAAGAGTATGCGGAAATGGGATTCCTTGGTATCAATGTACCTGAATCAATGGGTGGTTTGGGTTTGGGCAATCTTGAGGCACTAATTGTTCTTGAAGAATTTGCAAAGATATCCTCTGCAATTGCATTTCCGGTATTTGAGTCTTCGGTAGGACCGGTGCGGGCCATTGAGAAGTTTGCATCCCCATCCCTTGCCCAACGTATTCTACCGGCGGTTTGCAAGGGCGAAATGATTATGGCTGTTGCAATGTCTGAACCTCATGCAGGTTCTGCCCTGACGGATCTTTCTACTCGCGGGGAAGTTAAAGACGACGGATAGGAAGCATTAACGCGCTTTTCGTATCGGATTGAAACTAACGGCTGGGGGTGTGGTTTTAGAGTTCAGTGGCCTCGATCCTGATCTGTAGTACATTGGCTTAGCCAGGGGATATTGATTGGCTGGCCTGTAAACTGAGTGATTTGACGAACAAACCGGGTAAATCATCATGAAGACGTTGGTGGTTGGAGCAAATGGAAAAATCGGGAGAATTCTCTGTCGTCTTGCCGCAGAGGGCAACAAGCCGGTACGCGCACTCTTGCGCGATCCCGAACAGCAGGCTTATTTCCATTCGATTGGTGTGGAGACGGCCCTCGGCGACCTGGAGGGAGCGTTCGAGGCAAGCCTGGAAGGCTGCGACCGCGTCGTTTTTACCGCCGGGTCAGGCGGAAAAACAGGGGGGGACAAGACGCTGCTCATCGATCTTTATGGCGCGATCCGGGTTATCGAAGCATGTGAAGCAAGGGACATCGAGCAGGTCGTCATGGTGAGTGCAATGAATGTGGAGCTGCCGCTTGCAGGACCTCCTGCGATGCGACATTACTTCGTTGCGAAGAAACTCGCCGATGAGCGTCTTCGTGCAAGTTCGGTTGCGCACACGATCTTGCGTCCGGGACTGCTCAGCGATGAACCGGCAACCGGAAAAGTCCGCACCGACGCGGCAGCCGGGAAGGGCTATAAGGTATCCAGAGAGAATGTTGCGCTGTGCATACTTGCCAGCCTCGATCATCCCGAGTCGCGAGGCCAGACCATAGACCTTCTCGATGGCGACGATCCGATTGCAACGCTCTTTGCACAGACAAGCCAGCACTAACGGTGCGGACGAGCCAGGCGTGATGCCGAATTACAGATAGATGGCGGAGCGGACGGGATTTGAACCCGCGACCCCTGGCGTGACAGGCCAGTATTCTAACCAGCTGAACTACCGCTCCGAGTCTTCCGGACATGCCTTCCTGCGAAGGCGGATTGGTGGGTGTTGCAGGGGTCGAACCTGCGACCTATGGCTTGTAAGGCCATCGCTCTCCCAACTGAGCTAAACACCCATGCCCGGCAAGGGGGCGTATCTTAGCGATTCGAGGGGTGCTGTCAAACAGCCAATACTCTGCCGCCACCCCACCTGAACAATACCTATCTCGGCTGACACCGCGCCTATATATAAGCAGTGGATTCACATGCCCTGGCTCTGCCACATGCAATAATTTCATGTGATGGAATACCGGCACAATTTCTTATTAATTCAGTGTATTAGGCGCTTAGATTGCCATCGAATCGAGCGAAACAGATCGTTATCCACAACCCCACCCACATAGTTATCCACTTGCCCACAGGCTTTTCCCCAGCTTATCCACCGGCCCTTGCGGACGTTTCATTAGTCAAACACGCCCAGAGTGGTAGATTGATTTACACGGTCAGACATCGACCAATCCCCGGAAACGGGGAAGTCTCGGGGAACCGGGGCAACGGAAGATGTCAGAACTGCTAGGCCCCTGCCAGGGTCGGGGTCATCACGGCAACGATGGCTCAAGGGTGGTCGAACCTCGTGTACATGAGGCAGAGATCCGGTCTCTTCGCAGACCCCTCGAAAGAGGAGAGGATTGAGATCGATCATCCTGTCTTCGAGGCGCTTCGATCGAGTGCTGGGAAGCGACGTAGCAAGGCGTCGAAAAATAACGGCTCGTTGAGTCTAGGTTGTGAACCGGCCAGAGACGTTTGGCTTTAGCGAAGCAACCACGTGCGACGGGAAAGGCAGGTCGACCGAAAGGTGGGTTTGCCGGGAACAGAGCACGATCCGGGTCTTCGGACCCACCGGATCTTCGGATCCAGGAACCCTCGGGTTCCAGCCGGAACAAATGTTCCGGACCAGTCTTCGGGCTGGCCCTGATCTTCGGGTCGACGTCCCCTGCGGGAGGCCAAGATCCAGAGCTCAGGAAAGGAATGAAGGTATCGGATGGCTTCGGCCGGAAGAAACCGGACTTCCGAGGGGTCTTCGGACCTGACGGATCTACGTGATCCGGCTAGGATAGACCAACGCGAGGAAGGGCTTGACCCGGAACCGCAAGGCCAAATCCTAATTTGGGAACCCCGCCTTCGGGCGGGGTTTTCTTTTTTTTTGCGGGAGAAACAACTCAGCCCCGAATGGGCGGGAGATCACTCGAACTGGCACCTAAATCCAGGCCGAACAGTTGATCGAGCAGCGCAAGGTATGCAGGGCCGTCTTCCACCGTTTCAAGGCGTTCTTCGCCGTCCGCAACACGAGTGAGTTGCAGATCACTCAGCGTATTGCGCCCTCTTTTGTTCAGCATGGTTGCGATACGCATCATCGTGAAGAGTGCCCTCGGGCTGGTGGAGGTGAAGTGATTGCCCGTCTCGATGTCGCCCCGACAGACCGTCTCTAGATCGAAACTGTAGAGGTTTTGCCAGCCGTCTGGCTTTTGCGCCTGCAATATCACGCCCCAGGGATCGCAGTCCACATACCGAAACCGCAGGTCGTCATGCTGCTGGGTCTCACCTTTGTGATTGAGTGGCATTGGATAACGTTGCGTGAAGGCCCCGAATCCAACATCCACCACCCACGGCTCGCCATCGAGATGCACCAGACTCACCTGGTGGGTACGCCCGCCAACTTGGCCAGACACATGAACGCGTGCAAGCAACGCTCGCGCCTCGAACCCGAAGTGTTGCAGCGCCTGTAAAAAAAGCCCGTTCAGTTCAAAACAGTAGCCGCCGCGACCCCGATCCACCAGCTTCTCGAAAATCGCTTCCGGTGCGACGTCAATGCCACGCCCAAGTAGGATGTCGAAGTTCTCGAAAGGCACCGCAAACGCCTGCGCCTGGCTCAGTTGCGTGAGCGCCTCGAGAGTGCAACCCTGCGGACGAGCAGCTCCGGTGCGGGCGAGATAAGCGTCCTCGTCGAAATGCATGATCACGGCCTCCTTTTTGTGCTGCCAACCCCATCCACCACCGAGGCGAGATTTCCGCCTACCTCGCAGTATCGCGTGCAATTCAAACCGTTCAAGTCCGATCGCGGAACACTCAAGCCGTTGTCCGGACAACTCGCGTATGCTGCCTGCTCGTCACACACACGGACTCCTCCATGGCGGTGCCTGCGATGGTGCGTCTGCTCCGCGAGCGGAACATCACTATACTCATCACCTCACAGCTCATTTTTGTTACTGGTTCAGCGCTGCTGGTCACCATCACGGGCATTGTCGGCAGCCGTCTGTCGGTCAATCCTGCGCTCGCCACACTCCCGGTTTCGCTTATCGTCATTGGCACCGCCAGCGCTACCGTACCCGCCTCCTTGCTCATGCGTCGAGTGGGACGGCCCGTCGGATTCACCGTGGCCGCCATCAACTCAACTGCCGGCGCCCTACTCGCCGCGTATGCAATCGGCAATGCCAGCTTCGCACTGTTTTGCGTCTCTACCGCCATGCTGGGTACCGGCATGGCCTTCGGACAGCAGTTCCGCTTCGCCGCTGCTGAGAGCGTAGAACAACATCAGATCAACAATGCGATCTCGCTCATTCTGCTCGGATCCATCGGCGGCGCGCTGCTCGGCCCCTTTCTCGCGGCAAATGGAGGTGCAATCACACCAACCATGCCCTACCAGGGTGGATTGTTGGTGGCGGCAGCCCTGTATCTGTCGGCCGCATTCTTGTTTTCGCAACTGAGAGATACAGCGTCCGTCCCGGAAGACGCAAATACAGACAATCACCCTCGCCCACTCGGCATCATCACCCGCCAGCCGCTTTTTCTGCTGGCGGTGCTGGCAGGCGTAGTCGGCCAGGGTGTCATGGTATACATCATGACCGCCACACCGGTGAGCATGCACGTGATGGGCCCACACGATCTCGATGCCACTGCAAGCGTCGTGCGCGCACACATCCTGGCCATGTACCTGCCCTCTCTCATCTCGGGTACCCTGGTCAGCCGCTTCGGTCACCGCCGCATGATGACCATTGGCGCATTCCTGCTACTCGCAACCATCGGCGTGGGTTTCGTCGGTCAGCATCTGATGCACTACTGGTCTGTGATGGTGTTGCTTGGCCTCGGCTGGAATTTTCTGTTCGTTGGCGGTACCACACTGTTGGTGCACACCTACCGATCCAACGAACGATTCAAGGCACAGGCGGTCAACGAATTCAGTGTGTTCGGAACCTCGGCCGCGGTTAGCCTGCTTGCCGGAACCATGTTGCACACACTCGGCTGGCAGGCATTGCTGTTGTCCGCATCGCCGTTTGTGTTGCTGATGCTGGTCGCACTGTTCCAGACCCGCGGCGATGCTATCGCCCGATGATCTGCTGCACTCGCTCTCGAAGCGCCGGCACCAGTTCTTCTTCGAACCAGGGATTGCGACGCAACCACAAATTGTTACGTGGGCTCGGGTGAGGCAGGGGCATGATCCCGTCGCCGAAGGTCCGCCACGCTCGCACGCGTTCGGTGAGGTTTTGATACGCTGGCTCCGGCAGATGCCAGCCATGTGCATACTGACCCATCACCAGGGTCAAACGAATGTCCGGCAGATGATCGAGCAGAGATTTACGCCATGCGGGTGCACACTCTTCGCGAGGCGGCAGGTCGCCGGACTTACCCCGCCCGGGATAACAGAACCCCATGGGTAGAAGCGCGATGCGTAATTCGTCATAGAAAACGTCGCGGTCAATCCCCATCCATTGGCGCAACCGGTCACCGCTCGGATCGTTGAAGGGAATGCCCGTTTCATGCACGCGCGTGCCGGGCGCCTGGGCGGCGATCAGAATGCGCGCCGCCGGATGTGCCTGAAATACCGGGCGCGGTCCGAGTGGCAGATGTGTTTCGCACAGTTGGCAGGCGCGTACCTGCGTACATAGCTTCTCGAACGCGCATTCACACCTTTGTGTACCCATCCCCGCTATTTTGGCACATGAGGTTATCTGTGTGACGAATCGCTACATAGCCAGACACTTCTCAACGCTATGATGAATGCCACCAATCATTGTTTTGGTTGCCAGCCTCACCGCATGACATGCAGGCAATCCGGCGCGCCCGAAGCCCCCATGGGCGTGCGCGCCCACCACGACGATTATCACGAAATATCGGTTGCACGAGGTAAAAGGCCCAGTCCGCTATGAATTCACCACCTAACACTCATGGCAACGGACTATCGTCGATAATCCAGGCAGCACAGGCATGGCCTGGCGACTGGCTAACACAAACTAATCGCTCGAGTTTTGGTGCGCTCACCTCTGAGCCATATCGTGCCGGTGTTTGGAGAACTTCCAGACAACACCATCTGCACGGTTAGGCATGTTCGAGATTGTACGGCAATCGCCGTGACTGCAGGATGCACCAGGTTTATTCTGCGTGAGGACACACACAGAGGGAGAACCCGTGCTCAAACAGGAAAACTACCAGACTATGCTCATCGAGCGCCGCGACAACGGCATCGTGGTGATGACGCTCAATCGGCCCGAGCGCCTCAACGCCGTCAACGGCTCCATGCACGCCGAACTCGCCCGCTTCAGCCGCGACTTCGGCAACGACCGCGATGCCAGAGTGCTCATCCTCACAGGTGAAGGTCGCGCCTTCAGCGCCGGGGGTGACTTCGGTCCCGGCGATCCCATCGGCTCCAATCCGGAGGGTCCCTCTCTGTGGGTGGAAGCCCGCCAAATCGTCGACCACATCCTGGAGTGTGAAAAACCCATCATCTCAGCGGTCAACGGCTACGCCATGGGCCTCGGTGCAAATGTGGCGCTGTTGTGCGATGTGGTCATCGCCGGGCCCAACACGGTGTTCGCCGATACGCACGTCAACATGGGCATTGGTGCCGGTGACGGCGGCCAGTTGATCTGGCCGTTTCTCATCGGTGTGAACCGCGCCAAGTACTACCTCATGACCGGAGACCGCGTCAGTGGGAAAGAGGCGGTTGAAATAGGGCTCGCCAACTTCTATGTCGAGGACAAGGACCAACTCATGGCCAGAGCTATGGAGGTGGCCGAGAAGCTCGCCGCCGGTGCGCCCAAGGCCATCACGGCATCGAAGATGGCGGTCAACGCCTATCTGCGCTCGGTTTCCAGCGTCGTGATGCCCATGTGTCTGAAGTACGAAGAGGTAACGATGGCGAGCGAAGACCACCGCGAGGCGGTGGCCGCATTTCAGGAGAAGCGACAACCCAACTTCAAGGGGCGCTGATTCTCGCGACCAGGGAGGCGAAAAAAATGCATGAGAACGCAGTAATGCAGCTCGCGGCGGCGTCGAATAATCTCGATGCCGCCCGCGCTCTCGCGGAGCACATGTCGGGCACGTTGTATTGCGATGAGAGAGAGCAATGGCAGCATCTGCCCTTTCGCGCGTTGGTAACCGTTGCCACGGACGATATCGACGCAGTGAGTCGAGTCGGCGATGTGGGTGCCTACACAGTCTTCCGGCGCCTCGTGAAAGCAGGCACGCCTGAAACTATCGCACTGTTCCCCCTCATACGGCGGGCAGATCTATCGCACGTACACGCCGATGCGCACTGGCGCGACCAGCATGCTCCACTCGCGCTCGAGCACCATGCTCACATGACGCACTACACGCAATTGAGCGTCGTCGCGAATCTCTCAGGACTCGAGCTAGATGGGTTTGCGTTGTGCGGATTCGCATCCGTCGACGACCTGCGCAATCGGTTTTACACCTCACCCGAGAGCGTGAATATCATCGCCGAGGACGTTCGTCAGTTTGCCGACATAAGTCGCTCTCCACCGCGACTTATCGCAAGTGAGCATCGCTACACGCAAGCCAACGTTTCCTGAGCATTCTCTTCCGACTAACAGGAAGATCCGGGGCCACAGGCCCCTTATATAATTTGGCGGAGAGGGAGGGATTCGAACCCTCGGTGCCCGTAAGGACACTCTTGATTTCGAGTCAAGCCCGTTCGGCCAGCTCCGGCACCTCTCCGAGGGTGCGGCATTGTGGGGAAAACCAGGCCACGTTTCCAGCCCATCAGAGTATCGTGAAAACCGAGACTCACCACGATGTAGCCGGAGCCTTGTTGATTCTGCAGCCCGACATCATTTCGTTGGCCTTGCGCTTGCTTCCCGCATCGTGCGCAAACACGCCTCCAAGCCCGCACTCGCAGCGAAACAACTCGCGCGCCAACTCATGATCGGGTGTGATGTCAGCCCCGGATAGATCATATCCAGCCCTTGCGCCTGCAATGTGTGGGCCATACTGGCCGCGCGCCGGCCGTACTCCAACATCCCGAGCGGCAGATGCGGCAGACGCGTATTCAATTCGAACGCAACAGATAATCCTCCTGGACCTATTGCCAATCTAAATAAGAACGATTAGCATTTGATAACAGCTGCTGCCAGATGAAAAATCGTACTAATGCCATGCTCCCGCCTCGCCCTTTCTGTGTTCATCACCGCCTGCACAGCTTCTGGATACGCAAACGAAACCCCTCCCATCACCGATGAATCCCAGAGCGTAGAAGAAGTGGTGGCAGTTGGCGTGCGCCAGCGCCTGTATCAAGCCGGTGCCCTGATGGACGCAATTCAGAAAACGGAGGTAATCGACGAGCACATCATCGAAGCACGGCAAGCGGTCAATCTCTCGCAGGCAATTGCAGCCTCTCCCGGCGTTCGCGTATCCAACGAGTGCTCGATGTGCGGTGTGAAGCGCATCATGCTGAACGGCATGCGCGGCGAGCACACCACCATACTCACTGACGGCGTACCGCTGCACACCATGCTCGCCGGTTATTACGCGGTAGACGCCATTGCGACCACGGGTGTCGAGCGTATCGAAGTCGCTCGCGGTGCGGGGGCATCGCTGATAGCGCCGGAGGCCATCGGCGGCACTATCAACGTGGTATCGAAAGAACCGGATCGCACCGGCCTGGAAATTAACGGAACGTTCGAAGAGGGAGACGGCTATCTGATCAGCGCCATGGGTACTCTGGTGAGTGACGACGGCCGTTTGCGCACTAGCCTCGTCACGCAATTCGACCGTCACGATAAGGTCGACGCCGACGACAACGGCGTCAGCGAGGCCCCGCTGCAGGACAATCGCAACGTCATCCTGCGCGTGTCGGGCGACCCCACAGACCGCGACAACCTCACGTTTCGCGGCGCCTACATCGACTCCGAGATTTTTGGCGGCACCATGGTGCGCTCGGGTATCGACAGTCTCCTTCGAGATTTCGACGGCACACCCGCCGCACAGATGTTCCAAGAGAACGACGTGCGTAAGCAGTTTACCGGCAAACCCTGGGAAACCACCGAGTGGATCGATACTGAACGTATGGAACTCACCGTGAGCTGGTTGCACGAGTTCGGCGATCGATTCAACGCAACGCTCACCGGCGCCTACTCCCAACACGACCAGGAATCCTTCTATGAGGGATTCGACTATGCCGCGCGAGACAAATTGACGTATCTGGATCTGCGCAATAACTACATCCTCAACGCTAACCACCTCCTCACCTTCGGCGTGGACCGCAGGGATGAACAGATGCGCTCGCATTCCCTGGCCGGTGATGCCAGCGACAACTACATCGAAGACAGTTTCGACTACCGTGTAACCGGGTTTTACCTGCAGGACGCCTGGCTTGCTTCCGATGCGCTGGAAGTGGCATTGGCCGTTCGCATCGACAACGTCGAGGCCGATTTCGTCACGCCGGAGAAACCCGGCACGGAGATCGAACAGACCTTGATTTCGCCGCGTATCGATGCGCAGTACCGCCACACCGATCAGCTCTCCTCCCGCGTATCGCTCGGCATCGGTTACCGCGCCCCGCTGTCCTTTTTCGAGACGGATCACGGTATTCTCGATGCAGGTGACGGATTCGCCATCGATGTCGACGATCTCGAGCGGTCGAAATCCGCAACCTATGCGCTGAGCTTCGAAGGAAATCGACTCACCAGTACCTTGTCGATGGCGTACACGCGCGTCGACAACCTGTCGTCCGTGAGCGCCACGCCGGGTGGTGTGCCGCTGCTCACGCAACTCGACGACAGCGCGCTCGCCCTGTCAAGCGACCTTGCACTCGGCTACAAACTCACCGATTCCCTCACACTTGGCGCCACCCTCGAACACTTCGATTACGATCGCAACTTCGAGCGTGCATACGCCATCGCGCCCATCGAAGATCGTCTCACGCTCACGGCAGACTATGAGAATGGGCGCTGGAACGCCTATGCAACCGCGGTGTGGACAGGTAGCCGCGATCTGTCGCGCTATGGATACGAAGGCCGCAACATACTCGGCGAATCTCTCGAAAAAAGCACGTCGGCGCAAGCGTACTGGACTCTCGATGTACGCCTGTCGCGCGACATCGGTGACCACCTCTCTGTTTACCTGGGTGCATACAACCTGTTCGACAAAACTCAGGCCGGTGACATGCAAACACCACTGTTCTGGGACAGCACCGGCAGCTACGACGTCGGCTACATCTACGGACCGTTACGCGGACGTGAAATCTATGCTGGCGTGAAGTTCGAGCTGTGAATACCGTTCGCCTCTGCTGCTTTCTGCTTGCCTCTCTCTCCTCCGTGCTCGCGCTCAGCGACTCCAACAACGTGTCGCTCCTGGATTACGAATTAAAAAGCCTGTCAGCCCCGGAAAGGCACACGTTGTCACGCTACAATGGCAAGCCGGTACTCATGGTGTTCTTCGAACCCGGCTGCAGCTGGTGTTTCCGACAAGTGCGGGCCATCAACCGTTTACACCAACGCTGTGAAGGTCATTTCGAAGCCCTCGCCGTGGGGGTGAACGGAACCCGGGCAAGCCTGATGAAAGAGATCAACACACTGCGCCCACGGTTTCCAGCATATCAGGCCTCTCCTGAGCTTCTGCGGTCGATCGGTGGCATCCCAGCCACGCCTTTCACGTTGCTCGGTGACACGGGCGGCGATTTCGTCGGCTGGATGCGTGGCTATGTCAACGATAACGATCTGCACACACACCTCAAACAGGTTACCGCGCTCAGCTGTACCTAATGGGCCACTAGCCACCTACGCTGCACGCTGGCTGGCTGATGCATATAATCCTTCCATGATCCGGCTTTCATCCCCAAAAGATCTCTCGTGAGAATTCTCGAGATCCGGGAACGCACCGTACCGCTGGCAGGCAATGTCGCCAATGCGGTCGTCAACTTTTCTGAACACACCGTCTCACTGGTAGCCCTGATCAGCGACCAGACCGTCGATGGCCGTACACTGGTCGGCTTCGGATTCAACTCCATCGGCCGCTTCGGTCAGGCTGGAATCCTGCGAGAGCGCATGATTCCGCGCGTGCTCGCGGCCGATCCTTCCACACTACTCGCCTCCGACCACCGCACTTTCGATGCCGCTGCGATTGCAGCAACCGCCATGCGCAACGAGAAACCCGGCGGACACGGAGACCGTGCGGGAGCCCTTGGTGCACTGGAACTCGCGGTCTGGGATCTGAACGCGAAGCTCGGTGGAGAACCCGCCTATCGCACCATCGCTCGCCACTTCGGCCACTCTGTGGAACGCAGGCCCGCTACGGTCTATGCCGCTGGCGGGTACTACTACCCTGGCGCCTCGATGAAACGGCTGCGCGAAGAACTCAAGCAATACCGAAGCATCGGCTTCGATGCGTTCAAGTTGAAAATCGGCGGGGCTCCGCTCGCCGAGGACATGCAGCGAATCGAGACCGCGCTCGATGTCGCCGGTGATAGTGCACGCCTGTCTGTGGACGCAAACGGCCGCTTCGATCTCGACACGGCGCTCGAATACGGACGCGCCATGCAGCCATTGGGTCTACGCTGGTACGAGGAACCAGGTGATCCTCTCGATTATGCGCTGAACCGCGCCATCGCCGAGGCATACGATGGCCCCATCGCCACCGGGGAAAATCTCTTCAGCGCCATAGATGCATCGAATCTGGTACGTTTCGGCGGTATGCGCCCAGGTAAGGACATCTTTCAGATGGATGCCGGATTGAGCTACGGACTCACCGAGTACACCCGAATGATCGGGATTCTCGAACAACACGGCATCACACGTGCCCAGTGTTTCCCACACGGAGGCCACCTCATCAACCTGCACATCGCGGTCGCACTAGACCTCGGCGGATGCGAGGCGTACCCCGGCGTCTTCCAGCCGTTTGGCGGTTACCCACCCGAGTGCGATGTAGCGGACGGCCTGGTGTGGCCTACAGAAGTTCCGGGGTTCGGGCTCGAGCTGAAACGCGAACTTCGAACACATCTCGATATACTCACTTAAGGGCGAACCAAACGAAAACGAGGAACGATGAAAATCGCAGTAGTCGGTTGCGGCGCCATGGGCTCCATTTACGCGGGTCTGCTGGCTTGCGCCGGTCACGAGGTGATCGGAGTCGATACCAACGAAGCGCATGTACGGGCCATTGTCAATCGAGGCCTGCGCGTTTCCGGTGCCAGTGGCGATCGCACGGTGAGCATAGCCGCCTGCACACAACCGCCAGCCACAGCAGCAGAGCTGGTCATCATCGCCGTCAAGGCTGCACACGCCCGGGCGGCAGCCCGGTCTTGTGCACCGCTCATCGCGCACGGCACGCTTGTCCTTACCATCCAGAACGGTCTCGGCAGTGCTGAGGACGTGGCAGAAGTCATCGGGAGTGGCTGTCTGATCGTAGGCGTAGCCCAGGGATTTGGGGCATCGTTGCCCGAGCCGGGCCATGCGCACCACAACGACATGAAGGCAATCCGCATGGGCGCGTACGACGGCTTATCAGGTGAGGCGGTCGAAACAGTGGCCGCTGTATGGCGCGATGCCGGATTCGATGCGCAAGCCATCGACAACGTGCTCGCCATGCAATGGGAAAAGCTAATCTGCAACGCGGCCTACAGCGCAATCTGCGCGCTGACCGGTCTGACCATCGGCGAGGTGCTGGAACACCCCGAACTCGGCCAGGTCAGTCGCTCGGCCGCCGCCGAGGCCTGGACCGTAGCCAGGGCACTGAATGTCGGCATCACGGTCGAAGACCCGGTCGCGCTCGTACGAGAATTTGCCGAGCGCATGCCGAAAGCACGCCCCTCAGTGCTGCTGGACATAGAAGCGGGGCGCGTAAGTGAAATCGACGTCATCAATGGCGCCATACCGCGCGAGGCCGCGAAGGCCGGTCTAACGGCACCGGTCAATGCCACACTCACCAGCCTCGTGAAAGCTCTCGAGCGCAAACCACAGGAATGAAGAAATGAGCGAACCAGACCTGCTCCAGGCCGATGCCAAAAGGCGCAACGCCATGATCGCAGCGGATGTCGATGCGCTGGCTCAGATCTTGAGTGATGATCTCACCTGGACGCACTCCTCCGGCCGTACCGACGACAAGCAGGCCGTACTCGACACCATCGCCGGCAAGAGCGTTCGCTACCTGACACTGGATATCGAAGACACAGTCATCGCCTCACACGGCGACATCTTCATCTACACAGGCATAGTACAGGGACGAGTGATCAAGGACGACGCCGAACGGGAACTCGCCAACAAGTTTCTGAGTGTGTGGAAACGCAGCGGTACGACCTATGAGATGCTTGCCTGGCAATCCACCGGACTCTAACGGTTGGCACTAACCATGCATCGACAAACCACCCGACACACTGATGGTCTGGCCTGTCACATAACCTGCCGCGTCGCTCAGGAAATACTCTACCAGCGCAGGATAATCCTCTGGCTTCCCAAGCCGTTTCATTGGAATCGCGCGCTCGAGTGCCGCCACTAGATTGGTACCGCTGCCGCGATCGATCTCGGCGAGCAGCGGCGTGTCGGTGGGGCCCGGGCAGATGGAGTTGAAGGTGATTCCCTGGCGCGCGTGCTCACGCGCGAGCGTCTTCATCAGCGCGATGATCCCGCCCTTGGCGGCCGAGTAGACCGATTCACCCGAAGAGCCCACGCGTCCGGCATCGGAGGCAATGCTGACAATACGCCCACGGCCCGCCTCTACCATCGCCTTCAGCGCGATGTGCGTTGCATTCAGCGGACCGTACAGATTGATGTCTATCACCTTACGCCACAGTTTCACATCAGAGTCGATAAAGGGCTTTGCCTCATCCCAGCCCGCATTGTTGACAAGCCCGTAAAGGGGGCCGGTGTTGCCCTGAAAGCTCTGCATGGCTTCCTCAACGGCCACGTAGTCCGAGATATCCACCTGATAACCGGTGACACCTTCTGCCGCCTCTACCGGTGCGAGATCGAGCACACCCACAGCATATCCTGACGCCGCCAGCGATGACACGATCGCCGCCCCGATGCCACCCGCGCCGCCTGTCACGACTACACCCAACTGTTCTGCCATCAGATTCTTGCCTCATCTCGTGCATATTCGCAGTCTAGCATCCGAACGGCGTTCGTCGCCCAAGGCATCACCCGCTCGCCCCCTGTTCCGCTCTGTGTGTCTCGAAATAGCTGACTGCCTCCTTGCATGGCGCTTTCGAGCGCCATAGCCGATCCCATACCGGCTTCAGCAGCAGCGACAACCCCCCGTTGGGGAAGACGAACCCGCCCATGAGCGCAGTGCCCTTCCGATCTACCATCAGCCCGGCTTCCCATCGCAAGTGCCCATCGAGGCTGGCGGTCAGTTCTCTGAGTACTGTTCCGCGCGCCCGAAAAGAGCCGAGATAGCGGTGCACGGGCATGCCTTCCACGCTCTGCTCCTGAGTTTTGAAGACGCTAAAACAATCCGCTACCCGATACTTCGGTTCCGACGGTAGGCACCACATCCGCTCTCACCGTGCCCACCACTTTGAATTCACCACCATCCGCGTACACACCCGCCGTCTCGAGCCC
>DCWG01000062.1:20586-53312 GCA_002327525.1 Gammaproteobacteria bacterium UBA2168 | reverse complement strand
GTCTCGAGCCACAACACACCCGCACGCAATTCGGCATCTAGCCTCAAATGCGCTGGCGGAAAGCGCCACTACCCATCAGTTGCTCCACCACCGCCGGTGTCAGCGCGCGTTCGGCATCTATCTGGTCTGCCTGCTCGGCGATGAACGCGGCATGTGCCGCGCGATGTCTGATCTCGTCTCTCCTACATCCACAGCTTAACCACCGATACCCTCAGGAGACAGAACGGCTATCATGTACCGATGGAAAGACACAGCTTTACCAGCGGTGCGCACACCACCGCCTACCTCGCCGCAGGTCCCGAAAACGGGCCGCTCATCATTTTCGTACACGGCTGGCCCGAACTGGGTCTGAGCTGGCGTCACCAGCTTGCCGCATTCGGTGCGCTGGGTTTTCGTTGTGTCGCGCCCGATCTGCGCGGTTATGGCGGCTCCACGTGTTACGACAGACACGCCGATTACGCGCAGGAACAAGTGGTCGGCGACATGCTCTCCCTACTCGATCATCTGGGCCGCGAACGCGCAGTGTGGGTGGGGCACGACTGGGGTTCTCCCACGGTGTGGTCCATCGCCCGCGACCATGCCGGGCAATGCGAAGCCGTGGCGAGCCTGTGCGTACCTTACTACACGATCGAACGGGGACTGGATGCGATCCTTCCTCTCGTCAATCGCGACATCTACCCCGAAGCCACCTTTCCCGCCGGGCAATGGGAGTACATGCGTTTTTACGAAGAGCACTTCGTGAAAGCCACCCACGCCTTCGACAGCAATCCATATAACGTCGCTAAGCTATTGTTTCGCAAGGGAAGTCCGGAAGGTTTCGACCTACCTTCTGCAACCGCCCACACTCGTCACCTGGGCGGCTGGTTCCCTGACGGCAGCGTACCCGATGTTCCGCGCGATGCAGACGTCATCACCGAGGACGAACTGGCCGAGTACGCCCAGGCCCTGAAGCGCAATACCTTTTTCGGTCCGGATTCTTACTACATGAATCACGAGATCAATGCCGAATACGCGGCCAATGCCGTCGACAACGTACTGCACATGCCCGTGCTGTTCATCGCTGCGCAATACGACTACACCTGCGAATGCATCACCTCGCGACTTGCGGATCCCATGCGTGAACGCTGCAAAAACCTGAGCGAAGCCGTGATCGCATCCGGTCACTGGATGGCCCAGGAGCGCCCGTGGGAGGTGAGTGCGGAACTCGCGCGCTGGCTGGCGCAATCCGTTGCCCATTTCTGGCCGGAGCCGGAACCGCCTCAAGCCCCCTGACGGACCCTGTTCAGGCCCCCGTTTCGCCGGGGTGGCACGGGCGTGCTAAATTGCTGCGTTTTGCCGGCACCACCGGCACACAACTCGGATATTCAGGCGAACATGCAACAACCACACTGGTATCAACGCGCACTGGACACAGCATCACAGATGCATGTCACACAGGTAGAGGGTGTCGACATCACCTATCGCACCTGGGGAGACGTTGGAAAGCCGGGCATCGTGCTCATCCACGGCAGCAATGCACATCTGGAATGGTGGCGCTTCGTCGCCCCGTATCTGGCTGACCAGTTCCGTGTGGCCGCGCTCGATCTGTCGGGCAACGGGAACAGCGGCTGGCGCGCACGTTACTCGGGGGAGTTGTTCGCACGAGAGGTGTGGGCCGTCTGTCAGGCGGCCGAGTTGGGAGAGCGGCCGTTCGTCGTCGGCCATAGCTTTGGCGGTTTCGTGGCACTGGAGGCCGCCCACCGCTTCGGTGCCGACATGGGCGGCGTGCTCTTCATGGACTTCACCGTCGCCCCACCCGGGCAGTACCTCGAGTGGGGTATGCGCGCCAAACGCGAAGATGCCAAACCCCGGCGGCGGCGGCGAGTGTATGCGGATCAGGACACCATCATGGGTCGCTTTCGACTGCTGCCTGACCAGCCTGGCGTCTATCCGCCGGTGCTCGCACACATGGCCCGCTACGGGATCAGACAGGTGGAAGGCGGCTGGACCTGGAAATTCGATCCCACTCTGTTCGACCATCTGGAGATGGGGATCGATCAGCGCGACAAATTCACTCGGCTCGCGTGCCGCTCGGCTGTCATTCTCGCCGAACATAGCGAGGACGAGGGTGCCTATTTCGGCGGCTACATGAACCAGATCGCCGGCGGAGCGCTGCCGGTGCTCACCGTGCCCGATACCTATCACCACCTGATGTTCGACGATCCAATGTCCACTACCATGGCGACCAAGGGTCTGTTGCTCGACTGGATACGGGAAGATCACGCCGACGAGATCAGGAACAATCTTGCCGCAGTCACGGGCCAGGACATGCCTCAACAGCGAACGTGAGCAGACAAAGGACACATTCATGAGCGACACATTGACCACAGAACTGATCGCGCAACTGGAAGCTCTGGACACACCAACGGTATGCAACGCCCTGGAAGTATTGGTGCCCGAACGTCGAGGCTACGGCTATACCACCAAGCCGCTGGTCTGCACCCGGCCCGGCCTGGGCTCCATGGTCGGCATAGCGCGCACAGCGACAATACGGGCCGCACACCCCTCGGACGTACGCGGGAGTGAGGCGCGTCAACTCTCCGATGCCTACTATGCGTATATCGACGAGGGCGAAAAACCCGCCATCATCGTGATTCAGGATCTCGATGACGAGCGCGGTTACGGCTCTTTCTGGGGCGAGGTGAACAGTAATATCCACAAGGGGCTCGGCTGTAAGGGTCTCATCACCGACGGCAGCGTGCGCGATCTACCCGACATCGCCGATGGTTTTCAGATGCTCGCAGACCGCGTGGGCCCCTCACACGCCTACGTTCATGTCGTCGACTACGCCCGCCCCATCACGGTTGCCGGAATGCGTGTCATCGACGGCGATATCATCCACGCAGACCAGCACGGGGCCGTCGTCATTCCGCAGGACACTGCCGCTCGGGTACCCGAGGTAGCGGCTAACATCGCGCGCAGGGAACGAGTAATCATCGAGGCCGCCCAGCAGGATGGTTTCGACATGGCAAAACTGCGCAAGGCCTGGGGGGATGCAGCGGAGGTGCACTGACAAGGCAGGTGTTTTTCAGGATCCAGAAGCAGCCGCTTCTTCCCTCGACCTCAGCTCCGCCACGATGCGCGTGTGGGTGTGCCCGTCGAGGCGGTAGTTCATTGCGGCGATGATCAATACCAGCATGATCGCCACGGGGGCGAGCGTCATCATGTTGTGGATGGTGGCAAGCGAGGTTGCTGACTGGTCGGTGTTCGCCATGTAGCCGACACTGGCGAGAGCCGCCGCCACACCTGCTCCACCGAGCGTCTTGGCCAGTTTTTGAAAGAAAGAAGATACCGAAAAGATGGCACCGTCGGCCCGCACTCCGAGTCGCCACTGCGCGTATTCCACCGTATCGGGCAACATTGCCCAGCCAAGCACGGCGATTGGAGTACCACCCAGCGCCATCAAAGCACCCCACATGAAGATCAGCTCTATTTCTTCGTAGGGTGTGAAGTACATGCCGATGCCGCAGAAAATGGTGACGATCGCGCCGATGAGAATGCCACCGGACTTCCCGAACCGCCGCGCCAGCATCGGCGTGAAGATCAGCCCCACGAACATGATGGGCATCGTCACGAGAAACCAGTCACCGATCAGATCCGGCCGGCCGAGGTTGTATTTGAAGTAATACGCAGCAACCGCCTGCCGAATCGTGAAGGACAACATGCCACAAGTGAACATCACCATCACGACGACCAACGGCGGATTGTGAATCACCGCGCTCAAACTGTCCCTGAGACTCAGACGCTGGGAGGCCGGGGGCGTCACCCGCTCCGCCGTCTGCCACACCGTCAGCCATAGCAGCGCCGTCGCCACCAAAGCAAACACGACCATGGTTATCTGATAACCAGCCGCTTCGTCGGCAAAGGTGCCAACGAGTTTTGGCATGCCGGACGAGATGACCAGCCCTCCGGCAAAGGCGAACGCCATGCGAACAGTCGAGAGTATTGTGCGCTCGTGGTGGTCGGCCGTCAGCGAGGCGGATAGCGCGGAATACGGAATGGTGATGACAGTGTAGGCGATGCCGAACGCGATATAGGTGATGTACGCCCACCATACCTTCCCCGTATCCCCGAACGGCGGCACGGTAAAGGTGAGGACAGCGACAACGCCCATGGGGATGGCGCCGAACAGAATGTGCGGACGCAGCCGCCCCCATCGGGTACGGGTGCGCTCCGCAATGGCGCCCATCATGGGATCGGTGACCGCGTCCACCAGCCTCGCCACGAACATCACACCGGCGGCCGCAGCCGCCGAAATCTGCAATACGTCAGTGTAGAAGTACAGCAGATAGGTCATCGCGGCGATGAAGTACAGATTGATGCCAAAATCGCCGACGCCGTAACCGGCGCGCTGCGCGAAGTCGAGTTTGTCAGTGTGGATAGACAGCGCTCAGATCGCCTGTTGTTCCGCCAGCTCGTCGATCTCCGCGTCGCTGAAACCAAAAGAGCTAAGCACAAACCGATTGTCCTGCCCAGGATCTGGCGCCGCGTGATCGAAGCGCGATGGCTGGGGCCAGGCACTCAGGTTGATCGGAGACCGTATCAGATCGAGATCGCCGAGCTCAGGGTGCGGTGCGGGCCTGGCCATGCCGAGGTGACGCACCTGGTCATCCTCGAAAGCCTGGCCGATATCGTTGACCGGGCCACAGGGCACACCAGCAGCATTCAGCCGCTCCACCAGTTCGGCGGTGGTGAAGCACCCCGTCACGGCGTTGATGTCACCATTCAGCTGCGCTTTGCGCGCAATGCGTTCTCCGGTGCGCTGATAGTCCGGATGACCAGCCAGTTCATCCGCATCCAGCGCCGCGCAAAAAAGCTGCCACAGCCGCTGGCTGGAGGCGGCGATGTTCACCGGCCCATCGCTTGCGTGAAACAGGCCCATCGGTGTGTGGTAAGGGTGGTCGTTGCCTTGCTGCTCAGGCACCTCCGCGCTCATGGTGTAGCGCGCGCCCTGAAAATCGAGCTTACACATCATGGCTTCCAACAGTGAGGTGTGCACCCATTGCCCTTCACCCGTACGCTCGCGATGCAGCAATGCGAGCAGAATGCCCTGACCCAGAAACATACCGGCGGAGGTATCGCTAATAGCTATGCCCACCCGCATCGGCCCTTCACCTGGTTCGCCGGTGACGGACATCAGCCCGCTCATGCCCTGGATGATCTGATCCACACCCGCGCGCTCTCCATACGGGCCATCCTGTCCAAAGCCCGAAATGCTCGCGTAGATGATCGCAGGATTGACCTCCCGTACCGAGGCATAGTCGACCCGCAGCTTGTGTTTCACCTGTGCTTTGAAATTCTCGACGATGATGTCTGCCTGTTCCGCCATGCGCATGAACGCGGCATGTCCCGCCTCGGTCTTGAGGTTGAGCGCCAGCGCGCGCTTGTTGCGGTGCAGGTTCTGTTCGTCTGGGCTGCGCCGCCCGCCGGTTACCGCCCTACCCGCCGCCTCACTGGTCAACGGCGCCTCTATCTTGATCACGTCTGCTCCCCAATCGGCCAGCAGCCGCACCGCTGTCGGACCGGCCCGGGCATGCGTCAGGTCGAGCACTCTCAGTTCTGAAAGAGGTCCCTTCATCTCAGCGTATCAGCCTTCCGGGCAACGCGTCCGGCGCCTCACCATCGCGACAGGCACCCTCCCCGGAGACAGTTGTCGCAAGGTAGGCCTGCGCTTTTCGTTCGAGCCAGGAACCTTCACCCCCGCTACCGTCGATCACATGGCCCGCTCGCACGACGGGATCGTATTGCGTCATATCTGGCTCCTCGGAAACCACTCCTACCGCCAATCGTCACGTTCTATCACACCGGACCATTGAGCACCAACGCGGTTGGGGATAGGCTTCTGTTCGAACCAATGCGAGCAAAATTATGAAAAAAGCCGGCATCGCCCTAATAGTGGTCGCAATGATCGTCGTCATCGGCACCACACTCTATGTCAGCAGTATCGAGGAACCTCCACCCCCGCCGGTACGCGACGATACGACGCTGCGCTCTACAACGTCGGGCGATGTCGTCGGATTTGTCGATGCACACGGCGCGCGCGCCTGGATGGGCGTGCCCTTCGCCGAGCCTCCGGTGGGAGAACTACGGTGGCGCTCACCACGGCCCGCGCGCCGATCCGACTCTGTCATCGAGGCACTGAGTGCCGGCAATCTGTGTCCGCAATTCGCATCACTGCTGAGCGGTGCCGGCCCTGATACCACACCGGGGAGCGTCACCGGTTCTGAGGACTGTCTGTACCTCAACATCTGGTCACCACCCAACGCACACGATTTACCCGTGATGTTCTGGATTCATGGCGGTGGCAACACCATCGGGCACGGCGGCAGTTACATCGGCGCTGCGCTCGCCATCTCCCAGGACGTGGTCGTGATCACCGTCAACTACCGCCTTGGATTCCTCGGCTGGTTCAACCATCCAGCTCTGCACACTGGCAGCCTCGAAGACGATTCGGGGAACTTCGGTACGCTGGATCTGGTGCGGGCGCTCGAATGGACGCGGGACAACATCGCCGAGTTCGGCGGCAACCCGGACAACGTGATGGTGTTCGGTGAATCCGCCGGCGCCGCGGATACGCTGGCAATGATGGCCTCTCCTCTGGCCGAGGGCTTGTTCCACCGCGCCGCTGTACAAAGCGGCGGATTCGATCCGGCCGAAGTGACAAGCGGCCAACGCTACGAACGCGATGGCGGACACAGGCACTCCAGCCGCGAGTTGGTATCAAGACTGATGGTCTCCGATGGTCGCGCCAGCAGTGCGGAGGATGCATGCGCCATTCAGGACGACATGGCGCAAGCCGCGCTGCGAGACTACCTGTATTCAAAGACACCGGAAGACTTCTTCACCGTTCTCGACGCAGGAGGCTTCGGCATGATCGATCTGCCGGAGAACTTCGGCGACGGTCACGTGCTGCCTGATCTGGACACACGGGAAATCTTCTCCTCCACGGACAACCACAATGCCGTGCCGGTGATCCTCGGCACCAACCGCGACGAGCCAACCACGTTCATGGTGCTCGATCCGCGCTACGTGGACACATTTCTGGGTATCTTCTCCTCGCTCAAGGACGAAGACGCCTACCGGCGCATCGTCTACTACCAGTCCCGCGCCTGGAAGGTCCGCGGCGTGGACCAACTGGCACAGTACATGGCGGCAGCAGGCAACCCCGACGTCTATGCCTACCGCTGGGACTGGGACGAGGAACCGAGCTTGCTCGGCTATGATCTGAGCACGGCACTCGGCGCCGGACACGGTCTTGAGATTTCCTTCGTGTTCGGCGAATTCGAGCAAGGGATGGGAATCGGTTATATCTACCCCGGCGATGAAGCCCAGGAACAGCTTTCCAGGAGCATGATGTCCTACTGGACCCAATTCGCGTACACGGGCAATCCGCACCGCGGTCGTGACGGTACAGATCCGCAATGGCTGGCGTGGGGCAGCAAAGGCAAGACATCCATCATCCTCGATTCTCCGTCCGATCAGGGCATCTTCATGGATGACGAGGCGCTCACCTACGATTCACTGAAGGCGGAACTGGCAGCGGATACGACATTCGCGGATGCGAGCGAACACTGCGGCCTGTACGTGCGCATGTTCAGGCGGGGTGCATGGGATGAGACACACTACCGTAGCTTCGCCGACGGTAAGTGCGCAACGTTCGACCCGGACAGTTTCAGCCGCTTTTGATTTACGGGCAGCGATGAGCAGAAAGATCAGAGTCCCTGCGCGGACGCCACCTTTCCCACCAGCGTCTCATTGCCGGGGGCTGGACGTGCCGGAATGTTCTGCGACAGTAGCAGGGAGCTGACCGCGAAACCCGTACCGATCAGGAACACGACCATCGGTGAGTAGATCCACACGAGTCCCAGCACGGCAGGCACCACCACTGCTGCGATGTGGTTGATGGTAAACGATACACCGGCGCTACTCGCGAGGTCGGCGGGATCGGCGATTTTCTGGAAGTAGGTCGTTATGGCGATGGCGAGTGCGAAGAACATGTGATCCACCACATACAAACCAGCTGCGAGATAGGCGTTTTCGACGAAGGCATAGCCTGTGAATACTAGGATGAGGCCAACGTATTCGATCGTCAGCGCCAAGCGTTCACCAATGCGGGAGATCAGCCGTCCGATGCGCTCTGCGAACAGCCAATTGAACGCGTAGTTGATCAGAAAAAGCAGCGTAACCTCGGCCGCCGTGTAGCCAAATTTCTCTACCATCAGAAAAGCCGCAAACACCATGAAGATCTGGCGCCGCGCGCCAGAAAAGAAAGTGAGTGCGTAATACAGCCAGTAGCGTTTACGCAACACCAGATGCTTGTGCTGCTGCGCTTTCGAGGGAAAGTGCGGAAAGCCGACCTGCATAAACACGGCAAGCCCCATGCACACCACGCCCGCCAGCACAAACAACCAGATGTAGTCGATCTCGAGCACCTGTAGCAACAGCCAGAGGGCCGCATACACCACCAGTGAGGTGACGGACCCGACCGCGATCAGGCGGCCGAGCACGCGGGGCGCCTCCGCCGGATCCAACCACTGCAGTGACAGCGACTGCTTCACAGCCTCGAAATAGTGAAATCCCACCGACATCAGCAGCGTGGTGAAGTAAAGACCATAAGCGAACGGAAACAACCCGGTGAGCGCAACCCCGAGTCCCATCAGTGCCAGTGCGAGCACGGCGAAGGTCTGCTCTTTGAGTATCAGCAACACGAACACCGTGGTGAATGCCATGAATCCCGGCACCTCGCGCAGGCTCTGCAGAATGCCGATCTCAACTCCGGTGAACGCCGCGCGCTCTACGACGAAGTTGTTCAGTAGCGCTAACCATGCATTGAATGCCACCGGCATGGCGATGCTCATCAGCACCAACAGGGTGAGCGGTGTGCGCCACGATTTCGATTGTGTGGAGAGTTCCGCCACGGACCCGTGTCGTGCAGCAAACGGCGCAGTGTACGGGAGTTCTGCTACAGTTGCTCATCAGTCCCGAGGGTGAAGGAACGACTAGATGGCATTGGAATCGACCGAGATACAAGAGATGCGTCACGCCGTGCGCACACTATGTGCAAAATACGGAGAGGACTACTGGCTGCAACTCGACCGCGAGCACGATTATCCAAGCGACTTCGTGAGAGAACTGACCGAATCCGGCTTCCTTACCGTGCTGATACCCGAGGAGTACGGGGGCGCGGGTCTCGGTGTGCTGGAAGCGGCCGTCGTGTTGGAGGAGGTATGCCGCGCCGGTGCGCACGCGGGCGCCTGCCACGCGCAGATGTATGTGATGGGTTCGGTTCTGCGGCATGGCAATGAAGCCCAGAAGAAAGCATACCTGCCCAAGATCGCATCTGGTGAGTTGCGGCTTCAGAGTTTCGGCGTCACCGAGCCGACCACCGGTACGGACACCACGTCACTGAAGACCACCGCCCGCAAGGAGGGCGATGCGTACGTCGTGAACGGTCAGAAGGTGTGGATCAGTCGTATCCAGCATTCCGATCTCATGGTGTTACTTGCTCGAACCACGCCGAAAGAACGAACGTCCAAAAAGACCGAGGGCCTGTCAGCGTTCATCGTCGACGTGAATCAGGCTGAGGGTAACGGGCTCGAGATCCGGCCCATCGAATCGATGATCAACCACCACAGCTGTGAGCTGTTCTTCGACGACCTGCACGTTCCGGCCGACAACCTGCTGGGCGAGGAAGGCAAGGGTTTCAAGGTGATTCTCGATGGGATGAACGCGGAGCGTATCCTCATCGGCGCGGAATGTGTGGGTGATGGGCGCTACTTCATCGACAAAGCAAGCGCATACGCCTCCGAGCGCACGGTTTTCGACCGGCCCATCGGCCAGAATCAGGGAATCCAATTTCCCATCGCCCGCAGCTACGCCGAGGTGGAAGCGGCCTGGCTGATGGTGGAGAAAGCGGCGCGCATGTTCGATGCTGGTGAGCCCTGCGCGGCCGAGGCCAACATGTCGAAAATGCTGGCGTCCGAAGCATCCTGGAAGGCGGGCGACGTCTGCATGCAGACCCACGGGGGCTTCGCCTTCGCCAAGGAATACCACATCGAGCGCAAGTTCCGGGAAACCCGTCTGTATCAGATCGCGCCGATATCCACCAATCTCATATTGAGCTACCTCGGCGAGCACGTACTGGGCATGCCGCGCTCGTTCTAGAACATCGAATACAAAGGAGAGAACAATGGGACCACTGAGCGGACTGAAGGTCATCGAACTGCAGGGTATCGGGCCGGGACCCTTCTGCGGCATGATGCTGGCCGATATGGGTGCCGATGTGGTACGCATCGACCGGGCCGCCTCCATCGGTCAGCAAAACGACCCGGGCGATGTACTCGCCCGGGGTCGACGCAGCGCGGCTGTGGATCTGAAGAATCCCGACGGTGTGGAAACGGTCTTGAAGCTGCTCGAAAGCGCCGACGCGCTGATCGAGGGTTTCCGCCCGGGGGTGATGGAGCGTCTCGGCCTGGGTCCGGAAATCTGTCTCGAACGCAATCCGCGCCTGGTGTATGGACGGATGACCGGCTGGGGTCAGGAAGGCACTCTCGCGCGTGCAGCTGGACACGACATCAACTACATCTCACTCACCGGTGCGCTGCACGCCATCGGCAACCGCGGCGAGCGCCCCGCGCCACCGCTTAATCTTGTGGGCGATTTCGGCGGCGGCGGCATGTTCCTGGCGTTCGGGATTCTGGCCGCGCTTCACGAGCGTACGTCCTCCGGTAAGGGTCAGGTGGTGGATGCCGCCATGACTGACGGCTCGGCGATCTTGATGAACGCCGTGTACGGACTCATGAATTCGCCGCACTGGAAACACGAACGGGCCTCCAATCTGCTGGATGGCGGTGCGCACTTTTACGGTACGTACGAGACTGCAGACGGCAAATGGATCTCCATCGGATCGATCGAGCCCCAATTCTATGCGCTGCTGCTAGAGAAAACGGGGCTCGACGGCGACAACGAGTTGCCCCAGCAGATGGAACGAGCCGAGTGGCCGGCCGTGCAGGAGAAGCTGCAGGGCGTGTTCAAAACCAAAACGCGGGACGAATGGGATGAGATCATGCTCGGCTCGGACGTGTGCTATGCACCCGTGTTGAACTTCGACGATGCACTGGTACATCCGCACAACATCGCGCGAAGTACTTTTGTCGATGTCGATGGGGTCCACCAAGCCGCACCCGCGCCCCGCTTCGATCGCACGCCCGCTGAGGTGCCTCCCTCAGCCGTCGCCGTCGGTGCGAACACCGACGATTTGCTCGCCGATGCCGGCCTGTCGGTAGAAGAAATCAGCGCACTGAGGGCAAGCGGCGCGGTTGCCTGATCTCCAGTATTGGGGACAGGTACACTTTAATTGGGTCGAAAGTGTACCCGCCCCCTTTTTGGAGACCGAGATTCGGACCAGGAAGTTCCGCGTCAAAGTCTGGCCCATGACTGACCGTCCCACAGACCGTGCACCTGATCGCGGGTTTACGATCTCTCGCCCTGAAAAAAGAGTAGGCAGCTAGAGATTTAGTGTTATAGTTATATACAACACTACTTAACCGGTACAGCAAATCGGATAAGACAATGGGCGACTGGAAAGACAACGAACCCATCTACCTGCAACTCAGAGATCTGGTTCTGACCCAGATTCTTGGCGGTCTCATCGCGGAGGGCGAAGCCGTGCCATCAGTGCGCCAGGTAGCGAGCGAGGAGCGCATCAACCCGCTCACCGTGTCCAAGGCTTATCAGTTGCTGGTGGATGAAGGGCTGCTTGAAAAGCGACGGGGACTCGGCATGTTCGTGGCTCAAGGCGCACAACAGGCAGCGCTATCGCAAGAACGCGAGCGCTTCCTGAACGAAGAGTGGCCAGAGACGCTCGCGCGCATCCACGCGCTGCAGCTGGATACCGAACAACTGCTGAGCATGCAAATAGGAGATCGATCATGAGCCTGGTGCAAGCACGAGGACTCACCAAACGATACGGCGACGTCACGGCCCTCGACGCCTTCGACCTCACCGTGGAACCTGGCCGCATCGTGGGCCTGATCGGGCCCAACGGATCCGGCAAGACGACGGCGCTGAAGAGCATCCTCGGCCTCGCCCACCTCGATGCAGGCGATTTGTCCGTGCTGGGGCTCCGGCCGGAGAAGAAACGTCGCGACCTGATGCGCCGCACGGCTTATATCGCCGATACGGGCATTCTCCCGCGCTGGATGAGAGTTGCGCATCTGCTCGACTTCATGGCCGACGTCAATCCGTCGTTCGACCGCGCGAGCGCGGTTGCGGCGCTCGAGAAAACAGAGGTGCGTCTGGACAAGAAGATCCTGACGCTCTCAAAAGGTATGAACGTGCAGCTGCACCTGGCTTTGGTGCTCGCCATCGACACAGAGCTGCTGGTGCTCGATGAGCCAACGCTCGGCCTCGACATCCTGTACCGGCAACAGTTTTACGATTCGGTGCTCAACGACTACTTCGAGGAGAAGCGCTCCATTCTGGTGACCACACACGAGGTACGCGAGATCGAGCATATCCTGACCGATGTGACGTTTATCCACCACGGGCGCAACATTCTCGACCTCGCGACCGACCAACTCGCCGTGGAATTCGCCAAAGTCACAACCTCCGAATCCGGCGCCCAGGCACTGCGCGCTCTAGCGCCGCTCTCGGAACGCCACACGCTGCACGGCACTGAGATGCTATTTCGAGGCGCGGACCAAGACGACCTGGCACGCCATGGGGAGGTGGCCACACCCAATCTGCCCGAGATATTCGTGGCGCTGGTGGGAGATCACTTATGAACGTATGGAAAGGGCTGCTCACCCGGGAATGGCTCGAACACAAGGGCGCCCTCGGCTGGGGTCCGGTTATCACTTTCGGTGTGATCGTGGTGTTCGTCATGATCTCACTCGCCATCGCGGGAACAGTCGAAATCAACCTCGATCTCGATGACGAGGGGCACCGGGGTTCCATCACCGCCTTGATCGACGAATCCCTCAGCGAAGAGATACCCACCGAAGCAGCACTCGCCAATCGACTCGACAAGATCCGTCACGGCGTTGCCGAGATCTTCCTGTTCGTGTTCTTCATCATCGCGTTCTTCACACTGCTCGGCATGCTGTTCGACGACCGCAAGGATCGCTCGGTGCTGTTCTGGAAGTCGGTCCCGGCAAGTGATGCGGAGACGGTACTCTCTAAATACGTGACCATCGCCTGGATCGGGCCGGTCGCCACCATTGCGATGATCATGGCGACCTATGTCTTTCTGTTCGTCGTGATGACCTTTCTCGTGCCGGGCAGAGGCGCATTGACAGTCGGCAACCTTTGGAGCAATTCAGGACTCGTCGTAGGCCTCGTGGAACTGATCGCGGGCTTCGCCGTGCACGGCCTGTGGGCGCTGCCTATCTACGCCTGGCTGTTGCTGGTTTCGTCAGCCGTCACGCGTGCCCCGTTCGCGTGGGCCGTGTTCATGCCCATCGTGATCGGAATGCTCGAGCGCATCACTTTCGGAACCGGGGTTCTGTTCAAGGGTATCGGCAACCATCTCAGTCTCAAGGCGATACCCACCGCTATTCAGGTGAGCGTCGATGAGGCGCCCAGCGGCCGCGCGACCGGCCTGGGAGATACCTTCGCCCTGTTCGCCACTTCCGACATGTGGATTGGTATCGTCATCGGCGCTGCCTTTCTATACGGCGCCATCTACTTGCGCACCCGCAACAACGAGATCTGATCATGAGATTCCTGCGCTTCATCCGCATTCGCGGCGCGGTTCTGTCCTATCTCCATGAAGGCGCAGAACAGGCAAATCGGGCATCCGCCGCATCGCGTAGGGCTAAGCGGCTTCAGCACTCGTATCGCCAATCGCGCACGCGCTGTTCAAACGCCTGTACACCTCGGATTGAACCTCGGGCGGCGAATGGGTAAAACAACGCCCCATGCGCCAACTACAGAACTTCATCTCCCGTGGCCTTTGCGGCGCCCTGTTGCTGCTAAGCCAGGTACCTGCTGCTGCAGCACCACCGCTGCAACCTCACCCGTCCGGCACGCCATGGCCAACGAGGAGCTGGCCGCAGGCACCCCTGCCCGCTGACGTAGATGCCAATGCCCTTGGCACGGTATTGACGAATCTCTTCGATCCCCAACCGCCCGCGGGCCACCCAGATACGCGCGCACTGCTTATCGTTCGCGGTGGGCGTATCGTGCTCGAGACCTACGCACCCGGATTCGGGCCCGATTCGCGCTTCATGTCCTGGTCCATGGCCAAAAGTGTGACCAACGCGATCACCGGGCTTCTGGTGGCCGATGGCGTGCTCGCGCTGGACCAACCGGTGCCCGTCGCCGACTGGCAGGGTGAGGACGATCCGAGGCGCGCGATTACGTTACGCCAGATGCTCAATATGACCAGCGGCATCGACAATGCCAACAGTTCCAGCGGCGCCATCTCGTTCGTCTCCGACATGCTGTTCGGTGAGTCTGCAACGCACACCGCTCGCGCCGCCATCGAACGTCCACTGATCCATGCGCCCGGCAGCTTCTGGGCGTATTCCACGGGTACCTCAAACATCCTCGGCGCACTGGTCACCCATCACGCCGGACCCGAACGCCGCCAGGTGGCGGATTTCGTACGCCGCAGGCTGTTTCACCCGCTCGGCATCGAGTCCATGGAACTCGAGTTCGACATGGCGGGCAACTTCGTTGGCGGTGTGTTCGTTTGGGCTAATGCACGCGACTGGGCCCGTCTCGGCTATCTGTACCTGCGCGACGGGATGTGGGACGGGCAGCGTCTGTTGCCGGAGGGCTGGGTCGATTTCACGCGCACGCCCGCACCCGCAGAGAATAACGCCACCTATGGCGCCCACTTCTGGGTGGCAGGACCACGCACCGACAACCAGAGTGTTGCATTGTCCGTTGATACCGGCACCTTCTGGATGAACGGTGCACAGGGGCAGATAGTAGCCATGGTGCCGAAACGCGATCTGATCATCGTACGACTCGGCGAGCAGCACACCGAGACCTGGCAGGACACCACGGCCATGACCGAGCGTCTGATCCAGGCTTTTTCACCCAGCGGACCGAGCCGGTGAGTATTCTTCGAAAAATCAACATCGCGATCGGCGTGCTCATCGCAGCGAGCATCCCCGTCGTGTGGCTGTGGGTGAAGCCCATGATGGACGTCGGCACGGGCTACGCCGCCAAACAGATCTGCTCGTGCATCTATCTCGGTGCGCGAACGTTCGAGGACTGCCATCTGGACATCCTGAGCGATTCCGGCGCCATCGACGTGCGCTGGGCAGAAGAGCACGACGGTGTTGAAGCCTCGATACTGTTGATCTCCGATACGGCTGCTTACTACCATCCCGGAACCGGCTGCACGATCGAAAGGTAGGCGACAGCCGCCTACAGGTGATTGACGAACTCATGCTCCTTGGCCAGCCACATCGACGATCGGGCGAAGTCGATGAATTTGCTCTCGTCCTCGATGGCACGCTGTCCGGCCGCGGCACCCTCCGGTGTGGCATTGCCGAGCTCAGCCCGGTCGAACCACAATTCCGCGTGCCCCATGTACGCTTCCGTCACGGTTCCGCGAGCCTCGCGCAATGCCGCCTCCAGCTCGTCTTCCACACGGTGCACCTGCACGTAACGCAAGATGCCGGAGCCGGCCGCCTGTCGTCGGATGATGGGTCCGTGGTTCGAATACCAGTAGGTCTGCGCCTCGTGCTCATCCTGCCCGGGCTTGCAGCGCAACGGAAAGTACAGCTTCACGATGGAGGAGCGTTCCCGGGCAACCAGGTTTTCGGGTGTCGGATTGACCTGCGGGTACTCATGTGAGAGCCACAGCGGTGAGTGTGCCAGATCGATGAACTTCGCCTCGTCTTCCACGAGCTCGGCAGCCGCACGCTGCCCGGGCTCGCTTTCGAACGTGGCGAGCAGCGACTCGCGATTTTCGAACCATACCTCGGCAACCCCGTCATATACCGGCTCCATGCCGCCGCGCGCCTTCGCCATCGCCTCGTTGGCACCCTCGTCATGTAGTGTATGCACCTGCACGTAGCGAAGTATGTTCAGACGCTGCGCGTGGCTTGCCACCAGAGGTCCATGCTGTTCCCGCCAGTACCGATAGTACTCCGCGTGACTCATGTCTGTTTTTTTGCGTAGTAGAAACGTCACCCGCAGCACGTCAGCGTCCCGCCCGCGACAAGCTTGCGTACACACGATTCAGAAATGCGGTGGGATCGCCAAACTTCTCGTCGAATTCGGCGGTCGGCAGTGCTCCGGCCACCGTATCCAGATCGGCACCTTCCCCTATCAACTCCGCGACACGTTCCCTCACCGTCTTTAGCATGGTGATGTAGTCCTTCAGCCCCTGATAGTCCGACACCTGTCCGTGTCCGGGGATCACGCGGGTTTCCTCGTTGATCTCGGCGAGCACCGACGAACAGAATCGGATCATCCCATCGAGGTCGCCGCCGCTGTCGACGTCGATGAACGGGTAGCTCGACATGTTGAACACATCACCCAGGTGCACTGCGTTCTAACCGCGGAAGATGACACCCGCATCGCCGGTGGTGTGTGCCGGTGCAAAGTGGACGAGGTCTATCTGCTCACCATTGAAGCGAAACTGCATGCGATCATCGAACGTGATCACTGGCCACGCCTCCGGCGGATAGGCCTGCTGCCGATACTTAAACGCCACGCCATTGATGATGTGCTCCCCGTCCATCATGGCGCGTGAGCGCGCCTGGGAAACGAGCCACGTGCCCTCCGGACCCAGTGTCAGATTGCCCTCGGCGTGATCGAAATGCCAATGCGTGTTGATGGCGAAATCAACTTCTCCGCCACCGAGCTCACGGATCTTCGCCTTGATCCTCGGGATCATCTGGGGAAACTGATCATCCACGATCAGCACGCCCTGCTCGCCGATGCTCACCCCGACGTTCCCGCCGATACCGAAAAACACGTAGAAGCCCTCGCCCAGCTTCTGCGCCTCTATTTCTGCCGTCTCGAAGTCCCAACCCACCAACGCCGCGAAATCGTCGATCGTCATCACGTCGTCCACCCAGACGGCGATCGACATCGTCGCAATCATAATGCCTGTCACAATACGCATGTTTCCCCCTTTTCTCGTGCACACACAATACAATGGCTCAATGATCGAATAAATGGCCCGCGATGCGCGACCACAGAAGCTCGAGGACCACTTCTAGCGGCTGACCAACATCGCACGCTCTCTCATACACAAATGATGGACCTCACAGCGGCCAGCGCACTCGTCAAGCGCCAGGCCAATCTCGCCTATGGCCCCTCACCCCACAATCGTCTGCGTGTCCTTCGAGATACGGTGATCGCGAAGCCCTGGGGCTGGATCATCTACTCTGGCGACGGGTGAGATCCTCGGTACTGGACGGACCTGGCCCGTGAACAAGTACGTCGAAGACTACCAGACCGGGTTATTGGGGAGTAACTGACGCTAGCGCGTCTGGTTTCGGGAGAAACGCCATCAGAGCGGCACCTGGAACGCACAACAGCGCACTGCAGAGAAAGGCGAGATCGTAGCTGCCGGTGACATCATACATCCATCCCGCAATGATGGGGCCGACAGCACCGGTTGTAACCCCCAGCATGGCAAGCCCCATGACCCGGCCGAACGATGCCACCCCGAAGCGGCTGCCAAAGATGAGGGCAAACATCGGCAGTATGGCACCACCTGAAAGCCCGATGCAGACGATGGCCGCAAGCGTAACGGAATAGTCCGGCTGACCCCGCAGCTGCAGCAACCCACTGATCATGAAGGCGGCCGATATCCAGTAGAGAACGCGGTGGTCGAACCGATCGCCCAGAGCGCCGAAAAAAAACTTCCCAACTACCATCATGACCGAGCAGGTCATGATCAGAGACGCGGCCGCGCCGCCGAAGCCGAGATCGCCGGCGAAAGCGCCGATATTGAACTGCACGGCGCTGAACGCGATGTTGAGTGGCACGATGGAGATCAGCGGTATCCAGAACACGCGCGTGCCGAGGATGCCCCGGGTCGTCCAGCCTTGAGAACTCCTCGGATTATCGACACCCGGCACTGCTCGTTCCGGTTCACGACGCAGCACCCACCAACTTGCGGGCCCCGCCAGAACGAGCGCAGTTGCAGCAAGCCAGACGAAGGTGTCACGCCAGCCGATGTCGAGCAGCAACCCCGCGGCTACCCACGGAAACACGATGCCACCCAGATTGGTGCCGGTGGCCGAGATACCGATGGCGAATCCCCGTTTGTCGTCGAACCATTTCGTGACGAGGGTTTGCGCCGCCAGCGTACCCATCAATGCCATGGCGAGAGCGAAGCAGGTGGCATAGATCGCCAGAATCTGCCACAGGGCAGTGGCGGCCGATGCCAGAAGCAGGCCGGCGATCAGCATCGCGACACCCGACAAGACCAGAAAGCGCATGGGCATGCGGTCCATGGCCCGACCGACCAACGGGCTCCATATCCCCGTGCTCAGCTGCAGCAGCGAAATAGCGAGCAGGACGTCGCGCCGGGATGCGGAGAACTCCTCGAGCCAGGGCACCACGAACAGGGCGAAACAGTAGACCAGTATACCGACGCTCACGGCCTGGATGACCAGTGTGTAGCCGAGCACCAGCCATCGGTATTCGTTGGATTGCACTGTTACGCTGACTATGCGCGGATCAATCCGGCATTCCCAGTACACGCTTCGCGATGATGTTGAGCTGCACCTCGGACGTACCCCCTTCGATAGAGTTGGCCTTGGATCGCAACCAGCCACGCGTGGTCTCGAGCTCCTGGTCGTCGAACGGCGAGTCCCCCCAGCCGAGCGCCCGTGGTCCCATCATCTCCAGCATCAGTTCGAAGCGGCCTTTGTTCTGTTCGGTGCCGTAGTACTTGAACATCGACGACTCCGCACCCGGTGCGATACCTGCCTGTGAGTTTTCCACCGTGCGTTTCATGGTGAGCCCGAACGCCCGGTCGTTCATTCGGTGACCGAGCACCGCGCGGCGCAATGCCGGATCCGCGAGTTTGTTGCTCTCCTTGCCAACGTAGACCTCGGCCATTTCCTCGAGCGTGGCCGATTTCTGGCTGCCGCCGCCGATACCGCCGATGGAGGTGCGCTCGTACTGCAACAATCGCTTGGCCACGGTCCACCCCTTGTTGACCTCACCGAGAACGTTCGCCTTGGACGCCCGCACGTTGTCGAAAAAGGTTTCACAGAAGGGCGAGAGTCCGCTGATCAGTTTGATGGGTCTGACGGACACACCAGGATCGTCCATCGAAAACAGGATGAAAGTAATGCCCTCATGCTTGGGTGCATTCGGATCCGTGCGCACAAGACAGAAGATCCAGTCCGCATAATCAGCACCGGACGTCCAGATTTTTTGACCGTTGATGATGTACTCGTCACCATCCTCCACCGCCGAGGTGCGCAGGCTCGCAAGATCAGATCCCGAATTCGGCTCACTGTAACCCTGACACCACCAGATATCGCCGCGAGCGATTTTCGGAAGATGCTCCTGTTTCTGCTCCTCGGTACCGTATTCGAGCAAGGCCGGACCGATCATGCTGATGCCCATACCAACGTGCGCGGGGCGCGCGTTGATGCACCTCAACTCCTCCTGCAGAATCTGGTTCTCCTCTTTCGACAACCCCCCGCCGCCGTACTCTTTCGGCCACATCGGTACGGTGAAACCTCGCTGCGCCATGCGTTCCATCCAGATCCTAGTGTCCGGATTCTTGTATCGGATCTTCTGTCCGCCGCCCGGGTATTCATCCGCCGGCATCGGTGTACGCATGCTGGCGGGACAATTCTCTTCGAGCCACGCCCGCACTTCGCCGCGAAATTCGCTCACAGTCTTTCCTCTGTTATCACATGGAAAACCGTCGATGTTACCACCGCAAGTGAACACCCCGCAGCAGCGGGGCCTGCCTGGCGGGCCGTGGTGGAATCAGGGTAGGCTAGAGTGAGAGGGGATATAGATGACCGATATATCGGCAGGCCCACAGTCACAGGACGCCGGCGCACAGACAAGAATATTGAACAGGTGGTCCCTCGCCTCCTACGGCGCACCGGCAATGCCGCTGTCTATGGTCGCGCTGCCACTGGCAGTATATCTGCCGGCCGTCTATGCGGATGCGGACGGATTCGGGCTCTCGCTCGGCTTCGTGAGCCTCATGCTGATGCTTTCACGCATTTTCGACGGCGTCACCGATCCCCTGGTGGGCTTTCTGTCCGATCGTCTGCGCACTCGCTGGGGCAGGCGCAAGCCCTTCATCGCAATCGGCACTCCCATATACCTCGCCGGCATGTGGCTGCTGTGGGTACCCCCCTTCGAATTCGGCGACATCACGTTATTGGGTGCCAGCTTCAACTCCGGCTACCCCTATCTGCTGGGCGTGCTGATCCTGCTGTACATCGGTGCAACCATCAAGGACATTCCCTATAGCGCCTGGGGTGCGGAGCTGTCACCGCACTACCACGAGAGAACGCTGATCACCAGTTGGCGCGAGGGCTTCTCGGTGAGCGGAAGCCTGCTGGGCGTGTTCATCCCCATCGTGGTGTTCTTCTGGGATTTCACGCGTCCGGTGGACATCGTCTTCTTCCTGGCCGTCGTCACCGTCACCATGATGCCGATACTCGTGGCCAACATGCTGATCTCGGTGCCGGAGCGCATCCCTGACGAGACCCGTACGACCCGTTTGCCACTGCGTGAGAGTTTTCACTATGTGTGGCAGAACGAGCCATACCGGAGGCTGGTGATCATCTTCCTGTTCTCCACCATCGGCTCCGCCATGACCAACACGTTGAGTTTCTTTTTCGTCAAGCACGTTCTGCTTGCCGGTGACCTTTACGCCTGGTACCTGGCGCCCTACTTCATCTCCCAGATTGCGGCCATACCGTTGTGGTTCAAGCTGTCGCGCAAGATCGGCAAACACAGAGCCACGATGGTGGCTATCGGCTTATACGCGTTCTGGTCCTGCTTCATCCCGCTCATCGCCATCGCGCCCATGGCATGGTTCGATGCGTTCCAGATTTCGAACATCCTGGCATTTCTACCCGATGCCGCATACGCCAGTGCCGTGGGTTACTTCGAAGGCACACCCACCGGAAAGTTTCTGTTTTTCATCCTTGTGATGTGCCTGAAGGGCTCGTCCATCGGCGCGCTGTCCGCTCTGCCCTACGCCATGGCCGCTGACGTGGTCGATCTGGACGCAAGGCAAACCGGAAAACGCCAGGGCGGCGCCTACTTCTCCATCTGGGGGATGACACGCAAGCTCGCCTACGCGGTGGGGCTGTTCGTCGGCGCCAACCTGGTCGTGATATTCGGATTCGATTCACTGGCCGATCCGCTCAATACAACCAACACGGCATTCGCCCTGCTGATGCTGGCCGTCACCTACTCGGTGATACCGGCTCTGTTCAAGTTCGTTGCCATGCCGCTTCTGTGGCACTACTCGCTGACAGAAGAACGGGTCGCCGAAATCCAGGAAGAGATACGCAACAATCCCGTGACCACAGGAGCACGCGATGAATCGTCTTGAAGGCAAGGTCGCCCTCATCACCGGCGGCAGCAGCGGTATGGGCCGCGCGACTGTGGAGAAGTTCATCACTGAGGGTGCGAGGGTGGTGATCGCAGACATTCAGGAGGAGAAAGGTGCGGCATTCGCAGATGAACTCGGCGCTGCGGCTCACTTCGTCGCCACGGATGTGTGCAACGAAACCGATGTACGGGCAGCCATCAAGGCAGCAACCGGGCAGTTCGGACACCTTGATTGCCTCTTCAACAACGCCGGATTCGGGGGTGTGAGCGGTGATATTGCCGACACCGACATGGGCGAACCCTATCAGCGCACGGTAGATGCCATGCTGAAAGGCGTGTTGATGGGTATGAAACACGCCGCACCCGTCATGACCGCGCAAGGGAGCGGTGTGATCATCTCCACCGCGAGCGTTGCCGGCATCTGCGGCGGATACGGGCCGCACGTTTACAGCGCCATCAAGAGCGCGGTGATCAATCTGACCCGCAGCGTCTCCCAGGAGCTGGGGCCTTACAACATCCGTGTCAACGCCATCTGCCCCGGCGGCATCGCCACACCGATTTTCGCCGGACAGCTGGCCGTGGGCAGCAACGAGGACTACGCGGCCGCGGTGCGCCCGGCGCTCGAGATGATGCAACCGATTCCGAGGAGCGGCGAGCCCCAGGACATTGCTAATGCCGCCTGTTTTCTGGCGAGTGATGAGGCCAGCTTCATCACGGGACACGCGCTGGTCGTGGATGGAGGTCTGACCGCGGGATCGTGGACCCACCCTGACGTGGCCTCCGGATCGCTAGATGCGCTGGCGGAACTGATCGGCGTGGACAAATTCGACGATATCGATGCCGTCTACCACGAGCGCTAGCCCAGCGGCCAGTCCGATGCTATCCAGAGTACGCCATAGTCATGCGATCGGGACTGTGAAGCCCCACTGCAGGATAATATCTCCTTTTAAATTAATAGCTTAGAGAATACTGTGCAAGCAGTTTCAACCGCGATCGACGCTTCCGGGACAGGAACGAGCTAGGGATCCTCACTCATCAGTCGCGCCAGTTGTTCACCGAACCAAACCGCAAACTGGTCGACCTGCTGCGCATCAAGTCTGCTCGGCTTCACCTACGCGTAAAACCCTTTCCCCGGACTCGGGCTGATCATTGCGGCCGGAACGCTCAAGCACATGCGTTACCTGGGCACCGGAGTCATCGGCGCCGTACGCAACAGCTATCGCAACGGAAAGCGGGCCAACTGGCTGCCGGCCGAGGACTGGGAAGTCATGCTCGGGCTGCCCATCGCTACCGTACGCCGGCGTCGCACCGCCGCAGATCTATCCGGAACTTCGTCCGCTACTCGCGAGTTAGTTCGAACATCTCCCGCACCGCCGCGCAGAATGCGTCCACGGCTTCGGTGAGATCACGCCGGCGATCCTCGCCCGCGCTCTCACTGAAACAGAACGACAGACGTAACTGATCGAAACCCGCGTTAGCGTCGCGATCACGCGCATCCTCCGGGTAGAAGTCGTACATCGGAATGGCTACCACCCCGTAGTTAGTCACGAGATCGTTGGTGAACGCCTCATCGGTACGCACACTGCCATCCCGAAACGTGAACACGGTGAAGAATCCGGCATCGGGATGCGTCCAACCGAAGTGCTCCGGCCAAGCACCCAATCCGCGCTCGAGGCCTTCGAGCATGATCTGGCGCATCTCGCGGTAAACGGCGAGTTTCCCCTCCGCCAGTTCCCAGAACGTGCCACGTTCGGCAAACCCGCCTTCTTCGCCCGGCCGGTGCAGCAGCGCCTCGAAACCGTACAGCGCCGCCGGATTCTGAAACAGCATGTCGGCACTGGCCTCGGTGACGGCAAACTCCGTGAGGTCCACCTCTACCCCGCCGGCGATGGCCAGTTTTGCCTCGGAATACAGAAACCCGACCCGCGGACCGGGGAAGCCGATCTTGGATCCCGTGAACAGATGCACCGTCTGCTCGGGCGCCATCGCGAAGAAAGGTCTCGTACGTTGCGCCCCGGATGTGTAGTTGATGTACACATACGGTGCATCTTCCACGATGAGAATTCTCTCGGCGCGCGCAGCCGCGAGAATCTGCTCCCGGCGCGACTGCGAGAAGGAAAATCCTGCCGGGTTGTGGCCGTCGGGAACCGTGTAGTACAGGGGCACCTCGTACCCCGCCTCCCGGGCCGCACGAATCTGGCTGACGAACACGTCCACCAGCGGCCCCTCATCATCCATCTCCACACTGAACACGCGCGCGTGATGACACAGCGCCGAGCGCGCCAGAAAACCGGCATACGTGGGCGCATCGGTGATATAGGCAACCGGCGTCCCGGGGCGCTCGAACATGGAACACACCAGATTGATGCCACCGGTCGCACCGACTGTTGGCACCATACGATCTGCATCGAGCTGGATGCGCCAGTCATTGCCGTACGCGCGCGCAAAGGTCTCACGAACACTGCGCGGACCGAGGGTATCGGTGTAGGAGTACGACTCTCTCAGATACTCCGGCACTGCATCGGCGTCATTCAGGCCTTCATTGCCCGCCAGGTGCTCGAAGTAGGCTTGCTGATGTGTCAGGAAGCCGCGCGGATCCGTCACTTCCGGATGAGGATATCCCGCACCCAGGTGATGAATCTTGAGTCCCTTTTCCTCCGCCATCTGGCGGAGTCCCGGCAGTGATGCGGCCATCTTTCGGGTGACCGAGACTGCTTGCCGCCGCAGCCCCGGCATGTCGATTGTCGTCATGGTGGTCTATCGCTTTTTGTGGCTATGCGCCAGATGCTGGCGCACCATTTTGCCGAACTGACGCGAACGCGTATGACGTTCGGCTATCGTCTCTGTGTTGTACATCTCCTCGCGCAGCAGCTTCTGATAGCTCTCGAACCGCCGTTCGTCGAGCTCGCTGGATTCGATGGCGGCTCTTACTGCACAGCCCGGTTCCTGGGCATGCGCACAGTCGCTGAAGCGGCACCGACGTGACAGATCGTCGATGTCTTCGAACAACTGCCCCACCCCCGCCTGCGCATCCACGATACCGAGTTCCCTCATCCCCGGGCTATCCAGCAACAGCCCTCCCCGCGCGAGAGGATGCAGCGACCGGTGCGTCGTCGTATGCCGCCCCCTGCCGTCATCTTCCCGGACGCCCGCGGTCGTCTGTACCTCCTCGCCCGAGAGCGAATTCACCAGCGTCGACTTTCCGACACCAGAGGATCCAAGCAACGCCACTGTCTGTCCGGACGCACACCATGGCAACAGATTGCCGAGCGTGTCAGCGCGGGTGGCCACCACACCTTCCACCACGAGGTCAGAGCGCAGGGTGTGTACCTGCTCAATCAGGCCCTGGTGGTCGTCCACCAGGTCGACCTTGGTCAACACGATCACCGGCCGGACACCGGCATCAAGCGCCAGCGCCAGGTAGCGCTCGATGCGCGACAGGTTGAAGTCCTCGTTACAGGAACTGACGATGAACAGCGTATCCACGTTGGCCGCAATCAACTGTACGTCGCTGGTGGTCCCCGCGCTTAGCCGTTTGATCAGACTGCTGCGCTCAAGCACCCTCTCGATGGTGTCGCGAAGTTCACCCAGCAACACCCAGTCGCCCACCGTCGGACGGGCTTCTGCGTCCTCCTGAAACCAGCGTCCGCCCAGATTCACCTGGTGTTCACCATTTGCACTGCACACCACCAGACCGGTGCGTTGAATCTCCATCACGCGCGCGGGATGAAGAATCTCGAGATCCTCCAGACTGAGTTGCTGGCCGAAGAACGGTTTCCAGCCGAGGCTTTCGAGCAATCTACTCATCGAGCAACAGGCTCATGCAGCGACCGAGTTCCTTACTGCGCACGGCACAGTCCGGCATGTGCGTAGACATCAGCGCGTGGAAACGGCGTGAGTGATTGTGGTGGCGCAGGTGGCAGAGTTCGTGCAGTGTGACGTACTCGATGAGCCGCCGAGGCGTGCGCACCAGGTGCGTATTCAGCGAAATGGCACCCTTCGAACTGCAACTTCCCCACTGGCTTTTCATGAAACGGTGACGCCATGGGGGCAGGCGACCTTCGAGCCAGGGCAGATGCCGATAACTGGCGAGCACCGCCTCGAATACGCTTCCCGCCTGCTGACGGTACCAGGTACGCACGTGCTTCCGCGTGCACGCGCTATCGCCCGAGGGTACTCGCAATACCAACCCTTTCAACCGAACGTCATCGCCCGCGTGGTGCTCCAGTGTCAGCGGTTCGCCCAGATAGAGCACCACTTCCCCGGACTCGTAGCCCATGCGCCCGAGGTGCGCGGTTTCCTCGCGTACCCTGTTCAGCCGATAACGCAGCCACCGGCCGTGCTCGCGAACCAGCGCTTGCACATCGCAAAGCGCGGTGCGCTGCGGAACATCGAGCACCACGTGTCCGGCCGGGTCGATGTCCATGGCGATGCGCGTGCGTCTGCGCTTGTTCCGGCGCAGTTCCACCGGAATATCATCGATGAGAAAACGTTCGTTCAAAACTCCCAGCCAAAGATCGGCTTCGGCAGGCGCAATGCCTCGTCCAGCTGCTTCACGAGCGTCTCGTCCATGGAGAGCTCTCCCGACGCAGCCAGTCCCGTGGCGCTGAGCACGTTGAACCATAGGCGTGAGAACGCATTCACGCCGCCTTCGATCAGGGGCAATCCGCAGCGGTGCCCGCTTGCGGCCTCCGACTTATCGCCGATGCGCACATGATAGTCGCCTGCCACGCCACGCCAGTTGCTACCGGTCAGCAACGCTTCTGCCGGATCCGTGAGCCGCAGGTTGAATTCGAGCGGAGAACCGATCCAGGATCTCGCCGACACACATGCCGCGACGTCGAGGATGCGCAGCTGCCACCAGGCCTCGGCGAAATGCTCGTTGGCATAGTCGGACTTTGCGCTGTTGCGGCGGTTGCGAAACGGCTGCCTCAACAGCGTCTGCAGCTGCACGTCCGGCGGTTCCCAGAGCTGTACCACAGACACCTGATCCCCCAGAGACTTGATCAGCGCCAGCAGCTCCGTCAGTTGGGCGTGAGTCTGATATGCGATTCCCGTCACCCGGTAGGGTCCGTGTTCCACGTCTTTGGCATGGATCCAGATGAAATGAGTGATCTGGCCTCCTTCACGGTAACCGAGACCAAATCCCTGCTCGCTGAACTGCAGCTCCGCCTTGATGATCTCCGGTGGGTGCAGAATGACACCACCGTGGCTGCGAGGGCGGCGGTGCATGCAGGCATGCACGGCGCTCCAGTCGTCCTTCGTGAGTCGCTGCGGCACTCGGAAGGAAGCATCGATCAGAAGTGATGCCGGGTCGATGCGCAGGAAATTATCGTAGGCACCCGTCCCAAACCCGACACGGTCATAGAATCCCTGTTCGAACATTCCGAGTGCCGCCACTTTCGCACCCGCATTCGCGCCGTCCGCCAGCTGCAGGGCGGTCAACTGTTGCGCAAACCTCTGCTTGCGTGCAATTCGGCTGGTGGTGACGGCGGTCACGGCACACAGATCGAGGTCCGTGTCCTGGTAACGAATCGCACCCGCAGTGGCGTGAACCAGGCATTCCGCGACGCCATCAATGGCGGCAACCATCGCGCGACCCACGCGCAGCAGATCGGCAAGTCCTTCCTCACCGGCCTTGTTGTCGATCCAGCCGATCTCGTGCCAGATGCGCTGCACGGCCTCAAGGTCACGGCTCTCTTTGTAGGGCCGCATCTCCACGGCTGTTCCACTGTCCAAAAGACGCCGGATTATGCGCGCATGAACACACTAATTGAAATGCCAGCCTGCACCTCCTATCGTGTCTAAATGAGCGAACTCGCTACCGGCCCCGTCACCGAGACAGCTCGTATCCAGTCGCTGGATGTACTGCGCGGGCTCGCTCTGCTCGGCATTCTGTTACTGAACATCCTCGGTTTCGGACTGCAAAGCAGCGGATACTTCGACCCAACGATCGGCTCCGGGGGTAATCCAACCCTGAACCTGGGCGTATGGGCGTTCGTAGACATCCTTTTCGAAGGGGCGATGCGGTGTCTGTTCTCGATACTGTTCGGCGCTGGTGTCGTGCTGTTTGCAACGGGCGCGCGCGAGGGGCGAGGCATACTTCACTACAAACGCCAGTTCTGGCTGTTCGTTTTTGGTCTGTTTAACGCCTACGTCCTGTTGTGGGTGGGCGACATACTCACTGTCTACGCCCTTGCGGGTGCGTGTCTGTATCTGTGCCGAAACGGCTCGGCAAAAAGGTTGCTGAGCGCTGGGATCGTACTCGTCGTACTGATTTCGTTACTGAACGTTGCCCAGGGCTTCGGGCTCGGGCTCGCACGCGAAGCCGCCGAAGCGATCGCAGCCGGTGAGAGGGTATCGCCGGAAACCGAGCAGGCCGCAGACGTCTGGTATGAGTTCGAAGCGAACTACACCGGTGCGGACGAAGAACTTGTCGCGAGAAGGACGAGCTTCGTCACAGCGGTCGCATGGACGGCCGAGTACATGACCGAGTACTTCTCCTACACCATACCCGTCATCTTGTTCTGGGATGCCCTGGCAATGATGCTGATCGGCATGGCCCTATACAAATACGGTATCCTGAACGCCGAACTCTCCGTGCGCCAGTACACCAGATTGACACTCGCCGGATTCGCCGTGGGACTCGGCCTCAACGTCTTCGAGGCGCACAAGGCCTTCGCGTCGGACTTCGACATGCTGGTATCGTTCCCCTACTTTCAGATCACCTACCACCTCGGCCGTCTCGGCATGGCGTTCGGCTATCTGGGTCTCGTGATGATTGCGTGCAAGCTCATGCTGTTACCCGGCCTTCGGGCACGGCTTTCGACCGTCGGACGCATGGCACTGACGAACTACCTCATGCACTCGGCCATTGCGCTGTTCCTGTTCACGGGTGCGGGATTGGCGCTGGTGGGAGAAATGGAGCGCTGGGCGCTTTACCTGATCGTATTCGCCATCTGGTTGCTGCAGCTGATACTGAGTCCCTGGTGGCTCGAACGATACCGTTTCGGACCGGCCGAATGGCTGTGGCGCGCTTTGACCTATGGGAACAGGCCGGCCATGCGCCGCGACTGATCAGCACACCATCAGGGACGATCAGCCCTTGGAATTCGGCAGATCCACCGGCATGGTGGGTCTGTGAATGGGGAAGTGCGTATTGCTCGCCGCGAACCAAAGCACCTCTCGCGCATTGGCGTAGCGGGCGAGCTCGGTCAGCTGCACTTGCGTAACGCGCATCAGATCGAATTCCCTGGCCGCATTACGCGCCAGCGCCTCAGCCGGTGAGATCCAGATACTGTCGACCGTCTCCTTCTCATCATGCGCTCCGGTCTGAGAGGCAGGCGCCTCGGCGATGAAGAAGCGCGTATCGAAACGCCGGGGCCGGCCGAACGGAGTGACGAAGCGGTTGTAGAAATGAATCCGATCCACCGCCAGCTTCAGGTTCTCACGCTCACAGATCTCCAGCAGCGACAGCTCACCGCCGTGCAGCGGATGCCGGTATGCGTCCATGCGCGCGTGTACCTCATCATCGGAATAGGACAGCAACTCACCTCCCTGCGTGTACGCCAACATCAGGCCCGCTTCTTCGAAACTCTCTCTGATCCCGGCGATCCAGTAACCTCGCCACTCGGCCCCGAGCGCCGCGGCCTGCGGCTGCTGTACCTCGCTGGGTCCCGTACGGTGCTCATCGTATTTGTGCAGATGATCGTCGCTGTCTACACGGCCGCCGGGGAAGACGAACATGCCGCCCGCAAACGACGCGCGACTCGTGCGCTTCAGCATGAAGATCTCATAATTGTCTTCCGCCTCTCTCACGAGGATCACGGTCGCGGCCGGGCGGATGGGTTGAACGGGTTGGCTCATGACGGGTGCGCAAAACGCGTAACCCTACCCGCATTCGAGCACTGGCGCTATGATCATGGGAACAAGGAGATCAACCATGAAGCTAAGCGTCGAATTTCCGAGTGTCGCCTATCGGGAAGGTCCCGAGGCGGTGATCCGTCTGGCCCGGGCCATCGAGGAGATCGGCTACGACCAGCTCGACGTGTTCGACCACGTGCTGATGGGATACCCCACGGACGATCGCCCCGCCCCCATGTATCCAGCAGAGATGCCAATCCTGGAAGCGCTGATGACGCTGTCATACGCAGCTGCGGTAACGAGCCGCATCGGGCTCGGCACCGAGGTACTGGTTCTGCCTCAGCGGCAACCCGTGCTCGTGGCCAAGCAGATCAGCACGCTGGATACGTTGTCCAGCGGACGCGTGCGGCTCGGTATCGGGGTGGGCTGGCAAGCGTCCGAATTCGATGCGCTGGAGGAGGATTTCAGCGACCGCGGCCGGCGCATGGACGAGGCCATCCATCTGATGCGCGCCTACTGGAGCGACTCACGTATCGACTTTGCCGGTGAGTACTACACATCCACTGCCATGGCCATGGAACCTAAACCCCCGCAGGGCGGCGAGTTACCCATCTGGATCGGCGGAACCAGCCGCCGCGCCTTGCGCCGGGTTGGAGAGCTGGGCGAAGGCTGGATGGCACCGGCCATCGTGGATCCCACGCAGGCGGCAGCCCAGGTGCAGCATATCCATCGTGCGGCGGAAAACGCGGGGCGCGACCCGACATGCATCGGCCTGCAGCAGATGCTCGTCGTGCCGCCTCAGGATACCTCCGGCAAGGCGTTCTACAGCGACATGGATATGGTCGCCGCCAGAGCCGCGGCGGTTCGGGAAATGGGTTTCGAGTGGGGCGCGGTGAACGCGACCGCCATCTTCCAGGCGGATGCACGCTCAGTGGATGCGATCATCGACCGACTGGCGGACATACACCGGGTCATTCACCGCGAGACCGCCTGATCCGCCCCGGCTTGTCCCTCACATCCACCCGCACGAGCCGTCCGTTTTCGAATTGCAGCAGCCGGCGAAAACGGTTCCTGCCCATATCGTAGAGCCATTCGTCCACGTACACCGCGTATCCGGGGTAGCGGTAGTCGATGAAGCTGAACTCTGACAGCGGCACGCCGCAGCGCTCACGAACCTCATGGTGTGTAGCACCTCGAGTCACCAGTTCGGTGTCGCAGCGTATCTCGGCAGTTACCGGCAGGGCGAACAGGGAGAGGATGAAAAGAACCACGCGCATGACGTGATTTTCGCCAACCAAGCTGAACAGGACATGAAGGCCGGAATCGCTGGAAGACCGCCCTCATCCCCGATCAGTCACGCGTTTTTTTCGGATCAGGACGCCGCCGATTTGAGATTCGTCATGATGGCCGTGTTAGCCTCGGTGATGTTGGACGGATGTGTTGCGTCGGTGAAGTCGATGATTTCATCCCACGCATCGAGTACGTCTTCCGCCGTAAATCCTTCGGCAATGCTGAAGGTCTTACCCTGTGTGCGTTCCCATCGCAGTTTCGCGATGAAGCCGGCTCCCACCTCGTAGAGACCACAAGTTTCGGTACTGTTCTCGTCACACAGTTTCACGACGAGCGGCACCACGAATTCGGGGCGCAGCGCATCCACGAGTTCTTTCGGCATCACCGTCTCGGTCAGGCGCGAACCCGCGATGGGCGCGATCGTGTTGACGCAGATGTTCTTGCTGCGCCCTTCCAGCGCAAGTGTCTGCGCCATGCCGAGCTGACCCAGTTTCGCCATGGAATAGTTGGTCTGGCCGAAATTACCGTACACACCGGCCGCCGAAGTCGTGAACAGGATGCGGCCATAGTTCTGCTCGCGCATGAGCGGCCAGGCGGCGTGCGTGACTTTGAACGTGCCGCGCACGTGCACGTCATAGATGAGGTTCCAGTCCTCTTCGCTCATCTTGTGGAAGGTCTTGTCGCGCAGGATACCGGCGTTGTTGATGACGACGTCCACCCGCCCGAAAGCATCCAGTGCCGTCTGAACGATCTTCTCCCCATCGGTGACCGAATCGTAGTTGGCCGCCGCTTCACCACCGCCAGCCTTGATTTCATCCACCACGACATCGGCAATGCGCTGATCGGATCCCTCGCCAAAACTGGATCCTCCGAGGTCGTTGACGACCACCTTCGCACCGCGTGATCCAAACTCGAGCGCATAGGCACGCCCAAGGCCGTTACCTGCTCCAGTGACGACCACGACACGGTCATCGAATCGTATATCAGACATTACCTTCTCCTTGTCTCCTAATCGGCTAGCTGAAACCGACCACGGCGTCGCCCACGAGGGTTTTCGTGCCGTCGTCCACTTCTGCGGTTATCTCCACCTTCACGCAGGGTTCGCCATCCACCTCACCCTTCTCCACCACCCTGCCCTTGCAGGTGACCGTGGCAAGTACCGGTGCGATCGACGTGAAGCGCACTCCGTATTCGCGCAGCTGGCTCTGATCCACCCAGTTGGTAAGCAGTTGCGCCAGATACGCCATCGATAGCATGCCGTGAGCAAAAACGTCGGGCATGCCTGCCTTCTTGGCAAAATCGCTGTCGATGTGTATGGGATTGTAATCTCCGGATGCGCCTGCAAACAGTGCCAGCGTCGCGCGCGAGATGGGTCCACAAACGTGCTCCGGCAGTTGGTCGCCGACCTGCACGTCTTCGTAGTTGAGCTGTGCCATGATTCTCTTCCCGCTAGCGTATGATGAGACTGTTTGTCATCGACCCCACTACCTCACCCTTTTGATTGGTGGCCGTGGTCTCGGTGATGACGAATTTCAGCGCCCCGCCTTTTTTCTCGTACATGTCGGTGATCTCACTTTGCAGCGTGATCTCATCGCCCGCGTAGATGGGCTTGCCGTACTTGAACCGTTGCTCTCCATGCAGCAGGCGGCCGATGTCGATACCCATCTGAACGAGTACACCCGGATCCCCGGACGGCGCCAGCAGATCAAGGCTGAACAGAAAGGTGGGTGGCGCCGGTAGCGCCGGATGACCTGCTGCTCTGGCCGCTTCCACGTCCCAGTAGATGCGATTCCTGGCCCCGGTTACCTTGGCGAAGAACTGCATCTGTCCCTGCTCGGCGACGATGATCTTCGGTGTGGATTTCTGCCCGATGAGGCTCGTGTCCATAGTGCTCGGCCCCTATTCGTTGGAGTAGAGCGTCACGACGCAGGCACCGCCCAGCCCCAGGTTGTGTTGCAGCGCATGGCGTGCGCCGGGCACCTGCCGATCGTCCGCATCGCCCCGCAGCT